>NZ_NEIU01000003.1:0-439623 GCF_002113595.1 Pseudomonas sp. B3(2017)
GACTACCTGCTCAAGCCAGTGCTCAAAGCCCGGACCGAGGCGATGCGCGAACGCTAGTGATTATCCGGAATTTGTGCTGATAGGCATGGCCTCATCGCTGGCAAGCCAGCTCCCACAGGTTCAGCGCCGGGCTCGGACTTTGTGTTCGACAGGGACACTGTGGGAGCTGGCTTGCCAGCGATAGCGGTAGGCCAGGCAACAGAGATGTCGGCTGAACTGGCCTCATCGCTTGCAGGCAAGCTCCTACAGGTTGTGCGGTGTACCGGGATTCTGCGGACAGCCGGGATCCTTTGTGGGAGCCAGCCTGCTGGCGATGGCGGTGGGTCAGGCAGCAGAAATGCCGGCAGTGCCGGCCTCATCGCTGGCAAGTCGAGTCGTCGCACCGCAGCTCCCACAAGTGTTTGCGGTGTGCCTGGATTTTGCAGGCACCGGTGATACCTGTGGGAGCTGGCTTGCCAGCGATGGGGTCAGCAAGGGCACCGGTCATTTTTCTGCATGATTGCGCTGGAAGGTCTCCTCCCCCATCGCCGCGATCTGCCCCTCGATCAACGCCTCGAACGGCTTGAGCAGCGGCTCGAACGACGCCGGCGCCTCCAGCGTCTGCAAGGCCTGGACGATCGCCTCGACCGTGGACAACGCCCCGGGCCCGGGCGCCTTGCGCAAGCGGTAGCGGGACACCCCGCCGTCGGCCAGCGTCACCCGCGGCAGCGCCGCCAGCAACGGGTTGAGGTGCAGCAGCTTGCGCGCCTTGCGCCAGGTGCCGTCGGGCACCACCAGCAGCAGCGGTTCGTCGGACGCGCCGTAGGCCTGCAGCGGCTGCGCATCGTCCGCCGGAAACAGCAAGCGCGCCTGATACCCCGGCCGGTTCAGCAGCGCCGGCAGACCCTCGAACACCTCACCGACGATCAGCTCGGCGTTGGTCAGCCCCAGCGCCGCCAGCCGCGCCGTGTTGAGCGCATGGTTGACTTCGCTCGGGTGCTGCAGCAGCAACACGCGCGTGCGGCTGTCGAGGCGGGGGATCAGCGCGCACAGGCAATGGGTTCGGGGGCGCAGACAGCGCGGGCATTGGGGTCTGGACATTTTCAGGCCTGATTGAGCTGGGCTTTGAGCAAATCGCGGAAGGTCTGGATCAGCGGCTCGCGGCTGCGGCCACGGCGCATGATCATCGAGAACGGCGCCTGGTAGCCGAAGGTCGCCGGCAGCAGCACGCGCAGGTCGCCCTTGTCGGCCCAGGCCTGGGCGTAATGCTCCGGCAGGTAACCGATGTAGGCGCCGGACAGCACCAGGATCAGCTGCGCCTCCATGCTTTCCACCGTCGCGGCGCTGTGCTTGAAGCCGTGGCGGGCCAGTTCCGCCTGGCTCCAGTAGCCGCGCCCGACCATGCGCTGCTGGGTGATGACCTGCTCGGGGATCCGCCGCTCGGTGAACAGCGGATGACGGTTGCTGCAGTACAGCCAGTGCTGCTCGCGGTACAGCGGCATGTACACCAGGCCGCTCATGCGCGTGGAGAACGCGCCGATGGCCAGGTCGAGGCGGTTGTCCTGCACGCCCAGCTGCAATTCGTAGGGGCTCATCACCGACAGGTGCAGGTGCACCGCCGGGTGCTCCTGACTGTAGGCGCCGATGGCCTCGGCGAACGGCAGGGCCTTGTCGCTGACGGTGGAGTCGATCACCCCGAGGTTGAGCGTGCCGCGCAGCTCGCCCTTGAGCGCGGCGGCGTACTGCTCGAAGCCTTCGAGCTCGGCCAACAGGCGCAGGGTCTCCTGATGGAACAGCTCGCCCTTGCTGGTCAGGCTGAACCCGCCGCGCCCGCGGTGGCACAGCACCAGGCCGAGGGCGGCCTCCAGCTGGCTCATGTAGGTGCTGATCGCCGAGGTCGACAGGTTGAGCTCCTGCTGGGCGTTGGCGAATCCCTGATGGCGCACCACGCTGACGAAGATGCGCAAAAGTTTCAGGTCGGGTAAAGCGTTGGCCATACAAATGCTCCGGACTCGGGTAAAGCGCTCAACTCAACACAACGGAAAACCCTGCAGGAGCGAGCCTGCTGGCGATGGCGGTGGCTCAGTCAATGTTGATGCTGGCCGCCAGTCCGTCATCGCGAGCAGGCTCGCTCCCACGGGTTTTGTATTCGTCATCCCAATTGGGGATGGCCGAGAAGTCTATCTCGCGCCTCGCCATTAGTTCAGAAAAATCTGAACTAAGTATTTGCCCGCAGCGATTCTTCCGACCTGCGGCATTTCGCAGAATCCGCCCACAACGGTGCCCGAACCTTGCGTAAGCGGCGCACCCGAACAACTAAAACAAAGACGATGAGGCCCTACCCGTGGACAAGATTCTTCACCAACCACTGGGCGGCAACGAAATGCCGCGCTTCGGCGGCATCGCCACCATGCTCCGACTCCCCCACCTCGACACCGCCGCCGGCCTCGACGCCGCCTTCGTCGGCGTGCCGCTGGACATCGGCACCTCCCTGCGCCCTGGCACCCGTTTCGGGCCGCGCGACATCCGCACCGAATCGGTGATGATCCGCCCGTACAACATGGCCACCGGCGCCGCCCCGTTCGACTCGCTGTCGGTGGCCGACATCGGCGACGTGGCGATCAACACCTTCAACCTGCTCGACGCCGTGCGCATCATCGAAGAAGCCTACGACAACATCCTCGAGCACAACGTGATCCCGCTGACCCTGGGCGGCGACCACACCATCACCCTGCCGATCCTGCGCGCCATCCATAAAAAGCACGGCAAGGTCGGCCTGGTGCACATCGACGCTCACGCCGATGTGAACGATCACATGTTCGGCGAGAAGATCGCCCACGGCACGACCTTCCGTCGCGCCGTCGAAGAAGGCCTTCTGGATTGCGACCGCGTGGTGCAGATTGGTCTGCGGGCCCAGGGCTACACCGCCGACGACTTCAACTGGAGCCGCGACCAGGGTTTCCGCGTGGTGCAGGCCGAAGAGTGCTGGCACAAGTCGCTGGAGCCGTTGATGGCCGAAGTGCGCGAGAAGGTCGGCGGCGGCCCGGTGTACCTGAGCTTCGACATCGACGGCATCGACCCGGCCTGGGCGCCCGGCACCGGCACCCCGGAAATCGGCGGCCTGACCACCATCCAGGCGATCGAGATCGTGCGCGGCTGCCAGGGCCTCGACCTGATCGGCTGCGATCTGGTAGAAGTCTCGCCCGCCTACGACACCACCGGCAACACCTCGCTGCTGGCCGCCAACCTGCTGTACGAAATGCTCTGCGTACTGCCTGGCGTGGTCCACCGCTGAGGGTTCGCCATGAACGAACGTGATCAGGTTCTGCAGGCGGCCGCCGACCTTGTGTCCGCCTTCGCCCGCAACGACCGCGAAGCCTACTTCGGTGCCTTCAGCGCCGACGCCAGCTTCGTGTTCCACACCCTCGAACAGCCCCTGCTGTCGCGCGACGCCTATCAGGCGCTGTGGGACAGCTGGCGCGCCGAGGATGGCTTCGAGGTGCTCTCGTGCACCTCAAGCAACGCCTACGTCAGCCTGCAAGGTGACGTGGCGGTGTTCATCCATGACGTGGCCACCGAGCTGCGCATGCAAGGGGAGCAACACTTCAGCCAGGAGCGCGAGACGATTGTGTTCAGGAAACACGCGTCGAGCCTAGAACAACAAGGCCTATGGCTGGCCTGCCATGAACATTTGTCCGCAATGCCGGAAGGGCTGCCACCCCCTTAGCCAAACAGGCGACGACCACGCACGATGGGCGCGCCTTGATGATCGGAGCAGATCATGAATAACAAGAACAACGACCAAAGCCTTACGCAGATTGAAACCCACGGGGTCGAACAGATCCCGGACCACGAACGCACCGCAGGTCCCGTGGACTTGTTCCGCATGATCTTCGGCGGCGCCAACACCTTCGCCACCGCCGTGCTCGGCAGTTTCCCGGTGCTGTTCGGCCTGTCTTTCCAGGCCGGTGTCTGGGCGATTGTCTCGGGCGTGCTGCTGGGTTCGCTGATCCTTGCGCCGATGGGCCTGTTCGGCCCGCTCAACGGCACCAACAACGCCGTGTCGTCCGGTGCGCACTTCGGCGTGCACGGACGGATCGTCGGCTCGTTCCTGTCGCTGCTGACCGCCATCGCCTTCTTCTCGCTCTCGGTGTGGAGTTCGGGGGATGCGCTGATCGGCGGCGCCAAGCGCCTGATCGGCCTGCCGGAAACCGACCTGACCCTGGGCCTGGCCTACGGCCTGTTCGCGGTGCTGGTGCTGACCGTGTGCATCTACGGCTTCCGCTTCCTGCTGTGGGTCAACAAGATCGCGGTGTGGAGCGCCAGCCTGCTGTTCCTGCTGGGTGCGTTCGCCTTCGCCGGCCCCTTCGATGCACAGTACGCCGGCACTGTCAGCCTCGGCCAGCCGGGCTTCTGGGCGGCGTTCATCGGTGCGGCGCTGGTGGCCATGAGCAACCCGATCTCCTTCGGCGCGTTCCTCGGCGACTGGGCCCGCTACATCCCGCGCGACACCTCCCGGCAGCGGATCATGACGGCGGTGATCCTTTCGCAGATCGCCACCTTCATCCCGTTCCTGTTCGGCCTGACCACCGCCACTATCGTGGCGATCCAGGCGCCGGACTACATCGCGGCCAACAACTACGTCGGCGGCCTGCTGGCGGTGTCGCCGGGCTGGTTCTTCCTGCCGGTGTGCCTGATTGCGGTGATCGGCGGCATGTCCACCGGCACCACGTCGCTGTACGGCACCGGCCTTGACATGTCCAGCGTGTTCCCGCGGGTGCTGTCGCGGGTCAAGGCGACGCTGCTGATCGGCGTGCTGTCGATCGCCTTCATCTTCATCGGGCGCTTCGCGGCCAACCTGGTGCAGAGCGTGTCGACCTTCGCCGTGCTGATCATCACCTGCACCACCCCGTGGATGGTGATCATGATCATCGGCCTGGTGGTGCGCCGCGGCTTCTACTGCCCGGACGACCTGCAAGTGTTCACCCGCGGCGAGCGAGGCGGCCGCTACTGGTTCCACCACGGCTGGAACTGGCGCGGCATGGGCGCCTGGATCCCCAGCGCGGCGGTCGGCCTGTGCTTCGTCAACCTGCCGGGGCAGTTCGTCGGCCCGCTGGGCGAACTGGCCGGCGGCATCGACATCAGCCTGCTGGTGACCCTGGGCCTGGCCTCGGTGCTGTACCTGATGCTGCTGAGCCTGTTCCCGGAGCCGGCGCTGGTGTACGGCCCGCAGGATGCCCGGAGCCGACAGACAGATGCACAGAGCAAGACGGCCATGCGCCAAGCCGCCTGACCAAACGCTGTACCCCTGTGGGAGCGGGCTTGCCCGCGATGACGGCGGCACATCCGGCAATGATGCGACGGATGCACCGCTTTCGCGGGCAAGCCCGCTCCCACAGGGAATCGAACTCGGCCTCAACATAAAAAAGACAATCGGAGACACGCCATCATGGCTTTGGATTTATTCGTCGTCCTCATCTACGCGGCCGGCATGCTCTTGCTCGGCTACTTCGGCATGCGCAAGGCCAAAACCAACGAAGACTTCCTGGTCGCCGGGCGCAACCTGGGCCCGAGCCTGTACATGGGTACCATGGCCGCGACCGTGCTGGGCGGTGCGTCCACCGTCGGCACCGTGCGCCTGGGCTACGTGCACGGGATCTCCGGCTTCTGGCTGTGCGCGGCCCTGGGCTGCGGCATCGTCGCGCTGAACCTGTTCCTGGCCAAGCCGCTGCTGAAACTGAAGATCTACACCGTCACCCAGGTGCTGGAGAAGCGCTACAACCCGATGGCCCGCTCGGCGAGCGCGGCGATCATGCTGGCCTACGCGCTGATGATCGGCGTGACCTCGATCCTGGCCATCGGCACCGTGCTGCAGGTGCTGTTCGGCCTGCCGTTCTGGATCTCGGTGCTGCTGGGCGGCGGCGTGGTGGTGGTCTACTCGGCCATCGGCGGCATGTGGTCGCTGACCCTGACCGACATCGTCCAGTTCATCATCAAGACCGTGGGCCTGATGTTCATCCTGTTGCCGATCTGCCTGTACCGCGTCGGCGGCTGGGACGACCTGGTGATGAAGCTGCCGGCGGCGGCGTTCAACTTCACCACCATCGGCTGGGACACGATCATCACCTACTTCATGATCTACTTCTTCGGCATCCTGATCGGTCAGGACATCTGGCAACGGGTGTTCACCGTCAAGAACGAGAAAGTGGCCCAGTACGCCGGCAGCTTCGCCGGGGTCTACTGCATCCTCTACGGCCTGGCCTGCGCCCTGATCGGCATGGCGGCCCACGTGCTGATCCCGGACCTGGACAACGTCAACAACGCCTTCGCCGCCATCGTCAAACTGTCGCTGCCGGACGGCATCCGCGGCCTGGTGATCGCCGCCGCGCTGGCCGCGATGATGTCCACCGCCAGCGCCGGCCTGCTGGCTGCGTCCACCACCCTGACCGAAGATCTGCTGCCCAAGCTGCGCGGCGGCAAGCCGTCGAGCCTGGGCATCAACCGCCTGTTCACCCTGCTGACCGGCGCCGTGGTGCTGGCCATCGCCCTGGTGGTGAACGACGTGATCAGCGCCCTGACCCTGGCCTACAACCTGTTGGTGGGCGGCATGCTGATCCCGCTGATCGGCGCGATCTTCTGGAAGCGCGCGACCACCGCCGGCGCCATCGCCAGCATGGGCATGGGCTTCGCCACGGCGCTGCTGTTCATGGTCAAGGACGGTCTGGACGCCAACACCCCGATCTACTACAGCCTGGCCGTGGGCCTGGTGAGCTTCGTGGTGGTGAGCCTGATGTCCCGTCGCCCTGCCCCGGTGGCCAGCGCGATCTAAGCTTCACATAACGACTCGATGCTTTCTTCGGCGGGTGTGGCGTCGGTTGCCACACCCGTTTTTTTCGTCTGGAGAAAATGATTGATGAAGATCGTCAGCCGCGACCGGTGGTTCGAAGTCCAGTCCCTGGGCGACGGCATCCGCCTGATCCACGAGCCGTACATCCGGCCGTTCTACCGCTGCAACCTGTGGCACATCCAAGGCCACGACAAGGACCTGCTGCTCGACAGCGGCTCGGGGCTGGTCAGCCTGCGCGAACAACTGCCCTGGCTCACCGAGCGGCCGCTGGTGGCGGTGGCCAGCCATTGCCACTTCGACCACATCGCCGGCCACCACGAATTCGCCGAGCGGCTGGTGCATCCGGCCGAGGCCGACATTCTGGCGGCGCCGGACGGCGACAACGACCTGAGCCGCGCCTTCGTCGGCGACGACATGTTCGAGGCCCACCCGGACTGCCCGCTGTGCTATGCCGAGTACCGGGTCAAGGCAGCGCCGGCCACCGGCTTCGTCGAGGACGGCGACGTGCTCGACCTGGGCGACCGCACGCTGCAGGTGCTGCACACGCCGGGGCATTCGCCGGGCGGGATCAGCCTGTACGAAGCGGCGACCCAAACCCTGTTCAGCGGCGACATCATCTACGACGGCCCGCTGATCGAAGACGCCTACCACTCCGACCTCGACGACTACGCCGCCAGCCTGCGGCGCCTGCACGGCCTGCCGGTGCGCACGGTGCATGGCGGGCACTTCGGCAGCTTCTCCGGGGAGCATCTGCGGGGAATGATTGACCAGTGGCTGCGCCGGCACGGGTGAAGCCTGCTGTACTCCATCAGGTCGACACCTTCGAATGACTGCCATGAACAGAGCCGCCGTGCGCGCCGCCGTGCACCGATTCATCTTTCGCCTGCTGGAGAACCGCGAATTCGACGACAACACCAGCCTGGCGCAATTGGGGCTGGAGAAAGCGGACATCGAAGATCTGATCTTTCATCTGGAAGATGAATTCGGACTGACGGCGTTCACCGCGGAGGAAGACCGAATGCTCAGGCGCGCGAAAACGGCGAATGACTTGAGTCGGTTCCTGATGGAAATCAGCCGGCATTGAGAACGGTTGTCTGATACGTGCTTGAGGACGAGACCGGCTGAGTCGAAGAGCAGGTCTGTGTGGCGAGGGCGCTTGCTCCCGCCGGGCCGCCAAGCGGCCCTGTGATGGGTGGCGGCTGAGCCGTAGGCGGGAGCAGGCGCCCTCGCCACAGGATTGCGCCTTGGTTACCGGCGACGCGGCTGACGCCGGCGCTGTTCGTCGTCGGTGCGGATCGGTACGGGTTGCAGAGGCGGTTCGATCAAGCCGAGGGCAACACCCAAATCGTGCAGCCAGTTCTGAATTTTCTCTTTCATCGTCATGCCCCCTTCAGGGTGGTGCCGAGCGGCCGGAATTCTGAGGCCGCTTCGCACTGATAATAGTCTGAAGTCCTACGCAATGCGCAGTGAAATCCGCAATGATCTGTTACTGAATCGGACGAAATCCCTGACCGTTCGCTCAAGCCGTTTCCCGCGTGTCTTCACCGGCCACGGGATAGAGCGCCCGCTGCTGTTCGATCCAGGCATTGAGGTTGGCGCCGACCATCCCTCTGCGCCACATCAGCCACGTCGTCGCACTGGCGAACGGCTCGGCCAGCGGGTGCACCGCCACGCCTTCGCGCCCCGGCAGGCTGGCGAGCATCGACTCGGACATCAGCGCCACCCCGCTGCCGGCGATCACGCAGGCCAGCATGCCCTGATACGACTCGATCTCCATCGCCCGGCCCATGGCCGCGTGGTAGTGGGCAAACCAGGATTCCAGCCGCGCACGGTAGGCGCAGCCATGGCGGAAGGTGAACACCGCGCGCCCCTCGACATCCTTGGCGCTGCGCACCGGCGGGTGCTCGGCCTCGCTGATCAGCACCAGCCGCTCGTTGCACAGCGGCACGCCGTCGATGCCGGCCAGCTGCGGCGGGCCGTCCACCAGCGCCGCGTCGAGCCGGCCGGTGAGCAGTCCTTCGAGCAGCTCGCCGCTGGGCCCGGACTGCACTTGCAGGTTCACCGCCGGATAGCGCTTGTGATAGCGGGCCAGCAGCGCCGGCAGATGGATCGCCGCCGTGCTGTACAGCGTGCCCAGCACGAAGTCCCCCGCCGGCTGCCCGCCCATCACCGCCGCGCTGGCCTGGTCACGCAGGGCGAACAGCTTGCCGGCGTAGTCCAGCAGGACTTTTCCCGCAGGCGACAGCTGTAAACGCTGACGCTCGCGGACGAACAGTTCGACGCCCAACTGCTCCTCCAGCTGTTTAAGCCGGGTCGACAGGTTGGACGGCACCCGGTGCAGGCGTTCGGCGGCGCGGGTGATCGAACCTTCCTCGGCCACCGCCTGAAAGATCCGCAGTTGGCTGAATTCCACGAGTATTCTCCGTAACAGAACAAGTTACTCACTATTATTCAATTTTAAAGAAAGTCAATCAGTCCTAGCCTGACGGTCATCGAACCTTCCTGGAACTGCGACCATGTCACCGCTGATTCGCCTTCTCGCCAGTTTTGTCGCCCTGATGATGGCCATGGGCATCGGGCGCTTCGCCCTCACCCCGCAAATGCCGCACCTGCTCAGCGAAGGCCAGGTCGACCTGACCGCCGCCGGCCTGATCGCCGCCGCCAATTACCTCGGCTACCTGCTGGGCGCGGTGGATGCGATGTTTTCCCGTCGGCCGGAGCAGGTGCGCGGCCGCTTGCACGGCGGCCTGTGGCTGTGCGTGCTGCTGACCCTGGCCTCGTTCTGGGCCGACGGGTTCTGGTCGCACCTGATCCTGCGCTTCGGCACCGGCGTGGCCAGCGCCTGGGTGCTGGTGATGATCACGGCCTTGAGCCAGCCGCTGGCGTTGGCCGCCGGTCGCCCACGGCTGGGCGCGGTGGTGTTTGCCGGGCCGGGATTGGGGATTTTTCTGACAGGCCTGCTGGCGCTGGCCTCACACCTGTTGAACCAGACGTCCGCCACCTTGTGGCTGATCTACGCCGCCGTGGCGCTGGCGATGCTGCTGGGCATCGTGCGGATCCTGCCGCAACCGGCCGTTCCGGCGGCCGCAGCCCCCGAGGCCAGCGGCGCGCCGACCCGCGGCATCGCCCGGCTGGCCGCGGTGTACGCACTGTACGGGGTGGGTTACATCATTCCGGCCACGTTCCTGTCGCAGATGGCCAACGCGCAGTTCCACGGGCAATGGCAGGCGGATCTGTTCTGGCCCTGCTTCGGCCTGGCGTCGGCCCTCGGCGTCGTGCTGGTGAGCCTGCGCAAGCCCGATGGGGGCACCACCCGCCATTGGCTGCTGGCCACCCTGTGGCTGCAGGCGGCCGGGGTGTTCGCCTGTCTGTTGGGCAGCGGCGCCGGGCTGGCGCTGGGGGTGATCCTGTGCGGCACGCCGTTCCTGGCCTGCATGCAACTGGTGATGCAGCGCTCGCGGGAGCTGGCGCCCCACGCCACCCAGCGCAACGCCGGGCTGCTGACCGCGTGCTTCGCGGTCGGTCAGCTCAGCGGCCCGTTGCTGGCGGCGCTGAGCAGCCATTTCGGCGGCGGCCTGCAACCGGCGCTGGTGCTCGCCGGCAGCGGCCTGCTGGTTGCCGGCGGCCTGGCCCTGCAACCGCTCAGGGCTGACCCAGAGCTTTGCGCAGGCGCCGGCGCACCCACTGCTCGGCGCTGACGAAGGTGATGCCGAGCAGCACCAGCACCGCGCCGGCGATGAAGTTCAGGCTCAGCTTCTCGCCCAGCAGCAACACGCCGAACGTGACGCCGAACAGCGGCGTCATGAACGAAAACACCGCCAGGTTGGCCGCCAGGTAGCGCCGCAGCAGCCAGAACCAGATCAGGTAGCTGAAGAACGACACCACCACGCCCTGGAACAGCACGCTGGCCACCGCCACGCCGGTGAGGCTGACGTGGGTGATCTGGCCGCTGAACAGCGCAATCGCCAGCAGGCCGAGGAAACCGACGATCAGCTGATAGAACAGGGTCAGCGTCACCGGCGCCTCGGACAGGCGCGAGGCGCGCACCACCACCGTGGTCGCGCCCCAGCAGGCGCCGGCCAGCACGCCCAGGGCATCGCCCAACAGCATGCGCCGGTCGAGGTTGTCCCACGACACCCCGCCGGCGAAGGCGATGGCGATGCCGACGAACGCCAGGCAGATGCCCAACCACTGCACCGCGCGCAGACGCTCGCCGGGCAGCAGGAAATGCACGCCCAGCGCCGTGAAGATCGGCGCGGTGTAGAGGAACACCGACATGTGCGCCGCCGTGGTCAGTTGCAGCCCCTCGGCGATGAAGAAGAACTCGAGGCCGAACAAGGCACCGGCCAGCAGGCCGCCGCGCCAGGTCGCGCCCACCTGGTCCCAGCCGCCCTTGACGCAGATCAGCAGGCCCACCAGCAACGCCGAGATCCCCGACCGACCGGCCGCCTGCATCACCGGCGCGATGTCGGCCGCCGCCCACTTGATCATCACCTGCTGCACGCCCCAGACCAGGCACAGGCCGATCATCACTTGCAGGGCGAAACCGTCGGCGTTGCGCCGCTCGGCGCTCATCGCGACACCTCGAACACACAGGTCATGGCAGATTTCCCCAACGCTGAAAATAAAGCCCCGGACGGATCCGGGGCAAATGGATGACGGCTGCGCCGTCCATCGCGAGCAGGCTCGCTCCCACAGGGAACGAGGCCGGTTCGGGCAGCACAGACAGCGGTAAAACTCAGGTCAGCTCGATGCGGTCGGCATGGATGACGATCTGGCCGTTCTTGTACAACGCCCCGATGGCCTTCTTGAAGTTGCCCTTGCTGACGCCGAACAGGCTGCTGATCAGCGCCGGATCGCTCTTGTCGCTCACCGCCAGGGTGCCGTTGCTTTCGCGCAGCTTGGCGAGGATCTTCGCGTTCAGGCTGCCCGCCGCTTCCTGGCCGACCGGTTGCAGGCTGAGGCTGATCTTGCCGTCGGCACGCATTTCCTTGATGAAGCCCTTCTCGCGCATGCCCGAGCGCATGTACTTGAAGATCTCGTTCTTGTGGATCAGGCCCCAATGCTTGTTGTTGATGATCGCCTTGTAGCCCATGTCGGTGGACTCGACGACCAGCAGATCGACCTCTTGCCCAGGCGCGTAGGTGGCCGGGGTCTTGTCCAGGTAGCGGTCCAGCCGCGCGGTGGCGGTGATGCGGCGGGTGCGCTTGTCGAGGTACGCATGCACCACGCAGTAGTCGCCGGCGCTCAACTGGCGCTTTTCCTCGGAGTACGGCAGCAGCAGATCCTTGGGCAGGCCCCAATCGAGGAACACGCCGATGCTGTTGATCTCGACCACCTTGAGGCTGGCGAACTCGCCGACCTGAATTTTCGGTTTCTCGGTGGTGGCGAGCAGTTTGTCTTCGCTGTCCAGATAGACGAACACGTTGAGCCAGTCTTCATCTTCGCTGGGCACATCCTTGGGGACGTAGCGGTTGGGCAAGAGAATCTCGCCGTCGGCGCCGCCGTCCAGGTACAGGCCGAAGCTGGTGTGCTTGACCACTTGCAAACTGTTGTAACGCCCGACTAAAGCCATTTCCAATACCCTCACTTGCGTGGGCGGCATTCTACCCGGTTTTGTCCGGTGCGTTGACGGCACGAACGGCCGGCGAGGCAGATTCGCCCATGGCTTGGGCTTCCTTTCAACGGTGCCGTTCGTCCGATTGTCGAAAGGGCCTGCTGCATGCTGAGCTTGCCTTCGTGCCCGCCTGCGTTCTGATTCAAAACAGGAGGTTAGCGGGTCGTTTCAACCTACGGGCGACAATATCCGACTTTTCAGGTTGGTCTTTGCCCTGGACATTCACCCAGATTTTGTCGGGGAATTACGGTAGTCTGGCCGGCCGAGCCACTTTTACAGGTCAATGCCCGCCATGCGTGTCAAAGCCTCCGCCAGCAAAGCCAAGCCCGCTCCAGCCGTTGAAACCAGCGAATCGCTGAACGACCAGATCGCCGCGTTCCTCAAGTCCGGCGGCGAGATCCAGCAGATCGCCAAAGGCGTCAGCGGCCAGACCTACGCCCCTTCCCGGCAGATCAGCCTGGGCAAGAAGTAACCCCTCCGTCCACAGGCGCTTTGAGCTTCGAAGCGTCTGGACCGGCCCCTCGCTGCACCTCTCTCGCGTTTAATCCCTCACCGACAATCGACGAACGGCCCCCGGCGCCGATCATTCGCCGGTATCCTTGCACGCGTCTGGATAAAGCGTTTCAGCAGGCCCTACCGCCCTGCCCTCGCTGTTCAAGGAGTGACGCATGTTCAAACCCTTCTGTTTATTGCTTGTCGGCCTGCTGGCCTGCCCCGGCGCCGTTGCGCAGATCTTCCAGCGCGAACTCGGCGACTTCGACCTCAAGCTCGGCACCAGCCCCAGCCGCAGCATGGCCCAAGGCCTGGTCAAGCCTTCGGCGGTCGGCGCCTTCCACGGCGGCCTCGACCTGAGCCACGACAGCGGCTTCTACTTCGGCCAATGGTCGCCCAGCATGGGCATCACGCCGGGCAAAGACCTGGAAGTCGATTCTTACCTGGGCTTCAAGCAACCCTTCGACCAGACCCTGGGCTACGAAGTCGGCACGATCCGCTACAGCTATCCCCGCGTCGACACGCCCGACAGCCAGGAACTGTTCGGCGGCCTGACCCTGCTCGGCAGCCGTTTCGGCCTGGCCTTCAGTGACGATCCGGACAAGCGCAACAACACTCTGTTCGCCGACTTCGGCGGCAACCAGCCGTTCGGCATCGGCATCAGCATGAAGTACACCCGCCACCGGCTGAACACGCCGGTGTCGGTGGACGGCGGTTATGTCAGCGCCTTCAGCGACTGGTCGCTGAAGTTCTCCCGCCCGTTCATGGGCATCGACCTGAACCTGATCTACAGCAACTCCAGCCTCGGCGGCAGCGACTGCTCAGCCTACTCCGGCCACAACAGCCAATGCGACGGGCTGGTCACGCTAAAGGCCGAGCGCGCGTTCTATTGATCGGCTGAACCGGCGGGGCCATGCTGCGTTCACATGAACATCAGACTGGCTTTCGCAAGGATTCGCCCATGTCTCGCCGGTTCAAGCACCTCTTTGTCCTGTTGGCCTTCATCCTCGCCCTCGGCGCCTGCAGCCGCATCGGCCTGGCCTACCGCAACCTCGACGTGATCATTCCGTGGACGCTCAGCGACTACCTGGACATGAACGGCGAGCAGAAAGGCTGGTTCAACGAGCGCCTCAAGGCGCACCTGAGCTGGCACTGCACCACGCAGTTGCCGGGTTACCTCGACTGGCTGGACCGCCTGCAAACGATGGTCGAGCGCAACCAGGTCACCGACGACGCCCTTCAGGCCCGCACGGCGGAAGCCAAGCAGGCCATCGCCGAGACCGCCCGGCAGATCACCCCGTCGGCCGTCGAACTGCTGCAAGGGCTGGACGACCGGCAGGTCGCCGAGATGAACGACGCGTTCGCCAAGGATCTGCGCAAACGCGAGCAGGAATACCTCAAGCCGCCGCTCAACCAACAGATCGCCGAACGCGGCGCCCGCATGGACAAGCGCCTGAACGACTGGCTCGGGCCCCTGAGCGTGACGCAAGAACGACGGGTAATGGCCTGGTCTACGGCGCTGGGCGACCAGAACACCCAGTGGATCGCCAACCGTGCCCACTGGCAAAAGCAGTTCAGCGCGGCGTTGGCGCAGCGGCAGAGCCCCGGGTTCCCACAAAGGATCGAGACGCTTCTGGTCAACCGCGAGAGCTTATGGACGCGGGACTACCGCACGGCCTACGCCAACACCGAGGCCCAGGCCCGTTCGCTGATCGTCGACCTGATGGCCGAGAGCACACCGCAGCAGCGTCAGCGGCTGTTGAAGAAGATCGAGGGCGTGCGCAAGGACTTCAACGACCTCAAATGCCTGAAAGCTGCCCAAAGCAGCTAGGCCAGCGGTGCCTGGGCGGGCGCCATCGCCAGCAGGCTGGCTCCCACAGTGGTTTGGGGTGGCCGCCGGTCCTGAGTCCATCCGCGAGACCTGTGGGAGCCAGCCTGCTGGCGATGGCGGCCTGTCAGCCACCGGAGAGGTCGGCTGTGATGGCCCAATCGCTGGCAAGCCAGCTCCCACAGGTTTCTGTGGTGTACAGGGATCCTGCTCCCACCGAGGATCCCCTGTGGGAGCCAGCCTGCTGGCGATGGCGGTGGGTCAGGCAACAGGGATGTCGGCAGTGTTGGCCTCATCGCTGGCAAGCCAGCTCCCACAGTAATTTGGGGTGGCGGCCGATCCTGAGTACACCCGCAATACCTGTGGGAGCTAGCTTGCTAGCGATAGCGGCCTGTCAGCCACCGGAGAGGTCGGCTGTGATGCCCAATCGCTGGCAAGCCAGCTCTCACAGGTTTCTGTGGTGTACAGGGATCCTGCGGACACCGGGGATCCCCTGTGGGAGCCAGCCTGCTGGCGATGGCGTCAGTGAGGCCACCGCAATACGCTGGCGAATGGCTCAGGCAATCTGCGCCTTGGAGGCCACCCCGTCGAACGTCAGTTCGTCCAGCGCATCCTCCTGCTCGTCCAGCACCTGCCGAGGGTGGTCGTTGCCGGGGATGCTGCTGTCGATCAGGCTCAGCAGGCTCGAGCCGCGCGGGGTCAGGATGAAGTTCTCCCCGGTGCCGCCTTCCTCTTCCGGCCGGGGCTCGATGTAGCCGCGCAACAGCAGCAGTTTTTCGTACTCGCAGGCCAGGGTCTTCAGGTGATCCAGGTTGTCTATCGGCTCACCGGCGGCGGCCTTCTCCGCCGCGTGCTGCTCGGCGTAGGGCCGTGGCGTGAAGCTGTGGCCGGCGCTGTTCTGCGCTTCGTGCAGCAAGCGCTCGATCAAATCCCAGTTGTAAGTCGTCATCCGATTCAACCTCCGGTGTGCGTCAGTGAAAACGCTCTCAAAAGGTGTGACCGGAGGCGTCCGGTGCCGTTCAGCCGGATTCACGGCGCCGACCGACCGGCGGTCTGTCGAATTCCCCCCTGAGTGAACGACTAGTCTGAGACAGACGGTTTCAACCCCGCAGGAGAAATCATCATGAACGTGCAGAATCATCCGGTGGTGTCGCGCGAAGAATGGCTCGCCGCCCGCCAACGACACCTGGCCGACGAAAAGGCCTTCACCCGCGAACGCGACCGCCTCAGCGCCCAACGCCGCGCCCTGCCCTGGGTGAAGGTCGACAAGGACTACCGCTTCCACGGCCCCGACGGCGAACTGAGGCTGGCCGATCTGTTCGGTGAGCACAGCCAACTGATCGTCTACCACTTCATGTTCGCCAAGGGCTGGGAAGAAGGCTGCCAGGGCTGCTCGTTCCTGGCCGACCACTTCGACGGCGCCGACCTGCACCTGGCCCATCACGACATCGCCCTGGTGGCGGTGTCCCACGCACCGTTCGCCGAGTTCCAGGCCTTCAAGCGGCGGATGGGCTGGAGATTCGATTGGGTGTCGTCAGACGGTTCCGACTTCAACTACGACTTCGGCGTTTGCGCCCGGAGCGAAGACGCCGCCGCCGGCAAGGCCACCTATAACTACGAAAAGACCGACAGCGCCGAGGAAGAGATGCCGGGGCTGAGCGTGTTCTACCGGGATGAGGCCGGCGCGGTCTTCCATACCTATTCCACGTACGCTCGGGGCTTGGACCTGCTGGTGGGCGCCTACAACTTTCACGACCTCACGCCCAAGGGCAGGAATGAGGACGAGATCATGGACTGGGTGCGGCATCATGACCGCTATGAGGGTGGGGCGAAATCGGCGTGCTGCCACGGTGAATGAACAGGAGCGCGAACGGGGAGAGGGCTTCCCCGTTGTGCCCATGAAGCTCTTCGGTTTGGGGGGCGGTAGAGCAATCACTTGACCACTGCTCCACTAAGCCGCCGCATCACTCGACCGGCAAATACCCATAACCACGCACCATGGCTTTGCCTTCTTCAGCCTTGCGCACCCGGATGAATTCCATCGAGCGCTCTTGCGTGTATTCGACGAAGTACTCCTTGCCCGCTTCGACCGGCAAGGTCAGGCGCACATTGCGTGGGTTCGGTTGCTGGCCGGCAGAAACCTTGTGCAGGCCCGGGCTCACGTATACCCAGGAGTAGTTGCGGTCGTTGAGGGCGACGACGGCGCTGTCGTTGATGCTGAACACGCTGTCGTACAGGCTGCCTTGCAGGACCTGGGTGCGCATCATGTAGACCAGCGCCTTGCCTTGGGGCGGCGGGGGCGGGTCGAAATAAGGCTTTGAAGGTTTGTTGTGGCCGCAAGCGGTCAACACCGTCATCAGCAGCAGTGCCGAAAGACCTTTGATGAAGCCGTTCATTGGTTTTGCCCCAGCAGTTGATTGAGCACCGGCCCCATCTTTTCTTCCACGGTAGCGAGTTTCGACAGGTCGAAACCACCTTGATTGGTCAGGTAGTAATGGGCGAAGCCGATCTGTTGGTCGCCCTTGTAGAGCCGGACGCTGGCATCTGACAGGTACATGGACAAGTCCCACGAACGGATCGCGGTGTAGCTCATGCGGTATTCGCAACTGGCCGGAACGGGCGCGGCGTAGAGCTGACTGTCGATCGAATGGCGGCGCAGCAGGTTCTGCATCCCGGCGACGAAATCGCCCACCACCACTTGCGGGTTCTCTTCGATGCACAGTTTCGTGATCTTGTATTGAGGCGCGACCGGCTCGACCTTGATGTTGGTGCAACCGGTCAGCGCCAGCAGCAGCCCTGCCGTGACGACTCTATGCAGCATGTGCAGTCCTTTGGATCGCGAAAGATATCAAAATAGTGGCGCATGCTAGGTGAAGCCCCGATGACGGTCAATCGGCGGCCGATGCGAATGAACTTTCAGCATCGACGGCGCCTCAACCGGTTAACCCGCCTTGACCGCCACGTGAGGCCTGACCGATGAAAACCCTGCTCAAACTGACCCTCGCCGCCACCCTCGCCTGCGCCCTGCCCGCCTGGGCCTGCACCCCTGAAGAAGCCACCGCCAAACGCGAAGAGCTGGCCCGCCAAGTCACCCGGCTCACCGAACAGAACCCGGCCAAGGCCAAGGAAATCAACGACGAGTTGCAGAAGATGGACCTGGGCACCGCCAGCGCCGACCTGCCGGACAAGTGCCAGTTGATCGATCAACGCCTGAAGGAACTGAACACCGCCGAGAAAAAGGCTGAGGGCTGACCCGCCGTCGTCGCCTGCAAACACCTCGCGCCCCTTCGGACACGGCAGCCGGTCGTCGTCCGCAGCCCTCGAATTTGCATTAATGCAATTATTTTCTTGCATTAACGCATATCCATCCTATGGTTACGTTGAGCCCGTCACCGGAACCTGCCATCAGACATGGCACCTCTCGTGCGCCGGAGGGCTCTGCGACAACGCAACGCCTACGCAAGCCGGAGGCTTGTCTTCACTCATGGAGGATTGAACGATGTTGAACACAGAAACCCCATCACGCCACGCCGACGCACTGCCAAGGTGCCTGGCCGGCCGTCTGCTCGACCCGCAGCTGGAGGAGGTCGAAGCGGCGGCCCTCGCGGCACCGCTCGCCGCCAGCCTGAACTTCACCGTGCAGCAGCAGACCCAGACCAACTGGTGCTGGGCCGCCGCGTCCGCGTCGGTCGGCAACTACTACGGCACCGGTTCCTGGACCCAGTGCGCCGTGGCCAGCACCGCGCTGGACCGCAACTGCTGCAACCAGCCGGGGCCGTGCAACATCTACGGCTACCTGGACACGGCGCTGCGGATCACCCGCAGCTACAACGGCATGAACCAGGGCTCGCTGCAGATGGCGGCCATCCAGAACCAGATCAACATGGGCCGTCCCGTGTGCCTGCGCTGCGCCTGGTACGGCGGCGGTGCGCATTTCCTGACGATCTACGGCACCAACGGCAACTATGTGCTGGTCGCGGATTCCATCTACGGCTACTCGACCCGCGCGCTGAACACGTTCCCCGGTTCCTACAACGGCGGCGGCAACTGGACCCACACTTACTTCACGGCCAAAAACTAGGAGGGCCTCGACATGCAACTGACTTATCCGAAAGCGCCTTCCAACGGCGTGCAGACCCTGCGCCCGGCCTTGCAGGCCGCGTTGCAGACCCAGGGTTTCGGCGTCAACCGCCAGTTCGCCAATGCCTCGGCGGGCCAGATCAGCCTCAGCGAGGCCTATCGCGGCTACTCGCTGAGCCTGGAGGATCTGAGCCAAGGCAAGGGACTGAAGGACGCCAGGCTCGGCAACTGGCATTACCTGGTGTTCGCCGACGGCGTATCGATTGCCGATGCGCAGTTGGCCGACGTGCGCGGCCATGTCGAGTTCGCGTCGCTGAACCACGGCAACCTGGCGGCCGCCACGGTCGATGCGTTGAAACTGGCGGAGCAGTCCGCGCAGTTGCAGGGCAAGACCGTCGAACTGCGGGTGCTGTTCGTGTCGGCCCTGAGCGTTGTGGCGATCTGGCTGCACGGCAGCGGGGAGGACGTGCTGATCCCGATCGCGCCGACGCCCAAAACCCTGGCGACCGCCCAGGTGTACGACGCCGCCGCCCTGCTGGCGCGGCTCAAGCCCGCGGCCGATCAGGCGCGGCAGCACTATGATGCGGACACCACCGGGCTGTTGGGAGGCTGACCCGCGGCGGGCATAAAAAAACCCGGACGCTGTCCGGGTTTTTCATTGGCTATGCGCGGTGGCTCACTCAGCCGCAGGCGCTGGCTTGCGGCGCTTGAGCGGGGCCAGACCGTCGCTGCTCACCAGCGAATCCGACTTCGGCCGGTTGACGGTCTTGCGCTTGTTCGGCGCCTTGGCGGCGGCTTTTTTCTTGTCGCCCTTGCCGTCGGTCTTTTTCTTCTTGGTGCCGGCGGCCTTGCCCGACGCCTTGACCTTTTTCGGACCTGCGTAGGTGCCTTTGACTTCCTTGATGGTGCGGCGCTCGAAGCTCTGCTTGAGGTAGCGCTCGATGCTCGACATCAGGTTCCAGTCGCCGTGGCAGATCAGCGAGATCGCCAGGCCTTCGGCGCCGGCGCGGCCGGTGCGGCCGATGCGGTGCACGTATTCGTCGCCGCTGCGCGGCATGTCGAAGTTGATCACCAGGTCCAGGCCGTCGACGTCCAGGCCACGGGCCGCCACGTCGGTGGCCACCAGGATCTTGACGCTGCCCTGCTTGAGGCGGTCGATCGCCAGTTTGCGGTCCTTCTGGTCCTTCTCGCCGTGCAGCACGAACGCTTTGTAGTCTTGGGCGACGAGGCGGCCGTAGATGCGGTCAGCCATGACCCGGGTGTTGGTGAAGATGATGGCCTTGGCGTAGGTCTCGTTGGCCAGCAGCCAGTTGACGATCTGCTCTTTGTGCTGGTTGTGGTCGGCGGTGATGATCTGCTGACGGGTGGTTTCGTTCAGTTGGCTGACCGCGTTGAGCTGCAGGTGCTCAGGGTTCTTCAGCACCTTGGCGACCATCTCGCGCAGGCCCGAACCGCCGGTGGTGGCGGAGAACAGCAGGGTCTGGCGCTGCTCGGGGCATTCGTTGACCAGGCGCTGCACGTCGTCGGCAAAGCCCATGTCGAGCATGCGGTCGGCCTCGTCCAGCACCAGCACTTCGATTTCCTTGAGGTCCAGGTTGCCGGCGTTCAGGTGCTCGATCAGGCGACCCGGGGTGCCGATCAGGATGTCCGGCACCTTGCGCAGCATCGCGGCCTGCACCTTGAAGTCTTCGCCGCCGGTGATCAGGCCGGACTTGATGAAGGTGAACTGCGAGAAGCGCTCGACTTCCTTCAGCGTCTGCTGGGCCAGTTCGCGGGTCGGCAGCAGGATCACGGTCTTGATGCTGACACGGATCTTGGCCGGGCCGATCAGGCGGTTGAGGATCGGCAGGACGAACGCGGCGGTCTTGCCGCTGCCGGTCTGCGCCGTCACCCGCAGGTCACGCCCCTGGAGCGCCAGCGGAATGGCCGCGGCTTGCACAGGCGTTGGCTCGACAAATTTCAGCTCGTCCACGGCTTTGAGCAAACGTTCGTGCAGGGCGAATTGGGAAAACACGGGGGCGACCTCGAAGATGGGCAAAAAACAGCTGCATAGGTTACCGGTTTCGAGCGCTCAGGCCGAGTTTCTTTGTACAAACGGTGGCAAACAGTGGCTTTTTTGTTGCCTGATTTGTCTCCAACGGTAATACACAGCGTCTTGAATGCTCTAATCGTCCCTCGCGTCCCACAGAAGAATCGCCCCACCCATGGATTTCAAACAGCTCTGGCTCAACGCCCAAGACCTCTTCGGCACCCTCGAACAGCACCCGATCCTGCACGCCGGCCTGGCCCTGGTGCTGCTGCTGGTGATCGCTCTGGTGCTAGGCCGGGTGGCGCGCTACCTGATCCTGCACGCCAGCCGCATGCTCGGGCGCCAGCCGGCGCTGCACTGGATCAACGATTTCCGCCACAACAAGGTGTTCCAGCGCCTGGCCCAGATGACACCGTCGCTGGTGATCCAGTTCGGCCTGCACCTGGTACCGGAACTGAGCAAGGCCGCGACGGTGTTCCTGGGCAACGTCGCCCTGGCGTTCACCATCCTGTTCCTGATGCTGGCGGTCAGCGCCCTGCTCAACGCGCTGCTGGACATCTACGCGCGCACCGAACACGCCCGCACCCGCTCGATCAAGGGCTATGTGCAACTGGCGAAAATGGTCTTGTACGTGTTCGGCGCGATCATCATCGTCGCCACCCTGATCGACCGTTCGCCGCTGTTGCTGCTGTCCGGTCTGGGTGCGATGTCGGCGGTGATCCTGTTGGTCTACAAGGACACCCTGCTGTCGTTCGTGGCCAGCGTGCAACTGACCAGCAACGACATGCTGCGGGTCGGCGACTGGATCGAAATGCCCCAGGTCGGCGCCGACGGCGATGTGGTGGACATCACCCTGCACACGGTCAAGGTGCAGAACTTCGACAAGACCATCGTCTCGATCCCGACCTGGAGGTTGATGTCCGAATCGTTCCGCAACTGGCGCGGCATGCAGCAGTCCGGCGGACGGCGGATCAAGCGCAGCCTGTTCATCGACGCCAGCGGCGTGCGCTTCATCCGTGACGACAAAGAGGCGAAGCTGGCCCAGGTGCACCTGCTGACCGACTACATGACCCGCAAGAAGGCCGAGCTCAAGGCCTGGAACGAAGCCCAGGGCAACGTCGCGATGTCGGCCAACCGCCGGCGCATGACCAACATCGGCACCTTCCGCGCCTACGCGCTGGCCTACCTAAAGAGCCATGCCGAGGTGCAGCCGAACATGACCTGCATGGTGCGCCAGATGCAGACCACCGCCCACGGCATTCCGCTGGAGATCTACTGCTTCACCCGCACCACCGTGTGGGCCGACTACGAGCGGATCCAGGGGGACATTTTCGATTACCTGCTGGCGGTGATGCCGGAGTTCGGGTTGAGCCTGTACCAGCAGCCGAGCGGCGGGGATCTGCGGGCGGGGTTGCTGCCGGCGGTGCTGGGTTCGGCCAGCCTTCCCGAGGCCGACAAGCACGTGATGTGACCCCTTACACGGGCGGGAGCGAGCCTGCTCGCGATTGCAGCCTGTCGGTCAGCCCCTCATCGCCTGACCGTCCGCCATCGCGAGCAGGCTCGCTCCCACAGGAAACGTCAGTGCGCGACCAGCGGCCTGCGCACGCCCAACCGGCTGATCCACACCGCCCCCAGGATCACCGCGCCACCGAAGAACAGGCGGCCCAGGTCCTCGTGCCGGTTCCAGATCAGCAGGTTCAGCAGCAACCCCACCGGCACATGCAGGTTGTTCATCACCGCCAGGGTGCCGCCGTTGACCAGGCAGGCGCCCTTGTTCCACCAGTACAGCCCCAGCGCGGTCGCGACCAGGCCCAGGAACACCAGCACGCCCCATTGCAGCGGCGCTTCGGGCAGGAAGTCGGCTTTGCCGAACAGCAGGAACGCCGGCAACACCACCGCCAGCGCGCCTAAGTAGAAGAAGCCGAAGCGCCGATAGTGCGGCAGGTCGCTGGGGTGTTTCGCCACCAGGTGCTTGTACAGCACCTGGCCGGCGGCATAGGTGAAGTTGGCCAGTTGCAGCAGCAAAAAGCCCATGAAGAAGTCCGGGTTGATCCGGTCGAAGCGGATCACCGCCGCACCGGCCACCGCCACCAGCGCCGCGATCAGCGCCCAAGGGTTGAAGCGCCGGTTCAGGGCGTCTTCGATCAGGGTCACGTGCAGCGGCGTGAGGATGGTGAACAGCAGCACCTCCGGCACCGTCAGCACGCGAAAGCTCAGGTACAGGCACACGTAGGTGATGCCGAACTGCAGCGCGCCGATCAGCAGCATGCCGCGCATGAACGCCGGCGCCACCGAACGCCAGCGGGTCAGCGGGATGAACACCAGCCCGGCCAGCAGCACCCGCACCAGCACTGCGAAGTAGCTGTCGACATGACCGGCCAGGTATTCGCCGATCAGATTGAAGGAAAACGCCTGGATCAGCGTGACAAAAAGTAGATAGCCCATGCTCGCCTCGATTTCGGATGGCGGCGACGATAGCGGTTTTTGCCCCGGGCCGCGAATCCCGAATCCGCACAAAACCTTGTGGGAACCTGCTGATGATGGCGTCTGCTCCGGCCTCATCGCTTGCAGGCAATCTCCCACAGGTTTGTGGTGTTCCGGGATCTTGCGGACACCGGCGATACCTGTGGGAGCTGGCTTGCCAGCGATGGCGGTGGGTCAGGCAGCAGGGATGTCGACTGTGCCGGCCTCATCGCTTGCAGGTAAGCACCCACAGGTTTCTGTGGTGAAAACAGAGGCTGCATTCAGCAGAGATTCCCGGTAGGAGCCAGCCTGCTGGCGATGGCGTCTGCCCGCGCAGCGCAAAAACCGCAGGCAAAAAAAAGCCCGATCTCGCTAAAGCGTTCAATCGGGCTACAGCACTCAGGAGCACAAGTGCAAAGGGAGGTTCGATGCGCGTGGAGCCTTGAAGGGTTGCGCCGGATCAATAGACCATCCGGGGATTATCCGGCGATTAACGGCTCAGGCGACCTGGGCCAGTTTGGCGTTGGCCTGGTTCAGGCCCTTCTCCTGGAAGTCGCCGCCCAGGTTCATGCCTTCGGCGTGGATGAAGGTCACGTCGTGGATGCCGATAAAGCCCATCACCTGACGCAGGTACGGTTCCTGGTGGTCGGCAGGGCCGCCGGCGTAGACGCCGCCGCGGGCGGTCAGGACGAAGGCGCGCTTGCCGCTGAGCAGGCCTTGGGGGCCGGTTTCGGTGTATTTGAAGGTCACGCCGGCGCGCAGCACGTGGTCGAGCCAAGCCTTGAGGGTGCTCGGGATCGCGAAGTTGTACATCGGCGCAGCCATCACCAGCACGTCGGCGGCCAGCAGTTCGTCGGTCAGCGCGTTCGAGCGCTCCAGCGAAGCCTGTTCGCTGTCACTGCGCTGATCGGCGGGTTTCATCCAGCCGCCCAGCAGGTTGCTGTCCAGGTGCGGCACCGGGTTCACGGCGAGGTCGCGCACGGTGATCTGATCGTTGGGGTGCGCGGATTTCCACTGGTTGATGAAGGTCTGGGTCAGTTGACGGGAAACCGAGTCTTGCTGGCGGGCACTGCTTTCGATGATCAGAACGCGGGACATGGTGTGTAGCCTCCATCCGAGAATGTTGTAAGTCGATGGAGTGAAGCTTAAGCAGTGCCGCATCGATGAAAAAGCGCAAATATCTGCTGTAATGCATCGATAAATTCGTTTATAAGCTCCCGCAAGGGGGAGCTTTCTCAGGGGAACTTCCTTCAGGGAAGCTCCCGCAAAGAAGAACCGGCGTTACTTCGGGGTGCAGCTCAAATTGATGCGCAGCTTGATGATGGTGCGGTTGAACTTGGCCGTGGCGTTCTTGTGCTTGCCGGCGGCCACGTCGATGTTGCGGGTGCGCGGCGCTTCCGGGCCGTTGATAAAGCGCACCTTGCAGGCCGCGTCGACGTCGCCGTAGTTGTTCACCTGAATGGAGCCGATGTCGTTGTCGGTGTCGAAGGTGTTGTAGTCGATCTTCAGGCCGTTGAGGTTCTTTTCCACCTCGATCGGGTACGCAAACGCCGTCAGCGGCAGCAGCGCCAGCAACACACAACAGAATTTTTTCATTCGGCAGTCTCCAATGGGGACGGCCAGCTTAGGACAAGAGGAGCTATCGATGAAAGCGCCCCGCGTGACCCTTGATCAATGGCGCACGTTGCAGGCCGTGGTCGACCACGGCGGATTCGCCCAGGCCGCCGAGGCCCTGCACCGTTCGCAGTCGTCGGTGAGCTACACCGTCGCGCGCATGCAGGACCAGCTCGGCGTGCCGCTGCTGCGCATCGACGGGCGCAAGGCCGTGCTCACCGAGGCCGGCGGCGTGCTGCTGCGCCGTTCGCGGCAACTGGTCAAGCAGGCCAGCCAACTGGAAGACCTCGCCCATCACATGGAGCAAGGCTGGGAGGCAGAAGTGCGCCTGGTGGTGGACGCCGCCTACCCCACCGCCCGCCTGGTCCGCGCACTGACGGCGTTCATGCCGCAAAGCCGCGGCTGCCGTGTGCGCCTGCGCGAGGAGGTGCTGTCGGGCGTGGAAGAAGTGCTGCTCGAAGGCGTGGCCGACCTGGCCATCACCGGCTTCAGCATTCCCGGCTACCTGGGCACGGAATTGAGCGACGTCGAGTTCGTCGCCGTCGCGCACCCGGAACATGCGCTGCACCGCCTCAACCGTGAACTGAGTTTCCAGGACCTGGAAAGCCAGATGCAGGTGGTGATCCGCGACTCCGGCCGCCAGCAGCCACGGGACGTCGGCTGGCTCGGCGCCGAACAGCGCTGGACCGTCGGCAGCCTGGCCACCGCCGCGACGTTCGTCGGCAGCGGGCTGGGCTTCGCCTGGCTGCCGCGGCACATGATCGAACGGGAACTGAAGGAAGGCGTGCTCAAGCTGCTACCGTTGGACAAGGGCGGCAGCCGCAATCCGAGCTTCTATCTGTATTCGAACAAGGAAAAGCCGCTGGGCCCGGCTTCGCAGATTCTCGTCGAACTGCTGCGCACCTTCGACACGTTGCCGCTGGACGCGCCGTTCGCCGCTCCCGAACAAGCCTGACACGGAGTCCCCCGATGGCCTATTTCGAGCATGAAGGCTGCAACCTGCACTACGAGGAATACGGCCACGGCACGCCGTTGCTGCTGGTTCACGGGCTCGGTTCCAGCACCCTGGACTGGGAAATGCAGATCCCGGTGCTGTCGGCGCACTACCGGGTGATCGTCCCGGACGTGCGCGGCCACGGCCGCTCGGACAAACCCCGGGAGCGCTACAGCATCGCCGGCTTCAGCGCCGACCTGCTGGCGCTCATCGAGCACCTGAACCTGGAGACGGTGCACTACGTCGGCCTGTCCATGGGCGGGATGATCGGCTTCCAGTTCGCCGTCGACCAGCCGCAACGGCTCAAAAGCCTGACCATCGTCAACAGCGCCCCGCAGGTCAAACTGCGCAGCCGCAACGACTATTGGCAGTGGTTCAAGCGCTGGAGCCTGATGCGCGTGCTGAGCCTGGCCACCATCGGCAAGGCCCTGGGCGCCAAACTGTTCCCCAAGCCTGAGCAGGCGCAATTGCGACAGAAGATGGCCGAACGCTGGGCAAGGAACGACAAACGTGCTTATCTCGCCAGCTTCGATGCCATCGTCGGCTGGGGCGTTCAGGAACGACTGTCGAAGGTCACCTGTCCAACCCTCGTCGTCAGCGCCGACCGGGACTACACCCCCGTCTCGCTGAAAGAATCCTATGTGAAACTGCTGCCCGACGCGCAGCTGGCCGTGATCGCCGATTCGCGCCACGCCACCCCGCTCGATCAGCCCGAACGCTTCAATCAAACGCTGCTGGCGTTCCTCGCCGCAGCCGACAACCACCCTCAGGACCTCTGACCCATGCTGAAAAAAATCGCCCTCGCCGCCGGCTCCGTGCTGTTCGCCGCCAACCTGATGGCGGCCACCCCGGCCAAGGCGCCGCACGTGCTGCTGGACACCTCCAACGGCCAGATCGAGATCGAGCTGGATCCGGTCAAGGCGCCGGTCACCACCAAGAACTTCCTTGAGTACGTCGACAGCGGCTTCTACACCAACACCATCTTCCACCGCGTGATCCCGGGCTTCATGGCCCAGGGCGGCGGCTTCACCCCGCAGATGCAGCAGAAGGACACCAAGGCCCCGATCAAGAACGAGGCGAGCAACGGCCTGCACAACGTGCGCGGCACCCTGTCGATGGCGCGCACCTCCGACCCGAACTCGGCCACCAGCCAGTTCTTCATCAACGTGGCCGACAACGCCTTCCTCGATCCGGGCCGCGACGCCGGCTATGCCGTGTTCGCCAAAGTGGTCAAGGGCATGGAGGTGGTCGACATCATCGTCAACTCCCGCACCACCACCAAACAAGGCATGCAGAACGTGCCGGTCGACCCTGTGATCATCAAGTCGGCCAAGCGCATCGACTAAGCTGTACAGGGCATGACGAGCGGCCGCCACCGACGGCGCGCCGCTCACACCGATAAAAGGAGAGCCCGCACGCCGGGCGAGTTATCCAATGCTCTATCGCCGTTTCGAACAACTGATCGACATCTTCCGCGACGCCCCCACGGCGGCCCCGCCGAACCGCGTCCTGCCCTTCTACACCTATTACCTGAAGCAGGTCTGGCCGAGCTTCGCCGCCCTGCTGATCATCGGCCTGTTCGGCGCACTCATCGAAGTGGCGCTGTTCAGTTACCTGAGCCGCATCATCGACCTTGCCCAAGGCACGCCGAACGTCGACTTCTTCAAGATCCACGGCGCTGAGCTGGCCTGGATGGCCGTGGTGGCGCTGCTCCTGCGCCCGCTGTTCCTGGCCCTGCACGACATGCTGGTGCACCAGACCCTGAGCCCGAGCATGACCAGCCTGATCCGCTGGCAGAACCACAGCTACGTGCTCAAGCAGAGCCTGAACTTCTTCCAGAACGACTTCGCCGGCCGCATCGCCCAGCGCATCATGCAGACCGGCAACTCGCTGCGCGACTCCGCCGTGCAGGCGGTGGACGCGCTGTGGCACGTGGTGATCTACGCGATCAGTTCGCTGGTGCTGTTCGCCGAGGCCGACTGGCGCCTGATGATCCCGCTGCTGACGTGGATCGCCGCCTACATCGGCGCGCTCTACTACTTCGTGCCAAGGGTCAAGGATCGCGCGGTGGCGGCCTCCGACGCGCGCTCCAAGCTGATGGGACGGATCGTCGACGGCTACACCAACATCGCCACCCTCAAGCTGTTCGCCCACACCAACTTCGAGCAGCACTACGCCCGCGAAGCCATCCAGGAGCAGACCGAAAAAGCCCAGCTGGCCGGCCGCGTGGTCACCAGCATGGACGTGGCCATCACCACCATGAACGGCCTGCTGATCGTCGGCACCACGGCGCTGGCCCTGTGGCTGTGGACGCAGTCGCTGATCACGGTCGGCGCGATCGCCCTGGCCACCGGCCTTGTGATCCGCATCGTCAACATGTCCGGGTGGATCATGTGGGTGGTCACCGGCATCTTCGAAAACATCGGCATGGTGCAGGACGGCCTGCAGACCATCGCGCAGCCGGTCAGCGTCACCGACCAGGCCCAGGCCAAGCCGCTGGACGTGGCCCGTGGCGAAGTGCGCTTCGAGCATGTGGATTTCCACTACGGCAAGAAGAAAAGCATCATCGGCGACCTCAACCTGACCATCCGGCCCGGCGAGAAGATCGGCCTGATCGGGCCGTCCGGCGCGGGCAAGTCGACGCTGGTCAACCTGCTGCTGCGCCTGTACGACGTCGAGGCCGGGCGCATCCTGATCGACGGCCAGAACATCGCCGAAGTCGGCCAGGAAAGCCTGCGCGCACGGATCGGCATGATCACCCAGGACACGTCGCTGCTGCACCGCTCGATCCGCGACAACCTGCTCTACGGCAAGCCCGACGCCACTGACGAAGAGCTCTGGGAAGCCGTGCACAAGGCCCGGGCCGACGAGTTCATTCCGCTGCTGTCCGACGCCGAGGGACGCACCGGGTTCGACGCCCATGTCGGCGAGCGCGGCGTCAAGCTCTCCGGCGGCCAGCGCCAGCGCATCGCGATCGCCCGCGTCCTGCTCAAGGACGCGCCGATCCTGATCATGGACGAAGCGACCTCGGCGCTGGATTCGGAAGTCGAGGCGGCGATCCAGGAAAGCCTGGAGACCCTGATGCAGGGCAAGACCGTGATCGCCATCGCCCACCGCCTCTCGACCATCGCCCGGATGGACCGGCTGGTGGTGCTGGAGAACGGCAGGATCGCCGAAAGCGGCAGCCATGCCGAACTGCTGGCCCATGGCGGCCTGTATGCGCGGCTGTGGCGCCATCAGACCGGCGGGTTCGTCGGCATCGACTGACCGCGCCAGCCCTGCGGTTCCGTGGGAGGAAGCCTGCTCGCGATGAGGGTGTGTCAGTCACCCTCATTGCTGTCAGACACACCGCCATCGCGAGCAGGCTCGCCCCCACAGGGAATCGCTTGATTCCGCCCCGCCAAAAACCGGCAGAGCCCGCCAACCACGGGGCCTGCCGGTTTTTTCACGCCCGCTGGAAATCCGCGCAAACCCTGCTGTACTCAGCCAAGGCTCCGGCGTGGAACCTGTCGTAAATCTGCAAGGACTCACAACCCGTTTCAGTTTCGATAGCACGTCTATCAAGGACATTCCCATGTCTCTGTTCAAACGTTCGGTCACGGAGTTGTTAGGTACGTTCTGGCTGGTTCTGGGCGGTTGCGGCAGCGCGGTGATCGCCGCGTCCTCGCCCACGGGCATCGGCGTGCTGGGGGTGGCCCTGGCCTTCGGCCTGACGGTGCTGACCATGGCGTTCGCCATCGGCCACATCAGTGGCTGCCATCTCAACCCGGCCGTGTCGGTGGGCCTGACCGTCGGCGGCCGGTTCCCGGCCAAGGAACTGCCCGCCTACATCGTCGCCCAGGTGATCGGCGCCATCATCGCGGCAGCCCTGATCGCCTGGATCGCCAGCGGCAAGGAAGGCTTCGACATCGCCGGCGGCCTGGCCTCCAACGGCTACGGCGAGCATTCTCCCGGCAAGTACTCGATGGCCGCCGGGTTCGTCACCGAACTGGTGATGACCGCCCTGTTCGTGGTGGTCATCCTCGGCGCCACCGACCGGCGTGCCCCGGCGGGCCTGGCGCCGATCGCCATCGGCCTGGCCCTGACCCTGATCCACCTGATCTCGATTCCGGTCACCAACACTTCGGTGAACCCGGCCCGCAGCACGGGGCCGGCGCTGATGGTGGGCGGCTGGGCCATCGCGCAGCTGTGGATGTTCTGGGTGGCGCCGCTGCTGGGGGCGGTGGTCGGCGGCGGGCTCTACCGTTGGCTGGGCAGCGAAGACACATAGCCTCTGCCCTGCTGCCTTGGCTGACGCCATCGCCAGCAGGCTGGCTCCCACAGTGATGCCTTTCGTTCAGTACTGTGGGAGCTAGGCCTGGCGGTAGGGCAAGGCGGCCCGCGCCTCTTCGGCATAGGCCAACACCCCGGCGCGCTCCTGGTGCAGGAAGTCCTTCACGGCCGCCTTCAGGCCGGGGTGGCGCAGGTAGTGCCAGGAGCGGGTGATCACCGGTTCGAATCCGCGGATCAGCTTGTGCTCGCCCTGGGCGCCGGCGTCGAAGCGCTGAAAGCCCTCGGCGATGGCGTAGTCCATGCCCTGGTAGAAACACGTTTCGAAATGCAGGCGGTCGAACTCCGCCAGGCAACCCCAGTAACGGCCATAGAAGCTGTCGCCCCCGACCAGGCTGAAGGCCATCGCCACCGGCCTTGAACCCTGTTTGGCCAGCACCACGCGGATGGCCTCGGGCATGCGTTCGGCCAACAGGCTGAAGAACGCCCGGGTCAGGTACGGCGTTTGCCGCCGCACGGCGTAGGTGTTGGCGTAGCAGGCGTAGACGAAATCCCATTGCGCCTCGTCCAGTTCGTGCCCGTCCAGCCATTGGAAGCTGAAGCCCTGCCCCGCCACCTGCTCGCGCTCCTTGCGCATCTGCTTGCGCTTGCGCGAACTGAGCCCGTCGAGAAAGTCCTGGAAATCCCGGTAGCCGCGGTTCTGCCAGTGGTACTGGCAGCCGATGCGCTGCAGCCAGCCCGGCTGTTCGGCCATGGCCGCGTCGGTGAACGGGTCGGTGAAATTGATGTGGGCGCTGGAGAGGCCTTCGATCTCCAGGTAGCCCGGCAGGCTCTTGAGCAGTTCGAAGCCATCCTCGACCGACGTCGCCAACAGCCGCGGGCCGCTGACCGGGCTGAACGGCACGGCCACCAGCAGCTTGGGGTAGTAGTCGATGCCGGCCCGGGCGCAGGCATCGGCCCAGCCGTGGTCGAACACGTATTCGCCGTAGGAATGCCACTTGCGGTAGGCAGGCAGCGCCGCGATCAGCCGGTCGCCTTCGACGTGCAACAGATGCTCCGCCTGCCAGCCCGTGTGCGCGCCGACGCTGCCGCTGTCCTCCAGCGCAGCGAGGAAACCGTGGCGCAGGAACGGCTGGTTTTCCGGCACCAGCGCATCCCAGTCGGCGGATGCGATTTGCGACAGTTCGTGCAGGCGTTGCAGCGGCATTTTCCTCTCCGGTTCGGGGCATGACAGCCTGCCGAGTATCGCCGATCGGCCTGCCGTTGCACACGCCCGAATCGGCGACAGCGCTCTAGACCGATAGTTCAGGGCGGTTTTGTATCGTCACGAACCTGCCATCACCGTGCCACTGCTCTGTCATAAACCGTCGCGATACTGGCGCCTGTTTTTAGAGCGCCGGGTTCTACCCGGACACTGTTTTCCGACCGTCAAACCGTCGGTTGTGCCCAGGATGGCTTCGCCATCCCCTCTCATCTTCGGAGATTGCTATGCGTCTTGCTTCCACGAAAACTGCGGCGGCCCTGTGCGGTGGCCTGCTGCTGGCCATGAGTGTTCCGGCCAGTGCCGCGGTCGACGCCAAACTGCTCGACATGCTCAAGGCCAACGGTTCGATCACCCAGGCGCAGTACATCGAACTGCAGACCGAGCTGGCCAAGGATCAGAAGGCCCAGCAGATCGCCCAGCAGGCGCAGCAAGAGACCAACGAACAAGTGGCCGCCGTCGCGAAGAAGGCCAACGAACAGAGCGCCTTCGACCAGAAGCTGGCCTGGGCCGCCAAGACCCAGTTCAAGGGTGACGTGCGCATCCGCCAGGAAACCGTGAAGATCGACGGCGAGTCGAACAACGGCGGCCGCGACAAGGACCGTCAGCGCATCCGTGCCCGCCTGGGCGCCTACAGCGAAATCAACCCGCAAGTGGACACCGGCATCCGCATCGCCACCGGCGGCGGCGACGACGCCCGCTCCACCAACCAGGACATGGACAACTACTTCGACAAGAAGCAGATCTGGCTGGACCTGGGCTACATCGACTACCACCCGGACGCCATCAAGAACCTGCACGTGATCGGCGGCAAGATGCTGCAGCCGTGGGTCAGCATGGGCGATGTGATCTGGGACAGCGACATCAACCCCGAAGGCCTGGCCGTCACCTACAAATACCCGCTGGGCAGCAGCGCCGAACTGTTCGGCAGCCTGGGCAACTACACCCTCAAGGACAACGTCGACGGCGAAGGCGTGCAGTTCCGCCACGACCTGCGCCTGACCGCCGGCCAACTGGGCAGCCGCTTCGCCATCACCGACAACCTGAAACTGACCCTGGGCGGCAGCGTGTACGCCTATCAGAACGACGAAGACAGCCGCTGCACCGGCACCTCCACCCCGTGCGCCCTGTCGGTCAACGGCAACTCGGCCAACAACCAGTTCCGCCTGTACGAAGGCTTCAGCCAGATCGACATCGGCGGCCTGCCGATGCCGCTGTCGTTCTACGGCCAGTACGTGAAGAACAACGATGCGGTGACCGATGCGGACACCGCATGGCTGGTGGGCGCCAAGTCGAAGGTCTTCGGCCTGAACCTGGACTACAACTACCGCGACGTGCAGCGCGACGCCGTGGTCGGCGCCTTCACCGACTCGGACTTCGCCAACGGCACCACCGGCTCCCGCGGCCACAAGTTCAAGGTCGGCTACGACATCGACAAGAACTTCGCCATCGGCGCCACGTACTTCCTGACCAAGGCTGACTTCTCCAGCCGCACCCAGCGCGACGCAGACACCAACACCCTGCAGCTGGACGCGGAAGCGAAGTTCTAAGACGGCTGACCGACTTCAGTCCGGCGCGGACGGGGCGATCCCCCATCATCCGTTCGCAGCGCCCGCGCCGGACTGTCGCCGTTCAACTTATCTGTGGCGAGGGAGCAAACTCCCTCGCCACAGTTTTTTGTCAGGAACGATCCTTTCGGCGTTGCGCCGCCAGGCGCTCGGCCAACGCGTCCACGTCCTCTTCAGGCTTGTGCGGCATGGCCCGCAGCGTCGCCTGCATCAGCCGCATCTGGCGGATGAACCGCCGGCAATTGCGGCAGAACATCAAGTGATGACGCACCATCAGTTTCTCGCGAAAGCTCAGCCGGCCATCGAGATAATCGCTGGATCGCGCCACTTGCTCCTTGCAGGTCAGCATTCTCCGGTCTCCTCAAAATGTTCCACGGTCGCAAAGACCTTCAAACGTGCCCGATGCAGCAGCACGCGGACATTGGAGAGCGAGATGTCCAGAAGATTACAGATCTCCTCCAGCTCCAGTCCCTGCTGCTCGCGCAACGTCAACACGCTGCCCTGCAGCTGCGAAAGGCTTTGCAGGGTGTGTTCCAGGCAGTCGCGCAGCTCGCTCTCGGTCAGCAAGGCCTCGGGGGTGTCGTGGTGCCAGGCGAACGGCGCCACCCGCCAATGGCCGTCGCCCGGTGAGAAGCGGTCGTCATCGAGGGTGCCGTGCGGCGCCGGCAGGTCGTCCAGCAGCACCTCGCGGCGATTGCGCTTGTAGCGGCCCTTGGCCGAATTGGCGGTGATGGTCAGCAGCCAGGTCTTGAGGCTGGAGCGGCCTTCGAAACTGCCAATATGGCGCACCACCGACAGCCAGGCGTCCTGCACCACTTCCTCGACATGACGCTGGCCGACGATGGCATAGGCCACGGCGCGCATGGCGCTCTGGTAGGTCGTGACCAGTTCCTTGAAAGCCTTTTGCTCACCGGCCAGCAAACGCGCCAGCAATTGGGTGTCGTCAACCGCCATCCATCAATCCCCTTGTCCCGGTTCCGAAAATGATGGCGGCAGGATCTCTCCTGCCGCCACTTTCGAAAATTACAGCGCTCGCGCTGATCCGGATGTAGGAAACGTCAGCGCGATTAAGAGGAAATGAAGCGTCCCTTAACGCTTGCGCAGAATCACGCTGCCGATCGAGTAGCCGGCACCGAACGAACTCAGTACCGCCAGCGAACCGGCCGCCAGGTCGTCCTGGTGCTTGTGGAACGCGATCACGGAACCGGCGGAGCTGGTGTTGGCGTAGGTGTCGAGGATCACCGGCGCCTCTTCTTCGGTGGCTTCGCGGCCCAGCAGCTTGCGCACGATCAGGTGGTTCATGCTCAGGTTGGCCTGGTGCAGCCAGAAGCGCTTCACGTCGCCGACGTTGAGCTTGTTCTCTTCCAGGTGCTCGCCGATCAGCTCGGCCACCATCGGGCAGACGTCCTTGAACACCTTGCGGCCTTCCTGCACGAACAGCTTGTCGCGGGCGCCGACGCCCTCTTCCGCCGCGCGGTTGAGGAAGCCGAAGTTGTTGCGGATGTTGTTGGAGAACTTGGTCAGCAGTTTGGTGCTGACCACGTCGAACTGGTGCTTGGAGGTCGCAAGGTCGGCGCGCTCGATGACCACGGCGGTGGCGGCGTCGCCGAAGATGAAGTGGCTGTCGCGGTCACGGAAGTTCAGGTGGCCGGTGCAGACTTCCGGGTTGACCATCAGGATCGCCCGGGCCTGGCCCAGCTGCACGCTGTTGGCGGCGGCCTGGATGCCGAAGGTGGCGGACGAGCAGGCCACGTTCATGTCGAAGCCGAAGCCCTGGATGCCCAGCGCTTCCTGGACTTCGATGGCGATGGCCGGATAGGCGCGCTGCAGGTTGGAGCAGGCGACGATCACGCCGTCGATGTCGGCGGCGGTCTTGCCGGCGCGCTGCAGGGCCTGTTCGGCGGCGGCGGTGGCCATCTGGCAGAGCACCGACCATTCGTCGTTGGAACGCTCCGGCAGGCGCGGCGTCATGCGCGCAGGGTCGAGGATGCCCTCCTTGTCCATGACGAAGCGGCTCTTGATGCCGGAGGCTTTCTCGATGAACGCGGCGCTGGATTCGGTCAGGGCCTGGATCTCGCCGCGGGCGATGGCATCGGCGTTGTCGGCGTTGAACTGCGCAACGTAGGTGTTGAACGAGTTCACCAGTTCTTCGTTGGAGATGCTGTTGGCCGGGGTGTACAGGCCGGTGCCGCTGATGACGACGTTATGCATGGTCGTTTCTCTGATCTGTTCAGGCAGAAAGTGCTGGCACCGACGTGCCAACACGCAAAGGGTCTATTCCCGTCCGGTAGACGCAATAACCGGGTGACGCTTTATTGCGCAGCGCATCCTGCGCCGGAGGCTCTAGGCCGTGAAACCGGCGTTTATGGTCGCGAAGTGTGCCATAAACCCAAGGTTTTGACCTCTGTCCCACACACAACAGACGATTGACTGCGGAAGCGAGCCTGCCCGCGCTGAAGGACTGTCAGACAATCGATCAATCCGTTGCCTGATGCTCCGCCATCCCGAGCAGGCTCGCTCCTGCACAGTAGCCGTGCGCCCGAAGGCTAGGCCTCGACCTGCGTCCACTGTTTGTTCAGGCGCTTGTCTGAGACCGGCACCTTCGTCCCCAACTGCTGGGCGAACAGCGAAACCCGGTATTCCTCCAGCCACCAGCGGTACAGCTCAAGCTGCGGATCGCGCTTGCCTTCCTGGGCGTGCTTGGCGGCGCGGGTCTGGTACTGCGTCCAGAGGCCGGCCAGCTCGCCGCTCCACACCCGGTCTTTCTGCACCTGGGCGCCGAGCTTCTCGAACCGCTGTTCGACCGCCTTGAGGTAGCGCGGCAGCTCCTTGAGCCACAGCATCGGCGTTTCCCGCACGAAGCCCGGGTACACCAACTGGCTGAGCTGCTGCTTGATGTCGTTCAGCGCCACGGCCTGGGCCAGGTCGATCTTGCCCTTGAAGCGTTTCTGCAGGCCGTGCCACAGCTTGAGGATCTCCAGCACCAGGCGTGCCACCCGTTCGGCATGCTCGGTCCAGGCGCCGCGCTTGCGCTCGGCCAGCGCCGCCAGACCGGCGCCGTCCCGGGGCAGCGGGTCTTCGCCGTCGAGGATGCAGCTGTCGAGGCTGGCCAACAGAATGTCTTCGACCAGCGCCTCCACCCGCCCCAGTTCGCGGTACAGCAGGCCCAGTTCGGTCAGCCCCGGCAACTTGCCGCGCAGGAACTTGGCCGGCTCGGCCAACTGTTGCAGCAACAGCCGCTGCAACGCGCGGCGGTGCTGGAACTCGGCTTCGGCCGGCGTCGAGAAACGCCCTTCCTTGACCGTGCCGCCCTCTTCCACCAGCGCCGGATACACCGTCATCGACAGCCCGGCGATCTTCTGCTGGGTCTTTTCCGCCACCGGCGCAAAGACCTTGGCCTCCACCGGCTGCTGGCTCTTGGCACTCTGCGGCACGGCGAGCGCCGCCTGGCTGGCTTCGGCGAAACGCGCGGTGAGCTCGGCCAGGTCGCGTCCTTCGCCGAGGAACTTGCCCTGCCCGTCGACGATTTCCAGGTTCATCCGCAGATGCCCTTCGACCTGCTGCTCGGCTTCGGCCCAGGCTTCGTCGCTGACCCGCGCACCGGTCATGCGCAGCAGTTCGCGGCCCAGGGCCTGGGGCAACGAACCCTCGGCGAACGTCATGCGCTGCAACGCCGCCCTGACGAAGTCCGGCACCGGCACGAAGTTCTTGCGCAGGGCCTTGGGCAGGTTGCGCACCAGCGCGATGCACTTGGCTTCGATCAGCCCCGGCACCAGCCATTCCAGACGCTCCGGCGGCAGCATCGGCAACAGCGGCGCCGGCACCCGCAGGGTCACGCCGTCGCGGGGATGGTTAGGTTCGAAGTGGTAACTGAGCGCCAGTTCCAGGTCGCCGATGTGCAGGGTGTCCGGGTAGTCCCGCGCGGTGACTTCGCTGGCCTCGCGGGCCAGCACGTCCTCTTCGCGCATGATCAGCAGCTGCGGATCCTTCTGGCTGTTGACCCGGTACCAGCTGTCGAACGTGGCGGTCTGGTGAATCTCCGCCGGCAGCCGTGCGTCGTAGAAGGCGTACAGGGTCTCTTCGTCGGCCAGGATGTCGCGGCGCCGGGCCTTGGCCTCCAGTTCGTCGAGCTGCTCCAGCAACTGCTTGTTCGCCGTCAGGCACTTGGCCCGGGACTGGATCTCACCGCGCACCAGCCCTTCGCGGATGAACAGCTCCCGCGAGACCACCGGATCCACCGGGCCGTAATGCACCGGGCGGCGGCCGACCACGATCAGGCCGAACAGGGTGATCTGCTCGAACGCGATCACCTGGCCGCGCTTCTTCTCCCAGTGCGGTTCGAAGTGGTTCTTCTTGATCAGGTGCCCGGCCAGCGGCTCGATCCAGTCGGCGTCGATCTTGGCGACCATGCGCGCGTAGAGCTTGGTGGTCTCCACCAGTTCGGCGGCCATCACCCACTGCGGACGCTTCTTGCCGATCCCGGACGACGGGTGAATCCAGAACCGCCGCTGCCGGGCGCCGAGGTAATCGCCCTCTTCGGTCTTCTGGCCGATCTGGCTGAGCAGGCCCACCAGCACCGCTTTGTGGAACTTGGCGAAGTCCGCCGGCTCCTTGTTCAGGCTCAGCTGGAGGTCGCGGCAGATCAGGCTCAGTTGCCGATGGGCGTCGCGCCATTCGCGCAGGCGCAGGTAATTGAGGAAGTTCTTGCGGCACCAGTTGCGCAGCGGGCTCGCGGTCAGCGCCTGGCGCTGCTCCTCGAAGCCGCGCCACAGGTTGACCAGCGCGGCGAAGTCCGAATCGGCGTCCTTCCACTGCGCGTGGGCCTGGTCGGCGGCCTGCTGGCGCTCCGGCGGACGTTCGCGCGGATCCTGCACCGACATGGCGCTGGCCACGATCAGCACTTCCTGAAGGCTGCCCAGGCGCGCCGCTTCCAGCAGCATGCGGCCCATGCGCGGATCCACCGGCAGGCGCGCCAGCTGGCGGCCGACGGGGGTCAGCTGATTGTTGCGGTCCACCGCCGACAGTTCTTGCAGCAGGTTGAAGCCGTCGCTGATCGCCTTGCCGTCCGGCGGCTCGATGAACGGGAACGCGGTGATGTCGCCGAGGCGCAGATGGAGCATCTGCAGAATCACCGCCGCCAGGTTGGTGCGCAGGATCTCGGGGTCGGTGAATTCCGGCCGGCCGAGGAAATCCTCTTCGCTGTACAGACGCACGCAAATGCCCGGCTCGACCCGTCCGCAACGGCCCTTGCGCTGGTTGGCGCTGGCCTGGGAGACCGCTTCGACGGGCAGGCGCTGCACTTTGGCGCGGTAGCTGTAGCGGCTGATGCGCGCGGTGCCGCTGTCGATCACGTAACGGATGCCCGGCACGGTCAGCGAGGTTTCGGCGACGTTGGTCGCCAGCACCACACGCCGGCCCGGATGGGACTGGAAGATCCGCTGCTGCTCGGCCGGCGACAGGCGCGCATAAAGGGGCAGGATTTCGGTGTGCTTGAGCTGGGCCTTGCGCAGCATTTCAGCGGCGTCACGGATCTCCCGCTCGCCCGGCAGGAACACCAGCACATCGCCGGGACTGCGCCGCTCGCTGCGCTCGTAGGCGGCGATTTCGTCGAGGGTGGCGAGGATCGCCTGATCCACGGTCAAGTCGTCTTCGACCCGGTTGCCCTCTTCGTCCTGCTCCAGGGTCAGCGGGCGGTACCAGGTCTCCACCGGGAACGTGCGCCCGGAGACTTCCACGATCGGCGCATCGTCGAAGTGCTTGGAGAAACGCTCCAGGTCGATGGTCGCCGACGTGATGATGACCTTCAGGTCCGGACGGCGCGGCAGCAGGGTCTTCAGGTAGCCCAGCAGGAAATCGATGTTGAGGCTGCGTTCGTGGGCCTCGTCGACGATGATCGTGTCGTAGCGTTCCAGGTAACGGTCGTTCTGGGTCTCCGCCAGCAGGATGCCGTCGGTCATCAGTTTGATCAGGGTGCTGGAATCGCTCTGGTCCTCGAACCGAACCTGATAGCCGACCAGCGCGCCCAGCGGCGTGCCGAGCTCCTCGGCGACTCGGCTGGCGACGCTGCGCGCGGCGATCCGGCGGGGCTGGGTGTGGCCGATCAGGCCGTGCCGGCCACGGCCGATCTCCAGGCAGATCTTCGGCAACTGGGTGGTTTTGCCCGAGCCGGTCTCGCCGGCGATGATCAGCACCTGGTGCTGCTCCAGCGCCTTCTTGATCTCGTCACGCTTGGCGGCGATGGGCAGGCTGTCGTCGTAGCGGATCGCCGGCACGCTGGCCTTGCGCGCCAGCACCTGGTCGCAGGACGCCTGCATGCGCGCGACCCACTGGGCCAGCTTGGCTTGGTCGGGTTTCTTGCGCTGCTCAAGCAACTGCCGGCGCAACCGGTGGCGGTCGGCGAGCATGGCGTGGTCGAGGTTCTTCAGCAGTTTGTCGATGGAGGGCGATTCGTCGGTCATCGGGTACGCAATTCGGTGGTCTGGTGGCGCAAGGGGGCGATTGTCGCAGATTTGGCGACATAAATGATGGCAGGGGCGCACAACGCAAAGCGGCGTGCGTCCATTTCGCGGACAAAACCTGTGGGAGCCAGCCTGCTGGCGATGGCGTCAGTCCAGGCACCGCAGTTCAGGAGCAGTGCAGTTCCTGTGGGAGCAGGCCCGCGATGGCGTCGGCAACCTTCACTCGTTGTCCAGCCCCTTGCGCCGGTACGGGAACACATCGATCACCTTCCCCGCCCGGATCGCTTCCTGCAGTCCCTTCCAGTAGTCGGCGTTGTACAGCTCGCCGTGCAACTGGTCGAACAGCTTGCGCTGGCCGGCGTCGGCGAACAGGAACGGCGGGAATTCCTCGGGGAACACGTCCAGCGGCCCGATCGAGTACCACGGCTCGGAGGCCATTTCGTCCTCCGGGGTGCGCGGCGGCGGGATATGGCGGAAGTTGGCCTCGGTGAGGAAGCAGATCTCGTCGTAGTCGTAGAACACCACCCGGCCATGGCGGGTGACGCCGAAGTTCTTCAGCAGCATGTCGCCGGGAAAGATGTTGGCCGCCGCCAGTTGCTTGATCGCCAGGCCGTAGTCCTCCAGCGCCTCGCGCACCTGGGCTTCGTTGGCGTTGTCCAGGTAGAGGTTGAGCGGGGTCATCCGGCGCTCGGTCCAGCAGTGGCGGATCAGCACGGTCTCGCCTTCGAGCGACACGGTCGAGGGCGCGACCTCCAGCAGTTCCTCAAGGCACGCCGGGTCGAACTTGCTCACGGGGAAACGGAAATCGGCGAACTCCTGGGTATCGGCCATGCGCCCCACGCGGTCGACGCTTTTCACCAGCCGGTACTTTTCGATCACCGTGGCGCGATCGACGTTCTTCGACGGCGAGAAACGGTCCTTGATGATCTTGAACACCGTATTGAAGCCCGGCAGGGTGAACACGCTCATGACCATGCCGCGCACCCCCGGCGCCATGATGAAGCGGTCGTCGGTGTTGGCCAGGTGGTTGATCAGCGCGCGGTAGAACTCCGACTTGCCGTGCTTGTAGAAACCGATGGAGGTGTACAGCTCGGCGATGTGCTTGCCCGGCAGGATGCGCCGCAGAAAGCCGATGAATTCCGCCGGCACCGCCACATCGACCATGAAGTACGAACGGGTGAAGGAAAAGATGATCGACACTTCCGCCTCATCGGTGATCAGCGCGTCGATCTGGATCCCCCGCCCTTCGCGGTGCAGCAACGGAATCACCAGCGGCCACTGGTCGTCGTTGGTGTAGAGGCGCCCCACCAGGTACGCGCCCTTGTTGCGGTACAGCACCGAGGAGAACAGCTCGACGCTCAGCTCCGGATCCTTGCACACCCAGTCCGGCAGGTTGTCCCGCAGTTGCGCTTCGAGGCGCTGCAGGTCCCGGGGCAGGTCGGCGTAGTCTTCGCTGAAGCGGTAGTCGGCGAAGATGCTGGCGAGCATGCCCGACAGTTGCCCCTCGGGCCGGTAGATGCGCGTCTGCGCGGCCCGGGCACGGCGCAGGCTCGGCCGGGTGGTGTGGATGAACATGCAGCCGTCGCTGATCAGGTCATGGCTGAACAGCCCGCAGAAGATCGAGTTGTACCAGGTCTCGGACAGCTCATCGTCGAAGCGCAGGTCGATGATGCCGATGTAGGCGCTCTTGACCAGCGGCCAGCAACTGACGTCCATCAACACCGGTTCCTGAAAGTGCTCGCGCAGGCGCGCCACGGTCTCGCCCACCTTCTCTTCGTACAGGTTGATCCGCGCGGCCGAGGCGGTCTGCGTCTCCTGCCAGCGCGCCTGTTCGAAGCGCTCCCGCGCACCGTCGGTGATCCGGCGGAAATGCTCGCGGTAATCGTCGAAGCCATCGAGGATCAGGCGGGCGATATCGGTGGCGGGCCATTGCTGCGGCATAGATGAGACCTCTGCGGGAATTAAGGATCTGTGCTCCAAAGCCTGAGCTTAGCCACGGAAGCCTGCGCAGGAGAAGCGCAATTTGCGCCAAATCCGCGGACGGTCCGCCCTGCGCGCCGCCGACAGGAATTAAATGCCCGAACAGCGGTTGCCATCGCCGGGGCCGTCGGCAACACTCTCGTCCCTTTGCAGCAGGAGGTGCCCCGTGAGCCCCGTCGATATTTTCCGGTTACTGTCGCTGGCGGCCATCTGGGGCGCCAGCTTTCTGTTCATGCGCATCATCGCGCCGGTGATCGGCACGGTTCCCACGGCGTTCTTCCGGGTCTCGATCGCCGCCGTCGGGCTGCTGGTGATCCTCGGTCTGATGCGCATCAGCTGGGACTTCAAGGGAAAGCTGAAGACCGTGATGCTGCTGGGCCTGATCAACTCCGGGATCCCGGCCACGCTGTACTCGGTGGCCGCCCAGGTGCTGCCGGCCGGGTACTCGGCGATCTTCAACGCCACCACGCCGCTGATGGGCGTGCTGATCGGCGGGCTGTTCTTCAGCGAAAGACTCACGGCGGCCAAGCTCGGCGGCGTGTTTCTCGGCCTGCTCGGCGTCGGCGTGCTCACCCGCGCAGGCCCGGTAGCGTTCGACCTGCCGCTGCTGATGGGCGCCCTCGCCTGCCTGCTGGCCACCACCTGCTACGGCTTTGCCGGGTTCCTGGCGCGGCGCTGGCTGGACCAAGCCGGCGGGCTCGACAGCCGCCTGTCGGCACTGGGCAGCATGCTCGGCGCCACGCTGTTCCTGCTGCCGCTGTTCGGCTACAGCGCCCTCACCCAACCGCCGGCGAGCTGGGGCGGCTGGAACGTGTGGCTGTCGCTGCTGGGCCTGGGCTTGGCGTGCACCGCCTTCGCCTACATTCTCTATTTCCGTTTGCTGAGTTCGATCGGCCCGGTCAAGTCGATGACCGTGACCTTCATGATTCCGCCGTTCGGCGTGCTGTGGGGGGCGTTGTTCCTGGATGAGCCGCTGTCGTTGGCGCATCTGTATGGCGGGGTGTTGATTGCGCTGGCGTTGTGGCTGGTGCTGAAGCCGGCGGTGGCCAAACCTGCCGAAGCGCCGGCACGCTAGGCCGGCAGCGTCACTGAAACAGTCATCGCCGGCAGGCAGGCCGCAAAACCCTGTAGGAGCTTGCCTGCAAGCGATGAGGCCGGCACCGACGACATCGCCGCCAGGTCGGCTCCCACAAGGCATTCCTGTGAATGCCGACCCGCCGGCGATGACCGCCGTCAGGCCTTACGGAACACGAACACCAGGCCGACGATGATCAACGCCATCCCCAGCACGCTCAGCATCGCCAGGCGATTGCCGAAGATCAGATAATCCATCACCGCCGTGACCGCCGGCACCAGATAGAACAGGCTGGTGACGTTAACCAGATTGCCCCGGGCGATCAGCCGGTACAGCAACAGTGTCGCCAGCACCGACACCACCAGCCCCATCCACAGCACCGGCACGATGAACCCCGCCGTGCGCTCGAAATGGAACGGCTGGAACGGCACGAACACCCCGCACAGCAGCAATCCGGCCAGGTACTGCACCGGCAGCGTGCCGAGCGGGTTGTCGGTGATGCGCTTCTGCATGATCGAGCCGAACGTCATGCTCGCCAACGCCAGCAGGCCGAACAGCATGCCGGCCCATGACATCCCGGCCAGGCCGATGCCCTGGTAGACCACCATCACCAGCCCCGCCAGCCCCAGCGCCAGGCCGAACAGCCGCGAAGCCGAACGCTGACGCTCCATGATCGCCACCGTCAGGATCGGCTGCACGCCCATGACGGTCGCCATCACCCCCGGCGTGACTTTGCGGTCCAGGGCCAGCAGATAGAAGATCTGATAGGCTCCCAGCAACACCACGCCGGTGGCCAGCGCATACAGCATCGGCCTGCCGCCGGCAGGCAGCTTCAGCTTGAGCAACGGCACCAGCAGCACCAGCCCGCACAGGGCGATCACAAAACGCAGCAGGAGAAAGGCAAAGGGCGACGCGTGGGCCAGGCCCCATTTGGAGAAGATCGCCCCGCTGCTCCACAGCAGGACGAACAGGCTCGTGGACGCCGCCGCGAGCGCGGATTTTTTCGAAAGGACAAACATGCATGCCACCTGTAGTCAGGCAAATAGCCAACTCAGCCGAAGCTGAAATTCAGTAGGTTTTTCCGGGCGGGCACGGGGGACGGCGGAAAACGCCGATCAGCCCGAAACCCCGACGCCCGGTGGCGGTGCGACTGCGCGCACCGGCGTGCCACTGACAGGTGGTGGAGGGTAATGACTGATCTGCACAGGCTGCCGGTTCCCGCACGGCACGACGCCAGCGTTGACCGCCGGATCGACTACCGCGTTGACTGGGGATGCAGGCATCTGGACTGATCTTCTTTGCAGATTGGAGGGGTGAGCCTGAAGCTCACGAGGGCCGACTATAACCAGCCGGTGACACAGAATGCAACGATTGGGCGCGACGATCGAACGCCGCGCACGTCGCCCCGGATTCACGGGCATGAAAAAGCCGCTCATCGGGAGCGGCTTTTTCGTTTGCGGCCGGGTATCACCCAAACAGCCAATACCCCAGCAACGTCAGCACCACCACCGCCAGCACCGGCCGCATCACGCGGTAGGCCTTGGGGTGGCGGCGTTTCCATTGCTTGACCGCGCTGCTGAACCTGTCGCTGAAGCTTTTGCTCCAGGCGTAGGCCTGGTTGATGCCGCCGACGCGTTCGTCGTCCAGGTTCTGGGGGGCCGTGGCCCGGCCCAGCCAGGCGCTGATGAAGCGGTTGATACGGGTCATCAGGCGGTTGCTCAGCGGACGCTCGATGTCGCAGAACAGGATGACGCGGGTCTTGTCGGTTTCGTTCTTGACCCAGTGCACGTAGGTCTCGTCGAACATCACGTCCTCACCGTCGCGCCAGGCGTAGACCTGGCCGTCGACGAAGATCCGGCAATCGTCGGAATTGGGCGTCGACAGGCCGAGGTGGTAGCGCAGGGAGCCGGCGAACGGATCGCGGTGCGGGTTCAAGTGGCTGCCGCCCGGCAACAGCGCGAACATCGCGCCCTTGACGTTGGGGATCGCACTGACCAGCGCCACGGTCTTGGGGCACAGGGCCTCGGCGGACGGCAGCGGCTTGTCGTACCACTTGAGGTAGAAACGCTTCCAGCCCTTCTTGAAGAACGAGCCGAAACCGGCGTCGTTGTTCTTTTCGGCGGCGCGGATGTAGCCCTCGTCGAACAGGTGCATGGCCTCGTCGCGGATGGTTTCCCAGTTGTCGCGCAGCACGTCCAGCTCAGGGAACTTGCTGCGGTCCAGGTACGGCCGGGACGGCACGCCCGAGAACAGGTACATCAGCGTGTTGTACGGGGCGAACAGCGCCGAGTGGTTGACGAACTGACGCAGCACCGGCAGGCGCGCCTTGCCGCGCAGATGCACGAAGAGAATGCTGCCCACGAACAGCAACAGCACCGACACCTTGGCGGCCAATGGAAAAGTCATCAACAACTCCTTGAAAAAAGACAACGCTGCGCAATGTCATCTGCCCGACATGGCGGCCGGCCATGATAAACACTCCCGGCGCCGGGAAAAACCCGCCGGGCCAAGATTCAGTGTTAAGGGTTGCGCAACAAAGCACTTCTTAACACACGTGTCCTGAACCCCGGCTGACGTGAGTCAATCCTTGCCCTTACTGCTGGTTCTCCTGATCGGTGAACAGATCGCTGAACAACATGCTCGACAGGTAACGCTCACCGGAGTCCGGCAGCACCACGACGAGGGTCTTGCCCTGCATTTCCGGGGTCTCGGCCAACCGCACCGCCACCGCCATCGCTGCACCGCAGGAAATCCCGCACAAGATGCCCTCTTCCTGCATCAGCCGCAGGGCCATGGCCTTGGACTCTTCATCGGTGACCTGCTCGACCCGGTCGACCATCGTCAGGTCCAGGTTCTTGGGCACGAAACCGGCGCCGATGCCCTGGATCTTGTGGGGGCTGGGCTTGATCTCTTCACCGGCCAGCGCCTGGGTGATGACCGGGGACGCCACCGGTTCCACCGCCACCGACAGGATCGGTTTGCCCTGGGTGTTCTTGATATACCGCGAGACACCGGTGATGGTTCCGCCGGTGCCCACTCCCGCCACCAGCACGTCGATGGCGCCGTCGGTGTCGTTCCAGATTTCCGGACCGGTGGTCTTCTCGTGGATCGCAGGGTTGGCCGGGTTGTCGAACTGGGCCGGCATGAAATATCGGCCGGCATCGCTGGCGGCGATTTCGGTGGCTTTCTCGATGGCGCCTTTCATGCCCTTGGCCGGCTCGGTGAGCACCAGCTCCGCGCCCAGGGCCTTGAGCACCTTGCGTCGCTCGATGCTCATCGAGGCCGGCATGGTCAGCATCAGCTTGTAGCCGCGGGCCGCCGCCACGAACGCCAAGCCGATGCCCGTATTGCCCGAAGTCGGCTCGATGATGGTCATGCCCGGCTTGAGGCGGCCGCTGCTTTCGGCGTCCCAGATCATGTTCGCGCCGATCCGGCACTTGACCGAGTAGCCCGGGTTGCGACCTTCGATCTTGGCCAGGATGGTCACGCCGCGCGGGGCGATCCGGTTGATCTGCACCAGCGGCGTGTTGCCGATGGAATGGGCGTTGTCAGCGAAAATGCGGCTCATGGCTGGGTCCTTACGACAGCGTTGGATTCAGCCGTCCAAGGTAAGCCTGTTGCGGCGGCCAGTCCAGCCCGTCCCGACCCGGTCGAACGACTGCGGCGGGCAGCAGTCAATCGCTTTAAACCCTGCGGAAAATGCCGTCATGAAACGTCGCTACCGCTGGCCCCTGTGGACGTTCGCCACCGTCGTGGCGCTGCTGGTCGCCCTGCACGTCGCCCTGCCTTGGCTGGTGCGCGACTACCTGAACGACAAACTGGCGGACATGGGCGACTACCGCGGCCGGATCACCGACGTCGACCTCGCCCTGTGGCGCGGCGCCTACAAGATCAATGGCCTGAAGATCGTCAAGGTCACGGGCAAGGTGCCGGTGCCGTTCGTCGACGCGCCGCTGATCGACCTGTCGGTCAGCTGGCGTTCGCTGTGGCACGACCATGCGGTGGTGGCACGGGTCAAATTCGTCAAACCCGAAGTGAACTTCGTCGATGGCGGGGCCAACAAGCAGAATTCCCAGACCGGCCAGGGCACCGACTGGCGCGCCCAACTGGGCAAGCTGCTGCCGATCACCCTCGACGAAGTGCAGATCGACGACGGACGCATCCGCTTTCGCAATTTCAACTCCAAGCCACCGGTCGACATGAGCGCCACCCACGTCCAGGCCATCGTGCGCAACCTGACCAACGTGGCGGACACCCAAGGCAAGCGCGACGCCCGCCTGGACGGCAAGGCCCTGCTGCTGGGCCACGCACCGCTGGAAACCCTGGCCACGTTCGATCCGTTGAGCAACTTCGAAGACTTCGAGTTCCGCCTTCGCGCCCGGGACATCGAACTCAGGCGCCTGAACGACTTCGCCTCGGCCTACGGCAAGTTCGACTTCAACGCCGGCCACGGCGACGTGGTGATCGAGGCCCGGGCCGAGAAGGCCCGGCTCAGCGGCTACATCAAGCCGCTGCTGCGCGATGTCGATGTGTTCAATTGGCAGCAGGACGTGGAAGACAAGAACAAGGGCCTGTTCCGCTCGATCTGGGAAGCGCTGGTGGGCGGCACCGAAACCGTGCTGAAAAACCAGGGCAAGAATCAGTTCGCCACCCGCGTCGAACTCAACGGCAGCGTCCACCGCCAGGACATCAGCGCGTTCGAGGCGTTTCTGCAGATCCTGCGCAACGGTTTCATCCAGGCGTTCAATGCCCGGTATGAACGGCCGAAACCCGATGCGGGCGACTGACGGGGCCGCTGCGCAGCCCAGCGGGAGCAAGCTCCCTCGCCACAAAGGCAGACCGGCCAAGCAACCGTCGCCGATGCCATCCATCGGCCGAAACCGAGTCAACATGTGACGCTCCATTCAGAGACTGAATACGCCGTCTGCGTTCACAGTCGGCCGGGCTGCGCGTTATAGTCGGGCCATCCGTTTTTTCGTCCCGCCCTGCCCGTTCAGGCCGGCGTCACCGTTCGAGGATTTGCAGATGAAGTTCGAAGGCACCCAGGCCTACGTCGCCACCGATGACCTGAAGCTGGCGGTCAACGCCGCCATCACCCTGGAGCGGCCGCTGCTGGTCAAGGGCGAACCGGGCACCGGCAAGACCATGCTCGCCGAGCAACTGGCCGAGTCGTTCGGCGCCAAGCTGATCACCTGGCACATCAAGTCCACCACCAAGGCCCACCAGGGCCTGTACGAGTACGACGCGGTCAGCCGCCTGCGCGACTCGCAGCTGGGCGTGGACAAGGTGCACGACGTGCGCAACTACCTGAAGAAAGGCAAGCTGTGGGAAGCCTTCGAGTCCGAGGAGCGGGTGATCCTGCTGATCGACGAGATCGACAAGGCCGACATCGAGTTCCCCAACGACCTGTTGCAGGAACTCGACAAGATGGAGTTCTACGTCTACGAGATCGACGAGACCATCAAGGCCAAGAAGCGCCCGATCATCATCATTACCTCCAACAACGAGAAAGAGCTGCCGGACGCCTTCCTGCGCCGCTGCTTCTTCCACTACATCGCCTTCCCCGACCGCACCACCCTGCAGAAGATCGTCGACGTGCACTACCCGGACATCAAGAAGGACCTGGTCAGCGAAGCGCTGGACGTGTTCTTCGACGTACGCAAGGTGCCGGGCCTGAAGAAGAAGCCCTCGACCTCCGAACTGGTCGACTGGCTCAAGCTGCTGATGGCCGACAACATCGGCGAAGCGGTGCTGCGCGAGCGCGATCCGACCAAGGCCATCCCGCCGCTGGCCGGCGCCCTGGTCAAGAACGAGCAGGACGTGCAACTGCTTGAGCGACTGGCTTTCATGAGCCGTCGCGGCACCCGCTAAGAGGCTGACGCCATGCTGCTCAACCTGTTCAACGAAATGCGCGCAGCCAAGGTGCCGGTGTCGGTGCGCGAGCTGCTGGACCTGATCAACGCGCTGAAGCAGCGCGTGACCTTCGCCGACATGGACGAGTTCTACTTCCTGTCCCGGGCGATCCTGGTGAAGGACGAGCGCCATTTCGACAAGTTCGACCGCGCGTTCGGCGCCTACTTCAACGGCCTGGAGAAGCTCGACGACCACCTCCAGGCGCTGATTCCCGAAGACTGGCTGCGCAAGGAATTCGAACGCTCGCTGACCGACGAGGAGCGCGCGCAGATCCAGTCCCTCGGGGGCCTGGACAAGCTGATCGAAGAGTTCAAGAAACGCCTGGAAGAACAGAAGGAACGCCACGCCGGCGGCAACAAGTGGATCGGCACAGGCGGCACCAGCCCGTTCGGCTCCGGCGGCTTCAACCCCGAGGGCATCCGGGTCGGCGACGCCGGCAAGCGTCAGGGCAAGGCCGTGAAGGTCTGGGATCAGCGCGAGTACAAGAACCTCGACGACTCCGTGGAGCTGGGCACCCGCAACATCAAGGTCGCCCTGCGCCGCCTGCGCAAGTTCGCCCGCCAGGGCGCGGCGGAAGAGCTGGACATCGACGGCACCATCGACCACACCGCCCGCGACGCCGGCCTGCTGAACATCCAGATGCGTCCGGAGCGGCGCAACACGGTCAAGCTGTTGCTGCTGTTCGACATCGGCGGCTCGATGGACGCCCATGTGAAGATCTGCGAGGAACTGTTCTCGGCCTGCAAGACCGAGTTCAAGCACCTGGAGTACTTCTACTTCCACAACTTCATCTATGAGTCGGTGTGGAAGAACAACATGCGCCGCACCTCCGAGCGCACTTCGACCATGGACCTGCTGCACAAGTACGGCGCCGACTACAAGGTGATCTTCATCGGCGACGCCGCCATGGCGCCCTACGAGATCACCCAGGCCGGCGGCAGCGTCGAGCACTGGAACGAAGAGCCGGGCTACGTGTGGATGCAGCGCTTCATGGAGAAGTACAAGAAGCTCATCTGGATCAACCCTTATCCAAAAGACACCTGGGGCTACACCTCCTCGACCAACATCGTGCGCGACCTGATCGAGGATCAGATGTATCCGCTGACGTTGCGCGGGCTGGAAGAAGGGATGCGCTTCCTGTCCAAATGACTTCGTCGCCCGGACGGGCGCAATCGCCAGCAGGCTGGCGATGGCGCCCGGTCTGACACCCCGGTGCCGGATGTCCCGTCCTCTTCGCGGGCACGTCGAATCGTCGCACCGCCGCTCCCACAGTGATCCCGGCCGTCCACAAACCTTGCTTACGCCACGAAACCTGTGGGAGCCAGCCTGCTGGCGATGGCGTCGGTGATGACGCCGCGACAGTTGCCCGCCAACGGCACCTGCCGACAAAGCCCTCAGCGTTCGACGAAGCGCCGCAGATACTCGACCTGCTCACGGTGCGCGGTGTCCTGCACCACCGGCCGCAACCGTACCTGCGCCCCCGGCAGGCATTGCGCCAGGCGCGCCAGCGCCAACGGCGTCAACGCGCCCAGGCGCGGGTAACCGCCGATGGTCTGCCGGTCATTGAGCAGCACGATCGGCTGGCCGTCCGGCGGCACCTGCACCGCGCCCAAGGGAATGCCTTCGGAAATCATCGGCCGGCCCTGGTACTGCAACGGCGTGCCCAGCAGGCGGATGCCCATGCGGTCGGCCCGGCTGTCGAGCGTCCAGGCACGGTTGAACGCATCGAACAGGCTCTGCCCGCTGAATTCGCCGATCTGCGCGCCCAGCACCAGGTCCAGCGGTGCCTTCAGGGCCAGGTCCGGCCGATGCTCAAGCGGCACTTCACGCACCGGCAAAGTCGCATCGTCACAGTCCAGCAACGCGCCTTTGGCCAACGGCAATCCCCTGCCCTCGAGGCCGCCCAGTTCTTCGCGCACCACCGTCGAGCAACTGCCCAGCACCTGCGCCGCCGCAAAACCGCCGGGCGCCGCCAGATAGGCGCGGGCGCCGCTCAGCGGCTGGGTGAACTGCAGCGTCTGCCCCCGACGCAAGGTGAAGCTGCGCCAAGGCAGCAGCGGCTCGCCGTCGATACGGGCGCCGAGGTCGGCCCCGGCCAGCGCCAGCACGCAGTCGTGCTGCGCCACCACGGCAAAGCCGCCGAGGGTGATCTCGATCACCGGCCGGTCAAGCCCGTTGCCCAGCAGCCAGTTGGCCCAGGCCATCGAGCGCCAGTCCGCCGCGCCGCCCTGGGTCACGCCCAGATGGCGCACGCCGAACCGCCCCGCATCCTGCAACTGGCACAGCGGTGTGCTTGCTTCGATCAACAATCGGCTCATGCCAGGGCCTCCAGTGGCGTGTCGTCACCGCCGAGGCGGATGAACTCGGCATGGCTCACCGCCTCGAACCGCACGGTGTCGCCGGGCTGCATCAGGCTGTAGCCGTCTCGGTCGCGGTCGAACAGCCTGGCCGGGGTGCGGCCGATCAGGTTCCAGCCGCCGGGGGACACCGCCGGATACGCTGCGGTCTGGCGCTCGGCGATACCGACGCTGCCGGCGGCGACCTTCTTGCGCGGGGTGTCCAGCCGCGGCGCCGCCAGCGCCTCTTCCACCAGCCCCATGAAGGCGAAGCCCGGGGCGAAACCGAGGGCGAACACCTGATATTCCCGTGCGCTGTGGCGGCGGATCACCTCCTGCACCGTCAACCCGCTGCGCCGGGACAGCAAGCTCAGCTCCGGCCCGACGCTCAGGTCGTACCAGACCGGCAGCACATGGCAGCGGCCCGCGGAACCCGTGTTCGGCGACAGCCCGGTCAGGGCTTCGGCGATCCGCTCCCGCGCCTGGGCCGGGTTCAGGGCCGTCAGGTCGTAATGCACCATCAGCGTCGTGTAGGACGGCACCAGATCAATCAGGCAATCACCGAACACTGCGCGCAACCGCTCGCCGGCGGCCAGCATCCACGGCATGTTGGCCTCGGCGATCTCATCGAACAGGCGCACCATCAGGCAATCCAGCGCCACCACTTCCACCCGTGGGTTCATGACGCGCCCTGCTCGTCCAAGGCCTGGCGGATGCGCTGCACGGCGGCCACGGAAGCGGCGTTGTCGCCGTGCACGCACAGGGTGTCGGCGTGCAGGAGCAGATCCGAGCCGTCGCTGGCGACGAGGAACTCGCCGCGGGCGATGGTCAGCGCCTGCCGCACCACCGTTTCAGGATCGTGATGCACCGCGCCGGGCAACTGGCGCGACACCAGCCGCCCGGCGTTGTCGTAGGCGCGGTCGGCGAAGGCTTCGAACCAGAGCGTCACGCCGTACTCGTCACCCAACTGCTGCGCCGCCGAGTTGTCACGGGTGGCCATCAGCATCAGCGGCAGCGCACGGTCGTACGCCGCCACGGCCTGGATCACCGCCCGCAGCTGGGCCGGGTTGGCCATCATGTCGTTGTACATCGCGCCATGGGGTTTGACGTAGCTCACCCGCCCGCCCTGGGCGCGGCAGATGCCGTCGAGGGCGCCGATCTGGTAATGCAGGATGTCTTGCAGTTCCTGGGCGCTGTAGGCCATGGAACGCCGGCCGAACCCCACCAGGTCCTGATAGGCCGGGTGCGCGCCGACCTTCACCCCGTGGCTCAGGGCCAGGCTCACGGTCTTGCGCATGATGCCCGGATCGCCGGCGTGGAAACCGCAGGCGATGTTGGCGCAGTCGATGAAGGGCATCACTTCGGCGTCCAGCCCCATGGTCCAGCTGCCGAAACTCTCGCCGATGTCGCAATTCAATAGCAGGCGGTTCACGGTGAACACTCCTGTAGCTTTGATCTTTTTCTGCCGTGGGACGCTTGCCGTCAGGCAGCGCCCCGCAGGTTATCAGTTACTGTGCGTCCAGTTGCTTGCCGCGGGTTTCCGGCAGGCTCAGCGCCGCGAGAATCACCACGCCATAGGACACCGCCGCGAAGGCGCCGATGCCCAGGCTCAGCGGCACCTTCTGGCTGAGCAGGCCGATCAGCAAAGGAAACAGCGCCGCCAGCGCCCGGCCGACGTTGTAGCAGAAGCCCTGGCCGGAGCCGCGGATGCGGGTCGGGAACAGCTCGGTGAGGAATGCGCCCATGCCGCTGAAGATCCCCGAGGCGAAGAAGCCCAACGGAAAGCCCAGCCACAGCATCACGCCATTGCTGACCGGCATCTGCGTGTAGAGCAGCACGATGGTGAACGAACCCACCGCAAACAGGATGAAGTTCTTCTTGCGCCCCAGCAGGTCGGTCAGATAGGCGCTGATCACATAGCCGGCATAGGAACCGACGATCACCATCGCCAGGTATCCACCGGTGCCGAGCACGCTCAGGCCGCGCTCGTTCTTCAGGAAGGTCAGCAGCCAAGAGGTGATCGCGTAGTAGCCGCCGAGCGCACCGGTGGTCAGCAGCGAGGCGCGCAGCGTGGTGAAGAGCATGCCGGGTGCGAAGATCTCATAAAACCTGGACGGGTTCTGCGGGGTTTGCGCGGCCTTGGCTTCGCGGTAGATCTCCGGATCCTTCACCAGGCGGCGGACGAACACCACGAACACCGCCGGCACGATGCCGAGGATGAACAGCGCCCGCCAGGCGTCTTCGGCCGGCAGCACCGAGTACAGCAGCGCATACAGGATCGCGGTCAGCCCCCAGCCCAAGGCCCAGCCCGACTGCACCATGCCCACCGCCTTGCCGCGGTCCTTGGCGCGGATCACTTCGCCGATCAGCACGGCGCCGGCGGTCCATTCGCCGCCGAAGCCGAAGCCCATCAAGGTGCGGGCGATCAGCAGTTGCTCGTAGTTCTGGGCGAAGCCGCAGAGGAAGGTGAAGAACGCGAACCACAGCACCGTCAGCTGGAGGGTGCGCACGCGGCCGATGCGGTCGGAGAGGATCCCGGCCACCCACCCGCCGATGGCCGACGCGATCAGGGTACTGGTGTGGATCAGCCCGGCCTGGCCCGTGGTGATGCCCCACATCGCGATCAGGGTCGGCACCACGAAGCTGAGCATCTGGGTGTCCATGCCGTCGAGGCCGTAGCCGATCTTGCAGCTCCAGAAGGTGCGACGCTCTTGCTTGTTGATGTTGCGGTACCAGTCGAAGGGGCCGGGGCGGGCCGCCGTCTTGGGGTGATCGAGGGTGTCGGGCGCACTCATGGCAAGTCTCCGCAGGCTTTTATTGGTCTTGTTCGTAGTCCCGACGACGCCTATCGTGGGAACCGCATGCGCCGATTCTTGGGCGCACCGCCCTGCTGCGTCCAACGAATAAAAACCCGCCCTAGCCATAAGAAAAATTTGATCCCATGAACCTGAAGTTTCTCGAGACCTTTGTCTGGGTCGCCCGCCTGAAGAGCTTTCGCCTGACCGCCGACAAGCTGTTCACCACCCAGGCCTCGATTTCCAGCCGCATCGCGGTGCTCGAAGGCGAACTCGGGGTGAAACTGTTCGTGCGCGACTCCCGGGGCGTCAGCCTGACGCCCGAAGGCCTGAAGGTGCTGGAATACGCCGAGCGGATGCTCGACACGATGCAGGCGCTGAAGCAGTCGATCGAAACCCGCTCCAGCAAGGTCGGCCGGGTGCGCATCGGCGTGATGGACACGGTGATCCACACCTGGCTCAGCCCGTTGGTGGCGCAGATGACCGACCTGTACCCCCGGGTGGAAATCGAGCTGGTGGCGGATACGTCGCTGAACCTCTGCGATCAGCTGCAAAAGGGTTTTCTCGACCTGATCCTGCAGACCGACCTGGTGCGCCAGGAAAGCGTGCGCAGCCTGGCGCTGGCCAGCCATCCGGTCGGCTGGATCGTCGCCAGCCAATCGATCTACAACCGCGACTACACGGGCCTGGCGGACCTGGCGCAGGAGCGGATCATCACCTACTCGAAGAACTCCCGCCCCCACCAGGACATCCTCGCGCTGATGCAGGCCGAGGGCGTGCCGGCGCCACGGCTGAACTGCGTGAACTCGGTGTCGGCGATCACCCGCCTGCTGCGCGACGGCTTCGGCATCGGCGCCCTGCCGCCGGTGCTGGTGGCCGAGGAACTGGCGCGGGGAGAACTGACCCTGCTCGACATCGCGCAGCGGCCGCAGGACCTGCAGGTGGTGGTGTCGTGGCGGATCGGGGTGGAATGGGTCGAGGACATCGTGACCCTGTGCCAGCAGGTGCTGGAGGCGTATGCGCGCAAGGTGGGCGAGGGTTACATCGTCCTGTCGAAATGACTGCCCCACGCTGGGCGTGGGGCAGTCAGGTCAGAGGCCGCGCAGGTCGCGTTCCTCGATCGGCCGGCTCTGGCGCAGGCGCTTGCCGCCCAGCACCACCCAGTCGATCAGGCGGAACAGGCATTCCAGGCCGAACGACAGCAGCATCGCCCCGCCCATGCCCCAGACCATCGCCTCCGGGGTCAACAGGATCTGGTAGCTGTAGCCGTTCCAGGTTTCCTTGCGGATGTCCGGATCGGCGGCCAGCACCACTTGCAGGAAGCGGATGTACCACGGCCCCTGCATCGCCTGGTACTGCTTGTCCAGCGCGAGCTGGCGGTTGAGCAAGGTGCTCAGGCTGTCGGCGTCGCTGCGGAACACCGGGTCTTCGCTGGCGCGGTAGTGGGCGACCAGCGCCTGCAGGTCACCCTTGAAGAACTGCTCGGCGGTGCCCTGGAAGCCGCGCAGGCCGGTCTGCGCCTCGATCAGGTGGGCCTCGACCCGTTTGGCGTAGTCGTTGATGAACCCCGGCACCTGGACACCGACCAACAGGCCCGCCGCAAACAACACCAGCCGCAGATAACTGAGCAACATCGCAGGATCCTTATTCGGTCTTGCCCTGGCTGACGCATTCGCCGCGCCGCCACAGGCTCCACTGGCCCGGTTCGTAGCGGGTCCAGGTTTCGTTTTCGGTCAAGGGTTCGGTGGCGATCACCGTGACCACGTCGTTGGGCGTGGTTTCGGCCTGAAAATCGACGATCACGTCGACGTCCTTCAGCCGCGCCGGGCCGAACGGCGCGCGCCGGGTGATCTGCGCCAGTTTGGTCGAGCAATAGCAGAACAGCCAGTCGCCGTCGCTGAGCAGACAGTTGAACACGCCTTTGCCGCGGTACTCGGCGCAGGCGGCGACCAGGTCCGGCAGCAGCACTTCGATGTCGACCGGCTCCGGGAACGCGGCACGCACGCGGTTGAGCAGGTCGCAGAACGCCGCCTCGCTGTCGGTGTCGCCGACCGGGCGGTAGAAGCTCTGCGCCGGCGCAAAGTCCGCCAACTGGCCGTTGTGCGCGAAGCACCAGTTGCGCCCCCACAGCTCGCGGACGAACGGGTGGGTGTTGGACAGGCAGACCTTGCCGACGTTGGCCTGGCGGATGTGGCCGATGACCACTTCGCTCTTGATCGGGTAGCGCTGCACCAGGTTGGCGACTTCCGATTCGCAGCTGGCCGCCGGATCCTGGAACAGCCGCAGCCCGCGCCCTTCGTAGAACGCGATGCCCCAGCCGTCGCGGTGCGGGCCGGTGCGGCCGCCGCGCTGCATCAGCCCGGTGAAGCTGAACACGATGTCGGTCGGCACGTTGGCGCTCATGCCCAATAGTTCACACATGTGCAGGTTCCCGTGGCTACAGACGCGGCTCGACCCGCATGCGCTGCGGGTTGCCCGGCAACGGCGGACGGCCGTAGCGGTCGTCGCCGGCGCCGCCGAAGGCTTGGCCGGCGTCCCGCTCGTCTTCGGCGCGGGCCGCGGCACGGGCGGCTTCGGCCTGTTCCTTGCGCGCGTTTGAGGCCCGTTCGATCGGGAAGCGGATCAGCACGAAGATCAGGTAGATGCCGAAGGCGATCATGGCGTACATCAGCAGCTCGGAGATCGCGCGAAAGGCGTTGTTGCCGACCTTGAACAGCAGGTCCAGCGCCGTGATGGCCACCGCCGGGGCGTATTTTTCCTTCACCGGGTCGATGATGGTCGGCGCGAACAGCAGCACCGCCACCAGCAGCCGCAGCGGCTCGCGCAGCCAGCGCCACATCCAGCGGGTCATGCGCATCCACACCAACAGGCAGCCCAAGGCGGCGAAGGCGTAGAGGCCCCAGGCGATCAGATAGTCGTTCTCGGTCATGGTGTCCATGGCAAGGCAGGCAAAGAGGCGCTTATAGTAACGGCTTTTCGCACGGCCGGCTTGCCCCAAAAGACATGCAGCCTGCGGGAGCCGGCCTGCCGGCGACGAGGCCGGCGCATTCGGCGTCGATGCTGTCTGGCTGGCCCCACAGGATCGGCCATGCCGTCCCGGCCTGCGAACACCCTCTTTCCGAATCTTGTCCTGGAGCCCTCCATGCCCGCATCCGTCAACGCCCTCAGCGCCCCGATCGCCCGCAGAGCCCCCGGAGCCGACCCGTACGCCTGGCTGCAGGAGCGCGACACCGACGCGGTGCTCGACTACCTCAAGGCCGAAAACGCCTACCAGCAGGCGCAGACCGCCGATCAGGAAGGCCTGCGCGAATCCCTGTTCGAGGAGATCAAGGGCCGCATCCTGGAAACCGACCTGTCGCTGCCCTCCCCTTGGGGCCCGTACCTGTACTACACCCGCACCACCGCCGGCGACGAATACGCCCGCCACTACCGCTGCCCGCGGCCGACCGACGGCAGCCTGACCCTGGACGAAAGCCGCGAGCAGCTGCTGCTCGACCCCAACGCCCTGGCCAACGGCGGGTTCTTCTCCCTCGGCGCGTTCAGCGTCAGCCCGGACCATCAGCGCCTGGCCTACAGCGTCGATGCCTCGGGGGATGAGATCTACACCCTGTTCGTCAAGGAGCTGTCCAACGGCAAGGTCAGCGAACTGGCGTTCGAGGACTGCGACGGCAGCATGACCTGGGCCAACGACAGCCTGACCCTGTTCTTCGGCGTGCTCGACGACACCCACCGCCCGCACATGCTAATGCGCTACCGGCTGGACGGCACCGCCGCCGAAGAGGTGTTCCACGAGCCGGACGGGCGCTTCTTCCTGCATTGCTACCGTTCGAGTTCCGAACAGCAATTGCTGCTGTCGTTGGGCAGCAAGACCACCAGCGAAGTCTGGGCGCTGGACGCCAACCGGCCGCAGGAGGCCTTCACTTGCCTGGCGCCACGGGTCGAGGATCACGAATACGACGTCGATCACGGCAAGCTCGACGGCCAGTGGACATGGTTCATCCGCACCAACCGCGACGGCATCAACTTCGCGCTGTATCACGCCCCCGACACCGGCCACGCCCCGACCGAGGCCGATTGGCAGAACCTGATTCCCCACAGCGACACGGTGATGCTCGACGGCCTGAGCCTGAACGTCGGCGCCCTGACCCTGAGCCTGCGCGAAGGCGGCCTGCCGGTCATCGAAGTCCGCCCCCAGGGCCTGGCGCCCTACCGCGTGCAGTTGCCGGACGCGGCCTACAGCCTCTACGTGCAGAACAGCCTGGAGTTCGACAGCGACCGCATCCGCCTGCGCTACGAGGCCCTCAACCGGCCGGCCCAGGTGCGTCAGCTGATCCTGGCCAGCGGTGAACAGGCCGTGCTCAAGCAGACCCCGGTGCTCGGCCCATTCGATGCCGACGCCTACGTCAGCCAGCGCTTGTGGGCCACGGCGCCGGACGGCACCCTGGTGCCGATCAGCCTGGTGGTCAAACGGGAAATGCTCGGCCGGCCGGTGCCGCTGTACCTGTACGGCTACGGCGCTTACGGTTCGAGCCTCGACCCGTGGTTCTCCCACGCCCGCCTGAGCCTGCTTGAACGCGGCATGGCCTTCGCCATCGCCCACGTGCGCGGCGGCGGCGAACTGGGCGAGGCCTGGTACCGCGCCGGCAAGCAGGAACACAAGCACAACACCTTCAGCGACTTCATCGCCTGCGCCGAGCACCTGATCGCCGAGGGTTTCACCACCTCTCCGCAACTGGCGATCAGCGGCGGCAGCGCCGGCGGCTTGCTGATCGGCGCGGTGCTCAACCAACGCCCTGACCTGTTCGGCGCGGCGATCGCCGAAGTGCCGTTCGTCGACGTGCTCAACACCATGCTCGACCCCGAGCTGCCGCTGACCGTCACCGAATACGACGAGTGGGGCAACCCCGGGGAGCCGGACGTGTACACGCGGATCAAGGCCTACGCGCCGTACGAGAACGTCACCGCCCAGGCCTACCCCGCCACGCTGGTGATCGCCGGCTACAACGACAGCCGTGTGCAGTACTGGGAAGCGGCCAAATGGGTGGCCAAGCTGCGCGCCACCAAGACCGACGACAACCCGCTGCTGCTCAAGACCGAACTGGGCGCCGGCCATGGCGGCATGAGCGGGCGCTATCAGGGATTGCGTGACGCAGCGCTCGAATATGCATTTGTCTTCAAGGTTCTGGGGATCGCCTGAGGAACTCCGCCGGTCAGTCGGGTCTTAACTCCCGACACCGCAGGCCGATAGTTCGTACAGCCCTGTGGGAGCGAGCCTATTCGCCCCGCAGGGGGTCTGTGTGAAGCCTGGAAACCGTGAAAACAAAAAAGACCGCGACGACATGTCAGAACCGACTCTGCTCAACAACGAAATCCGCGACTGGCTGATGGACTGCGGCCTGTTCGACCAACTGCTGCCGGCGGACTTCGCCGCCGCCTCGGGTTACTTCAGCATCAGCACCGTGGCCGAGGGCCAGGCGATCTTTCGCGAAGGCGATGCCGGCAGCTTCATGTGCATCATCCACAGCGGCCAGGTAGCGGTGCAGAAGACCAACGGCGACGGCCAGACCGTGACCATGGCCACCCTGCGCAGCGGCCGTGCGTTCGGCGAGATGGCCGTGCTCGACGGCGAACGCCGCTCGGCCACCTGCGTGGCGGCGAGCGACTGCCAGTTGCTCAACCTGGGCAAGGACTCCCTGGAAAAGATGCTCAACGACGCGCCGAAGATCGCCGCCAAGATCATCCGCGCCCTCGCCGTCTCGCTCTCCAAGCGCCTGCGCATGGCCGACGGCCAGTTGGCGGCGCAGCAGATCTAGCCGCCGGGGGATTTGCTCTTGGCCGCAGGTTCGATTCCCGGCACCGGCTGGTCCTTGGCCGGCGGGCTGGGCATTTCGATCGGCACCAGCGGCGGGCCGCCACTGCCGGCTCCGGTCTTGGGGATCGGCACGGGGCTGATCTGCGGGTACGGGGTCGGCGTCGCCGTGCCGGGCGAGCCGGGCTGGCCGGCCGGCGCCACCGGAACCGACTGCTGGGCCCGGACCTGCGGGATCGAGATTGCGGCCATCGCAATGACCGCTAGAATGGTGCGCTTCATTCAGGGCTCCGTATTGGCCTGAGTCTGTGCACAGGCTACTCCCAACCGGATCCGGCTGCCTGTCCTTTCTTGCAGGATCCTGCGGGCCCTGGGCTAAACTCTGCTGTAACCGTCATTAGTCTATTACCAAGGTGAACCCATGAGTTCGTCGACCCCGACCAACACCTCGAAACTGGACCGCATCCTCGCCGACAACCAGCGCGACAAGGAAATGGGCTACCGCGACAAGGCCCTGAAAATGTACCCGCACGTCTGCGGGCGCTGCGCCCGGGAGTTCTCCGGCAAGCGCCTGAGCGAACTGACCGTGCACCACCGCGACCACAACCACGACAACAACCCGCAGGACGGCTCCAACTGGGAGCTGCTGTGCCTGTACTGCCACGACAACGAACATTCGCGCTACACCGACCAGCAGTACTTCGGCGAAGGCTCGCTGAGCACGCCGAAGATCGCCAAGGCCACCCACAACCCGTTTGCCGCGTTGGCCGGGATGATGAAGAAGGACGACTGAGGTTCTTTGTCGGCCATCCGGGCCTCATCGTCGGATCGCCGCCCGGGGCAAGCCCGCTCCCACAGGGTTTTGCAGTGGTCACAATTTTTGCATCCACCAAGATCCCTGTGGGAGCTGCGGTGCGACGACTCGACTTGCCAGCGAAGGCGTCATTCAAGGCGCCGTAGGACAGAAGCAAGACAGTTGCTCCCACAGTGTCATGTGCACTACCGCCCCCTGTGGGAGCGGGCCTACCCCGGGCGGCGATCCGACGATGGGGCCGGAACAGTCGCCGCAGATCCCGAACCTGCCCCCCTCCTCCCCAATCCCCGTATAATCGCCCTCTTTTTTCCGAAGGCACCCCGCTCGTGGCAGACAAACGGTACAGCTGCATTGGTTTGTTCAACCCCAAATCACCGGAGAACGTCGGCTCGGTGATGCGCGCCGCCGGCTGCTACGGCGTGGCGTCGGTGTTCTACACCGGCAAGCGCTATGAGCGCGCCGCCGATTTCGTCACCGACACCAAGCGCGTGCACTACGACATCCCGCTGATCGGCATCGACGACCTGAAGAAGATCCTGCCCCTGGGCTGCGTGCCGGTCGCCGTGGAGCTGGTGGACGGTGCCCGCGCCCTGCCGGAGTACACCCACCCGGACCGCGCACTGTACATCTTCGGCCCCGAGGACGGATCGCTGGACAAGGAGATCCGCGACTGGTGCGAAGACGTGGTGTACATCCCCACCACCGGCTGCATGAACCTGGCCGCCACGGTCAACGTCGTGCTCTACGACCGCATGGCCAAGGGCCTGAACACCCGCTCCGGGCCGAAATTCCGCTGAAGCGTCGCCATTGCGATGGAACAAGCCGACGGCCTGCGCAGTCAGCTTGAGTATCCCCACTCATTGCCCGGAGACAGATCATGAGCGAACTCAAACGCGTCGAACGCATCGAATCCACCCCTTTCCAGAGCCGTTCCGACCAGAACGTGCAGGGCTGGGAACGCATCGGCTCGCTGGCCGGCGGTGTGCTGATGGTCGGCAAGGGCCTGCGCCGGGGCGGCGTGTTCGGCCTGATCCAGGTGGCCATCGGCGGCGTGGCCATGGCCCGCGGCCTCACAGGGCACAGCTCCGTGAAGAGCCTGCTGGAAAAGAGCCGTCAGGACATGAACAACGTGCGAGCGAAGATCGAGCGGGCCGGCGAAGAGTTGCGCACCTTGAAGGCCAACGCCGAGGCCGCGACCCGCACGGCGACGGTGACCGGCAACGAGTCGGTCAAGTCCCCGAAGGCCGGGGTCTGACCCTGGATCTGGGTTGAGCTGAAGGGCCCTGTCGCCAGCAGGCTGGCTCCCACAGGGGAAAGGGTGGGAAACAGCCTGCTGGCGATAGCGGCGCTACTTGAGCAATGCGCTGTCGAGCACCCTGGACGACTCGCCGATCACGCCCTCGGCCAGTTGCACGAACGCCGGGGCATCCACTCGCCCCGACTGCATCGCCCCGCGCAGCACATCGTCCAGCGAGCGCTTGTTGCGGGTCTTGAGGCGGATCTCGCGGTCCAGTTCCTGCAACAGCAGCACGGCCTTGGCCACCTGCGCCGGACTGGCCTGGACGCCGCGCAACGTGGTGACGCCATGGCTGTCCGTGGTCAGCTTCGCCTGCCAGGCCTGATACCGGTCGTCGCTCATGCCGCCGGCGCGGCGCAGCAGTTCAACGGCGTAGTACTCGGCCAAGCCTTCGCTGATCCAGTCGTTGCGCTGCCCGTCGTTGATCCGGCCCAGCACTTGGGTCAACTCGCGCAGCAGGGCGCTGGCGCCGCTTTCGCTGACCAGCGGCAAACGGGTGTTCAGGTAAACGGAACCATGGGCGCCCAGGCCGCCGCGCCACATCGGGTCGTTGGCCCCGACGATCAGCAGCTTGCCGGGATGCTGGGGATACAGCGCCTGCACCTGCGGCCAGACGAACGTCAGCAGCGTCAGCACATCCATGCGCCGCATGCCCTGGCCCTTGGGCGAGGCCACGGTGACTTCGGTTTCCCCCAGCCGTGCGCGGCGGCTGCCCAGGTGACCGGCGAGCATCCAGCCGGTAGGACGGTCGAACAGGCGCGACGGGTTGTCGATGCGGAATTTGTTCCGGCCGATGCGCGGCCAGGCGGTTTCGATGCTGTTCCAGCCCTCGGGCAAGTCGAACTGCAGACGCGCGACCAGCTCGGTGCCGTCCTGCTGGTCGAGCCGGGCCGGCGGCACCAGCTCATCGCCGCGCAGCAGCGCCCAGGCCGGGGTCATGCGGGTGTCGAAGCTGCCGCTCTTGCGACCGTGGCTAATGCGCACGCGATAGGTCAGGCTGGCGCTGTCCGCCGCCGGACGCCATACGCCGCGGGCCTGCTTACCCGGGCTCAGCTGCCATTGGCCGTCGGCCTTGAAATCGCTGTAGCGGCTGCCGTCGCCCAGGTCGAAATCCAGGCGGCGCACCGCTTCGCCCTTGGCGAGGGTCAGGCGCACTTCGGCCTGATCGCTCTGCGGCAACAGGCGCACGCGGTAGTCCAGATCGACTTTGTTCGCCGCCCACACCGGCGCGCTCAACACCAGCAGGCCTGCGGCCAGCACCCGACGCAATCCCGAAGCCATGCCCACTCCCTTGTGAGTCTGTGAAGGTTTATCCGGCGCGGAAAATCAGGTGATCTTCCCAGTCCTCTTCCGGCACGCTGCCTTCGGCGAGCATGCGCCCGGACTGGGAAATGCGTTCGTGGTGCACCGCGTCACGGTCGCCGCACACCAGGTGGTGCCACAACGGCAGGTCCTTGCCTTCGCTGACCAGGCGGTAGCCGCAGGTCGGCGGCAGCCACTTGAACTCGTCGGCCTTGCCCGGCGTGAGCTGGATGCAGTCCGGCACGAATTCGCGGCGGTTGGGGTAGTCGCTGCACTGGCAGGTCTTGAGGTCCAGCAGCTTGCAGGCGATGCGCGTGTAATAGACGCTGTTGTCCTCTTCGTCCTCAAGCTTCTGCAGACAGCACAGCCCACAGCCGTCGCACAGCGATTCCCATTCCTGCGGATCGAGCTGATCGAGGGTTTTGCGTATCCAGAACGGTTCGACTTTGGCGGCCATGGCTCAAGCATCAACATCAGGTGGTGAAAAGGCCGCCAGTCTAGTGCCCAAGGCCCGGCGGACCAAGCGTCGGCGACTGCCGGTTGCGCCGGGCTTGTCAGTTTTCCCGGGGCCAAGTAGCTTTGCCTGTCGCAACAAGCCCCGCCCGGGTGCCATCAACGCTCGACCGCGTTGCCGTCCGGCGAACCGCACGGCTCAACGGAACCCCATCGGTCAGTCCGCCTGACCCCGCCAGGTTCCGGTTCGACTCTCTTACTCAAACGTAGCAAGGAATCTCTTGATGAGTGCCAACCCTCGCGTTGCCGATTACGCCATTCACCCGCAGTTCACCGACCGCTGGTCGCCCCGCGCCTTCACCGGCGAAGCGATCCCGGAGGAAACCCTGCTGAGCTTCTTCGAAGCCGCACGCTGGGCGCCGTCGGCCTACAACTCGCAGCCATGGCGCTTTCTCTACGCCCGTCGCGACACGCCGAACTGGGAGCGTTACCTGGGCCTGCTCAACGAATTCAACCGTGCCTGGGCACAGCACGCCTCGGCCCTGGTGATCGTGATCTCCAAGACCACCTTCACCGCACCGGGCGCCGCCGAAGAGACCCCGGCGCTGTGGCACACCTTCGACACCGGTTCGGCCTGGGGCCACCTGGCGCTGCAAGCGAGCCTGAGCGGCTGGCACACCCACGGCATGGCCGGCTTCGACCAGGAGCTGACCCGCAAGGAGCTGAACATTCCGGAAGGCTACGCGCTGCACGCGGCCGTTGCCGTCGGCAAGCTGGGCGACAAGGCCACCCTGGCCGAGTACCTGCAGGCCCGCGAAGTGCCGAGCCCGCGTCGTCCGCTGAGCGAGCTGGCTGCCGAGGGTGACTTCACCCTCTGAGGCCTTTGTTGCCTCACTGACGCCATCGCCAGCAGGCTGGCTCCCACAGGGACAGGTGCACGACGCAGATCCCATGCAGGAGCGAGCCTGCTCGCGATTGCGCTCCGCCGGACACCCAGCGGTGACTGACACACGCCGCTGTCGCGGGCAGGTCAGCCCCCGCAGCGCCTATCGTCCATCGGGCATCAGTAGCCCCGGGCGAAGTCCACTTCTCCGCGCAGCGGCTCACCGGCCTCATAGGCCTTCAGGTTCTCCAGGAACAGCTGCACCATCATCGGCGGCGAGGTCGGCGCCGAGCTGTGCCCGGTCAGCAGCAGGCCCCAGGCAGTCCAGAACGGATGCCGCTGCGGCAACGGCTCCTGGCGGCAGACGTCGATCACCGCGCCGGCCAGATGCCCTTCCTTCAAGGCCTCCACCAGGTCCGCATCGACCACCGCCACACCGCGTCCGGCGTTGATGAACAGCCCCGTCGGCTTGAACTGCCGGAACAGCGCCGCGTTGTAGATGTCGTGGGTCTGCGGGGTATTCGGCAGCAGGTTGACCACGTAATCCACCTCCCCGACCAGGCGCGGCAGATCGGCCATCGAACCGACCTCGACGAACGGCGCCTGCTCCCGGGCGCTGCTGGCGATGCCGTACAGCTCGACCCCGAACGGCCGCAGGAACTGCGCCACGCTCTGGCCGATGTCGCCGGTGCCGACGATCAGCACCTTGCGCCCCACCAGGCTCTGGCCGGTGCGGTTGTCCCACTTGCGCTCGACCTGGCTCACCAGCCGCGCCAGCACTTCGCGCTCGTGGCCGAGCATGTAGGTCAGCACGTACTCGGCCATCACCTGGCCGAAGATGCCCACGGCCCGGGTCAGGCGGTAATCGCGGTACAGGCCGTCGGCCAGCAGCGGCGTGATGCCGGCCCAGGTCGATTGCAGCCACTGCGGCCGGTGGCCCTGGCGCAGCAGGGTCGCCAGCAGGTCCGGCTGGCCCAGCCAGACCGGGCATTCGACGGCCTGGCGGGCCAGTTCGGCGGAGTCGCCGCTGGTCAGCACCTCAAGTCCGGGCGCCGCCTGACGCAACAGTCGGGCATATACCGCGTGGTCGTGTTCGGCAATCAGAACGCGCATGTTCAAACCTTTCGCAAACCGTGCAGACGGCCGCCCGCTTCGTGGCAGCCATCGCCGTGAAAATCAGTTCCAGGGAAATCCGGGGCCCAGGACAGGGCCCCGCGGATCAGACCGGGTCGTTGCGTCGCAGCAACTCTTCGGGCAGGTGTTCGATGTATTCGTCCTCGGCCGGCGGCATCTGCAGGTGATAGCCCTGCTTGTCGAGGTTTTCCAGCACCACGGCGATGTCCTCGCGCGCCAGTTTGCGCTCGGGGGTCAGCACCAGGTCAAAGGCGTGCTGCGGCTTGCCGAACGCGGCCAGCAGCGGCTCCGGCACCCGCTCCAGCGCATCGCTCTTGAGCACGTACAGGTACATTTCGTTTTTCTTCGGGCTGCGGTAGATCGAGCAAATCTGTTTCAAGGCTGTTCTCCGGCGGAGGCCAGGCTGTCGAGCAGCTGCTGGCCCATCAGTTCGCGGCGCCAGCCACGCAGCGAATCTGGCAGTTGGTAAGGCCCCTCGGGGAAGCCGCTCTTGACCAGCGCTTCGAGGGTTTTCTTGCGCAGCATCAGTTCCGGCGCGATCCCCAGACGCTCCGCCTCGGCCTGGCCGATGGCGCGCAGCCGCTTGATCAGCGCAGCGGCCTCGATCGGCAGCGGCTCGGGGATCGCCGGCGGCCACTGGTCAGGGGACACACTGCCAGAGCGTTTGATCAGATCAAGCAGAAACTCGCCGTCCTGACGCACGGTGCGCGGGTGCATGTCTTCGATCTTGGCCAACGCGCCGAGGTTGTCCGGCTGCGTGCGGGCCAGCGGCCACAGCGACTGCTCGCGCACGATGCGGTTGCGCGGCAGGTTGCGGGCCCGGGCCTCGCGTTCGCGCCAGGCGCACAGCTCGCGCAGCACGGCCAATTGGGCGCGGGACAGTTTCCACGCCAGCTTGGCTTCGCGGTACACCTCGTAAGGGTCGGTTTCGCGGCGCAGGTTGGCGACCAGTTCCGCACCGTCCTCCAGCACCCAGGCGCAACGTTCGTCCGACAGTTTCGGGCGCAGCTTCACGAACACTTCGGCCAGGTGCACGGCGTCTTCGGCAGCGTAGCTGACCTGGGTGTCGGACAACGGCCGCTGCAACCAGTCGGACCGGGTCTCGCCCTTGGGCAGTTCGATGCCGAGCACTTCCTGCACCAGCCGCGAATAGCCCATGGAGAACCCCAGGTTCAGGTAGGCGGCGGCCAGTTGGGTGTCGAACAGCGGCGCCGGCAGGCTGCCGGTCAGGCGCAGGAGCACCTCGAGGTCTTCGCTGCACGCGTGCAGCACCTTGACCACCGCCGTGTTCTCCAGCAGCGCGGCCAGCGGTTGCCAGGCGTCGATGGTCAGCGGGTCGATCAGGTAGGCGCGCTGGCCGTCGCCGACCTGCAGCAGGCCGGCGATCGGGTAAAAGGTATCGACCCGCATGAATTCGGTGTCGAGGGCCACGAAGGGCAACTGCTGCCACTCGGCGCACAGGCGCGCCAGGCTATCGTTGTCGCGAATCCAGTGAATATCGATGGCCACACGGCTCTCCCTTGAAGAATGGCGCGCAGTATATATCGCCGCCGGCGCTTTCCGCGCCTCTGCAGGGCAGGTGGATTGATGAAATCTCCTGCTTGAGAGCAAGAATAGTCTGACAGGACGTGTCTGAAGTCTCAGTCCTTGGCCAGCACCCCGTCGATCACCGCGCCGCGGCATCCGGCGAACAGGTCCAGGTCATGCCGGTAAACGTTGCTCTGCACCTCCAGCAGGCCGAGCATCGAGTGGAACAGGTTGTCCTGGCTCAGGGGCTTGTCGCGGCTCAGTTGCAGGCAATGGGTGTCGACCGAGTAAGCCTTCTGGTAGCTGTCGGAGAACCAGGCCAGCATCGCCACGTGCTTTTGCTGTTCCGGCGCCAGCATGTACGGCGTGCCGTGCAGGAACAGGTTGTACTCGCCCAGGGACTCGCCGTGGTCGGACAGGTACAGCATCGCGGTGTCGACCTTGTCCTGGTTGCTGCGCAGCACATCGATCAGGCTCGACAGCACGTGGTCGGTGTAGACCAGCGTGTTGTCGTAGCCATTGACGATGCTTTCGCGGCTGCAGTTGTTCAGGGCGTTGCTTTCGCACACCGGGGTGAAATGCTCGTATTCCTTGGGGTAGCGTTTGAAGTATTCCGGGCCGTGGCTGCCCATCTGGTGCAGCACCAGCACGGTGTCCTTGTCCAGGCGGTCGATAAAGCCCTGCAGGCCTTGCAGGAGGATCTCGTCGCGGCACTCGCTGTTCGCGCACAGGGCCGGGTCTTTCAGGTTACTGACGTCCTGCACGGTGACCCGGTCGCAGGTGCCCTTGCAGCCGGACTGGTTGTCGCGCCAGATCACTTCGAGGCCGGCGCGCTTGAGCACGTCCAGCAACCCTTCCTGGTTCTTCGCCTTGCTGGCGTCGTAGTCCTGGCGGCCCATGTCGGAAAACATGCACGGCACGGACACGGCGGTTTCGGTGCCGCACGAGTGCACGTCGGTGAAGGCGATCAGGCCGGCTTCCTTGTCCAGCTTCGGCGTGGTGTCCCGGTCGTAGCCCAGAATGCCGAAGTTCTCCGCCCGGGCGCTCTCTCCCACCACCAGCACGGTCAGGGATTTGCGCGGACGGTTCTGCACGGCCGGATTGCGTTGGGCGTCTTCGCCGATCTTGACGAACGGCTGCTGCACCGAGGCGACCTGCTCGCGCAGGTAGCCGGCCGAGGCGCCGATGTAGTTGCTCGGCACCAGCATCAGGCGCAGTTCATGGTGATTGCGGAACAACGAAGACAGGCCCTGGTAGTTGGCCAGCGCCACCCCGCCGATGACCGCCGCCGACGCGACGCCCACGATAACTTTGCTCAACAGTTCCCGGTGCCACTTGCGGTAGTTGACCGGAACTTTCCACAACAGCCAGGTCGGCAAGACACCGAGCAGGAGAATATAAACAAACAACTTCAAGGACAGCAGGTCGCGAACTTCCGTGGCATTGGTTTCGGCGAAGTTGCGAAACATGCCCGCATCAATCAATACGCCATATTGGCTCATGAAGTAGGCCACGCCGGCGCTGACCAGAAACATCAGGCTCAGCAGCGGCTTCAACACCGGCCGGAACGCCAGCAGCGTCAGCACGATGTTGTAGGCCGCGAAAATCATGACGCCGAACGCGATGCGCATGGCGATGCCTTTGCCGTCCGCCGACGTGATGTCGGACAGGTGCTGCCAGAGCACGCCATTGAATCCGAGCAAAAGAAAGGCACTGGCCAACAACGTCACCCATTCCGGGCGCACGGCTTTTAACTTCAGCATAAAGAGGGGCATTTCCTGAAAGAAGCGCTGTGACCAATTGTGAAAATTTCATTGATCAAGGCGGGACAAACTTTAAGCAGGCAACCATCAATTTTTTGTGAAAAAGAAGCCAACGAATAGTTGGCCCGATGTATTTGAGAATAGTTCGTTCACAGGTTTTGCCCAGACTGGGTGGCGCGATCACTGACGCCATCGCCAGCAGGCTGGCGCCCACAGGGGATCTCGCTGGGCCGCAAATTCCCTGTACACCACAAAACCCTGTGGGAGCCTGGCTTGCCAGCGATGAGGCCAGCACAACCGACACCTGGGGTGACTGCCACGCCGTGATATCGACTTTTTAAATACCACCGCAGACTTTCTGATTTGCCCGCCCACAGGCCCCGCGCGCCTAATCGACCGCCTCCCGTCCCAAGGCCCGTCAATGGAAAGCGTACGCACCACGACCACCCGTCCCGCCGCCTGGCTGATGCTCGGCATCGTGCTGGTCGCCCTCAACCTGCGGCCGTCGATGGCAGCGGTCGGCCCGTTGCTGTCGGCCATCCGCGGCGACATCCCGTTGAGCTTCAGCCTCGCCTCCCTGTTGACCATGCTGCCGGTGACGGCGATGGGGCTGGCGATGTTTTTCGGCCTGGGCATCAGCCGACGCCTGGGCGAACGGCGTACGGTGCTGCTGTCGTTGCTGGTGATCGGGCTGGCAAGCCTGTCGCGGCTGTTCCTCGACTCGGCGCCGCCGCTGATCGCCAGTGCGGTGCTCGCCGGGATCGGCATCGCGCTGATTCAGGCCCTGATGCCGGCGCTGATCAAATCGCGCTTTCCCGACCACGTCGCGCTGTGCATGGGGCTGTACGTCACCTCGATAATGGGCGGCGCCGCGCTGGCCGCCTCGCTCGCGCCGCTGGTGCTGCTGCACGGCGGCAGCTGGCGCGGAGGGCTGGCGCTCTGGTCGGCCTTGGCGCTGTGCGCCGCGCTGGCGTGGCGGACGCAAGGTTCGGGGGCTTCACCCGTCGCGGCGGTGAAGGCCGCGAGGGAATCCTTTTTCTCCAACGCCCGCGCCTGGTGGCTGGCGCTCTTCTTCGGCCTGGGCACAGCGTCCTACACCTGCGTGCTGGCCTGGCTCGCGCCGTACTACGTGGAGCAAGGCTTCAGTGAACAGCACGCCGGCCTGGTGCTGGGCTTCCTCACCGCCATGGAAGTGATCGCCGGCCTGACGGTGCCCGCCATCGCCAACCGCAGCCGTGACCGGCGGGCGGTGCTCGGCGGGCTGCTCGTGCTGATCATCGCAGGCTTCTGCGGCCTGATCCTCAGCCCGCACCACTTGGGCCTGCTGTGGCCCTGCCTGCTGGGCCTGGGCATCGGCGGCCTGTTTCCCATGAGCCTGATTGTGTCCCTGGACCACCTCGACGAGCCGCAACGGGCCGGCGCCCTGACCGCGTTCGTGCAAGGGATCGGCTACCTGATCGCCGGCCTGTCGCCGTTGCTGGCCGGGTTCATCCGCGACCGCTCGGGCAGCTTCGAGGGCGCCTGGTGGTCACTGACCGCCGTGATGGCGCTGATGCTGCTGATGGTGCTGCGCTTCGACCCCAAACATTACGCCCGCCACATCCGTTGAGCGTGACTTGAGCCCGCCTGCGGGGGAGGCTTCTGGCCATCTTTTACGGGTTTACTTCGGCACGTCGTGTTGCTGGAACTTTCTGTCCCACAACTGACCGTAAAATGTCCTACAGGGGTTTTTCCTGGCACCATCGTTCCGTTAGGATCGTCCGCACACGTTTGCGCGGATCGGCGCAAGGAGCACTGCAGGACGGAACGGATGCTGAACAGTAACTTGCTTAGAAAGCTCGACATGCAGGATCTCATGGTGTTCGTCGCCGTGTACGAGCAAAGCAGTGTCACCGACGTGTCGGAGGCGCTGTTCGTCAGCCAGTCCACCGTCAGTTACTGCCTGAAGAAACTGCGCACCAGCTTCGAAGACGAACTCTTCATCAACACTCGCACGGGCATGCGGCCGACCTACAAGGCCGACGGCATGTACAGCCATGTGCAGAAGATCCTCGAAAGCATCAACCTGTGCCACGCCGGCCCCCCGGTGTTCGATCCGACGGCCCAGGCGGTCACCTTCAACATCTGCGCGCCGGAGTACTTTGAGCAACTGATCCTGCCGCGGATGCTCAAGCGCTTCGATTTCGACGATCTGCCGGTGATGGTCAACATGCACAAGTTCGAGACCGACGTGCCCGCCGACGAGCTGCGCGACGGCAGCCTCGACCTGGTGATCTGCTTCGGCCCGCACTTTCACCGCCAGCATGCCGACCTGAAATCGCGCATGCTGCTGGAGGACGATCTGGTCTGCGTCTTCGACAAGCGCGCCACACCGCTGGAGCCACGCCTGAGCCTCAAGGCCTTCACCGAACGCCGGCACGTGTTCCCCACGCCGTGGATGTCCACCACCAACATGGTCGACGGCTGGCTGGCGCGCCAGGCGCAGAAGCGCCAGATCGTCGCCCGCTCCAACAGCTACAGCGCGGCGCTGAAGATGATCACCGGCACCGACTTCATCCTCACCCTGCCCCGGCGCATCCAGCGCCTGCTGACCAACGACGCGGTGTTCAACCACTGCGAGGCGCCCAACGGCCTGCCCGGCTTCACCCTCGACATGCAGTGGAGCCGCAACGCCGACCAGGACAGCGCCAACCTCTGGCTGCGCGAGCAGGTCATCAAGACCTGCTCGGAGCTGGAAGCCGCCTGAGCCTCACACGCCGATGGCGGTCTTGGTGTAGGACTCGCGGTCGATGTCCAGCAGCTCCACGCACAGCTGCACGTCGACCCCGGCCGGCCACTCGCACAGGTCCTGCAGCGCCGCCAGCAGGCTTTCCGACAACTGCCGCTTGATCTGCGGCGAACGCCCGCTGAGCAGCGCCAGCTTCACATGGACGAAAGCCCGCTCGCCAGGCGCGGTGCCGACCCTGAACGTCTCGACCTTCACCGCACGGCTCTTGATGTCGTACTCCGCGGCGAACTGACCGGAAGCCACCAAGGTGTTGTTGAGCCGGATCAGCGCGAGGTCGGCGTTCAGCTGCGGCAGGTTGGCGGTGTATTCCAGGTGCAGGTGCGGCATGGGGGAACTCCAGTCATTGGGCGCAAAGGCCGTACATATATCACTAATTTCTGTGGCGCGGGCTCGCGCCTACAGGTGCTGCGGTGTCGGTCAGGTCGCGGGGCGTTCGCTCATCAGCGCTTCAAGCCGCGAGCGCAGCCAGCGCTCGGCCGGGTCGCTGTCCACATGGCTGAGCCAGACCATCGACAGGTCCAGGGTCGGCGTCTTGAACGGGAACGGCTCCTTGAACAGCAGCCCCGAGGCGGCCATCGCCTCGGCCGTGTAGTCCGGCAGGCTGGCGATCAGGTCGGTGCCGGCCAGCAGCGCCGGCAACGCACTGTACTGCGGCACCGACAGTACCACCTGGCGGGTGCGGCCGATGTCCGCCAGCCACTCGTCGGCGTAGCCGCTGACGTTGGCGGTGTGGGACACCAGCACGTGCGGGCGGGCGCAGTACTCATCGAGGGTCAGCGGCGTGGCGGAGGCGTCCGCCCGCAGGATGCTCGGCTGGATGTGCCGCAGCAGCTTGCGCTTGGCGTTGGCCGGCAGGCCGCGGGTCTGGCTGATGCCGACGGTGATGTCGCCCGAGGCCAGCAGGTCGGGGATCCGCCAGTAGTCGACATGCTGCACCACGAACACCACGTTCGGCGCCTCCTGGCGCAGGGTGCGCAGCGCCGGCGGCAGCAGGCCGAACTCGACGTCGTCGGACAGGCCGATGCGAAAGGTCATGGTGCTGACGGCGGGATCGAAATCTCGGGTCAGGCTCAGGGCCACCGAGAGGGAGTCCAGCGCCGGCTTGAGGTGGCGGAAGATGTCTTCGGCCCGGGCCGTCGGCTCCATGCGGTGACCGACGCGGATGAACAGCGGATCGTTGAGCATCGTGCGCAAGCGGTTGAGCGCCGAACTGATGGTCGGCTGGCCGAGGAACAGCTTTTCGGCGGCCCGCGTCACGTTGCGTTCGAGCATCAGCGTCTCGAACACCACCATCAGGTTGATGTCAGCCTTGCGCAGTTCATTTCGGTTCATCCTTCACCCCCATCCCCAGATGGCGGCAGTGTAGAAAGGCAGGGGGGGCGCCGTCCATCGAAACGGCGCGGCAGCTGCGGCGTCCGTCATCGGTACGTCCAGACGTTGTGCAGCACGAACGTGAAGGCAGGCACCGTCAGAGCCACTGCAGCGACGCCCAGCAGATAATGCAGGCCGGCAAGCTGCGCCGACCACGCCACGAACACCGCCAACAGAAAACCGCCCGCCGACACCGACATGAAGCGCAGCAGGGTCTTGCCGTGCAACCGCGCGGAGAAGCTCCAGGCCGTGTTGAGCGCATACGACACCACCGTCGCCAGAGCGAAGGCCACGCCGTTGGCCACCGGCGGACGCGGGCTGACGAAGCGGATGAACAGCACCGCCACCAACGCATGCAGCGCCGTGACGAACAGCCCGGTCACGGCGAAACGCAGGCCGCGGCGGATCAGGGCGGACCGGTCGGCGACCGTCACGGTTTGCGCGCCAGCACGAACACGCTCAGGCCGGCCAGGCGATTGATGCCCATCAGGGGCAATTCGAGCCTGCACAGTGCCTTGAGCAGCGCATTGACGAAAGCCGAGTGACGCTTGAGCTGAGAGCGCGGCGCCGAGCCTGCGGCCAGCAGACGCGACGCCAGCGCGAACGGAAACACCGCACCGAAACCGTAGGCGCCCCGCTCCACTTGCAGGCCCGCAGCGGCGGCCAGGGCCTCGAACCGTCCCAGGGTGTAGCGGCGCTTGTGCCCGAGAAAATCGTCGTGCCCGCTCCACATGAACGCAAAGGCCGGCACCGTCATCAGAAAGCGGCTGCCGGACGGGACTTGGCCAATGCAGGCCCGAAGCAGGCCGAGGTCGTCATCGACGTGCTCCAGCACATCCATCAGCAAGACCAGGTCGGCGTCCACGGTTCCCATCGCGCGGCGGTAGTGCACCGGTTTTCCGTCGCTCTCCCCACTGGAGTCGGCGGGGTAGCCGGTGTCCACGCACCAGGCTTCGCACGCGGCGGTGCAGGCCAGCAGATGGCGGGAAAAGAACCCTGAACCGGCGCCGACATCGAGAATCCGCCTGACCGGCACGTCCCCCAGCATCCGGCGGATCGCCGCGGCCTTGGCGCCGTAGTACCAATGCTCACCGATGCGCTCGCCCAGGATGTCGGCTTCCTTGAGGTCCATGCCTCAGTCCTTGGGTTCGTAGATGCGGCGCACCAGGAAAACCGGCCGGTGCTTCGCTTCGATGTAGGTGCGGCCCAGGTATTCGCCGAGCACCCCGATGCCGATCAGCTGCAGGCCGCCGAGAAACGTCACGGCCACCATCAGCGAGGCATAGCCGGGCAAGTCGACGCCGTAGATCAGCGTCCGCGCCACAATGAATATCGCGATGCCAAAGGACACCAGCGACACCGCCGCCCCCAGGTAGGTCCAAATCCGCAGCGGCTCGGTGCTGAAACTGGTGATGCCCTCCAGCGCGAAATTCCACAGCCGCCAGCCGTTGAACTTGCTCTTGCCCGCCGCGCGCTGCGGCCGCTCGTAATCGACATGGGTGGTGCGGAAACCGACCCAGGCGAACAGCCCTTTCATGAAGCGCCTCGACTCCGGCAGGGTCAGCAGCGCGTCCACCACGCAGCGGTCCATCAAGCGAAAGTCGCCGACGTTCTCCGGCAGGGGCTGGTCGGCGATCCTGTTGTGCAGGCGGTAGAACCAATTGGCGGAGGTCTGCTTGGCCCAGGAGTCGTTGCGGCGGCTGATGCGGTGGCCCAGCACCATCTCATAGCCTTCCCGCCAGCGGGCGACCATCTGCAGGATGACTTCGGGCGGATCCTGCAGGTCGACGTCGATCGGCACCACGATCTGCCCTGTGGCGGTCTGCAGGCCGGCCGACAGCGCCGCTTCCTTGCCGAAGTTGCGGCTCAGGTCGACGACGCGGATCCGCGGGTCATCCCTCTGATGCCGCAACAACCGCTCCAGCGTCGCATCGGTGCTGCCGTCATTGACGAACACCAGCTCAAGCCCGATCTGCGCCTCGCGCGCGAAGACCTGCCCGATGCGCACAAGAAAGCCGTCGAGGCTGTCCTCCTCGTTGAACACGGGGATCACCAGCGACAACGTCACCGGCCCCGCAACATGCGTCCCGAGCGGATGGTTCACGGGCCTGCTCTTCTCTTGGCGTGTTGACCGGTTGCCGAACCGGGATCGAATACCTTGAGCCGTACCTCATTAAGCAGCACCGCCAGAGGCGGCGCAAGAATGAGGCGACGGCATCGCACCTCGTCCGGAGCCGGTTCGTGCGCCCTGCCCCGGGCCTTGCTCACACATCTCCCAACGATTGGAAACAAATGCCCGATAGCCAAAAAAGCCAGCTCCGCTAGGCTTGCGTCGGTGCGTCACAGCGTGTCGCAATATCCCAATCGCATGGAGCGAACTGAATGTATTTCGAGATCTACAGACAATCCAAAGGCACCCTGAGCACCGGCAAGGGCCAATGGCGCTGGCGGCTGAGGGCCGGGAACCACGAAACCGTCGCCAGCGGGGAGTCCTACGTGAACAAGGCGGACTGCCTGCACGTGATCGAATTGATCAAAGGCGTGCACGCAGAGACGCCGGTCAAGGAGATCTGACGCCGGCAAAGGCCGCCGCATCTGCCATACCCGGCGGTTTCGGCGGCCCATGGGTCAGAAGCGCTCCACAACGTGCTTGAAGGGGTAATTCGTCTCCCGATAGCCACCCGACTTCTGCCGCTTGGGCAAGACGACCTTTTCCCTGGGCACCTCTTTGTACGGTATGCGGCTGAGCAGGTCGGAAATGATGTTCAGGCGCGCCCGTCGCTTGTCGTTCGAGTCGGCCACCAGCCATGGCGCGTAGCCGGTGTCGGTGGCTTCGATCATCTCATCGCGGGCCCTGGAGTAGTCGTACCAGCGGCTGTAAGACTTGAGGTCCATGGGCGAAAGCTTCCAGATCTTGCGCCCGTCGGTGATGCGCTCTTCGAGCCGGCGGGTCTGCTCCTCCTGGCTGACGTTCAGCCAGTACTTGAGCAAGATCACCCCCGAATCGACGATGGCCCGTTCCACCAGCGGCACGGTCTGCAGAAACTTCTCCACCTGCTTGTCGGTGCAGAAGCCCATCACCCGCTCGACCCCGGCGCGGTTGTACCAACTGCGGTCGAAGATCACCACCTCGCCGCCGGCCGGCAGATGCGGCAGATAGCGCTGGATGTACATCTGGCTCTTTTCGCGGTCGGTCGGCGCCGGCAGCGCGATCACGCGGAACACCCGCGGGCTCACCCGGTCGGTGATCGCCTTGATCGTCCCGCCCTTCCCCGCCCCGTCACGCCCCTCGAAAATGATGCAGACCTTGATGCCGTTGGCCGTCACCCACTCCTGCATCTTCACCAGCTCGACATGCAGACGGCGCAGCTCGGCCAGGTAGTCCTTGCTCGACAGCTTGGTCTTTTCGGTCGCCTTGCCTTTTTCGCCGTCCTTCTTCTTGCCTTTTGCCATGGCCAAACCTCACGGATTGAAATGGCTGCCGGAAGAGACCGGCGGCCCATGACCCTGAACCGGAAAGTTTAGTCAGTTATCGCGAAAGGCAAGCCCGCGTTCGGACGGCTTTCTTCGGCGCAAACAAAAAGCCCCGTAGCTTCTCAGCTACGGGGCTTTTCAAATAATGGCGGAGAGATAGGGATTCGAACCCTAGGTACCCGCGAAGGTACAACGGATTTCGAATCCGTCCCATTCGGCCACTCTGGCATCTCTCCAACGGCGCGCATCATAACAACACTTTTGCCGGAAGCGAACCCCCTGACGCAAATTTTTTCCGTGCTATCAGATGCTTGCGTCGATTAAAGCGGTACGCCCAGACGGTGGGCCACTTCTTCGTAGGCTTCGATGACGTCACCGAGGCCTTGGCGGAAGCGGTCCTTGTCCATTTTCTTCTTGGTGTCCTTGTCCCACAGACGGCAGCCGTCCGGGCTGAATTCGTCGCCCAGGACGATGGAGCCGTCGCTGAACACACCGAATTCCAGCTTGAAGTCCACCAACAGCAGGCCGGCGTCGTCGAACAGTTTGCTCAGGACGTCGTTGACCTTCAGGGACAGTTCCTTCATGCGCACCAGCTGCTCGGCGGTGCCCCAGCCGAACGCCACGACGTGGGATTCGTTGATGAACGGATCGCCCTTGGCGTCGTCCTTCAGGAACAGCTCGAAGGTGTAGGGGTTGAGCTTCATGCCCTCTTCGACGCCCAGGCGCTTGACCAGGCTGCCGGCGGCATAGTTACGCACCACGCACTCGACCGGGATCATGTCGAGCTTCTTGACCAGGCACTCGTTGTCGCCCAGCAGCTTGTCGAATTGGGTCGGGATGCCGGCCGCTTCGAGCTTCTGCATGATAAAGGCGTTGAACTTGTTGTTCACCATGCCCTTGCGGTCGAGCTGTTCGATGCGCTTGCCGTCGAACGCCGAGGTGTCGTTGCGAAACAGCAGGATCAGGCGGTCGGCGTCGTCGGTCTTGTAAACCGATTTGGCTTTGCCGCGGTAGAGTTCTTCACGTTTTTCCATGATGGGCTCCGCTTGCTAAATAGGTGGGCTAGGCGATGTGGCGCCAGTCGAGCCCTGAATCTTGATCGGCCAGTTGCAGCCAGTCCGGGTCGCACCCGAGGGTGTCGACGAAACATTGCCGGGCCAGCTGCGGCAGGTTGTTCTTGCTGCTGAGATGGGCCAGGACCAGGTGTTGCAGGCCTTGCCAACCCAACTCGGCCACCAGGAATGCCGCCTGATGGTTGTTCAGATGTCCCCGCTCGCCGCCCACCCGTTGCTTGAGAAAGTACGGGTAGTGACCGCGGGCCAGCAAATCGCGGCAATGGTTGGCCTCGATCATCAACGCATCGAGATCCCGGTAGCCGTCCAGCACCTGTTCGCAGTAAGAGCCCAGGTCGGTCAGCAGGCCGAAACGCCGCTCGCCGTCGCTGAACACATACTGGGTCGGCTCCTGCGCATCATGGGCCACGGCAATGGCCTGGATGCTCAAGGCGCCGATCTGCAACCGCTCGCCGCCGGCGACGAAACCGGTGGCGTCAATCGGCTTGCGCATCCCGCGCAACGTGCCGCGGCTCAGATAGACAGGCAGATTGTAGCGCCGAGACAGCAAACCCACGCCATGCACGTGGTCGGCATGTTCGTGGGTCACGAGTATCGCGCTCAGTTGCGCCGGGTTCACACCCAGGCGCAACAGGCGTTTTTCGGTTTCCCGCAGGGAGAAGCCACAATCCACCAGCACTACCGTATCGGCGCTGGCGACCAGCGTGCCGTTCCCTTGGCTACCGCTGCCGAGAACGGCGAAACGCATCGGATCAGCCCAGGTTGTCCTGAATCACGCTCAACACCTTGCGGGCCACTTCGGCCGGCGCCACGGTGTTGATGTTCTTCTCGACGGTCACCTGGACGTTCTCGCCCACCTTGCTCAGGCGAACCTGATAGCGCTCGGCACGGGCTTCGACTTCTTCCTTGTCAGGCTTGCTGCCGAACAGGCTGCTGAAGAAACCGGGCTTGTCGTCTTTCTTCTCGGCCTTCTCGGCCAGGTTGATGTAGTACAGGCCCAGGCTGCGGTTGATGTCTTCCACGCGCCATTCGCCTTGCTCCAGCGCACGGCCGACGCTCGACCAGGCACGGTCGAGGTCGCTGCCGACGTTGAGCACCGGGTTGCCGCTGCCGTCTTCGCTGAGGCTGACGCGGCTCGGCGCGTCGAAATCGCGGGAGGCCAGCATCGACACCGAACCGCCCTTCTCGGAGGTGCGGCTCATGCTCGCCAGCATGTCGTCGACCAGCGCCGCGTCCAGGCCGGTGTTGACCGAACGGTTGGTGAACGCCACGTCGGCGGTGCTGCCGGCAGGACGCTCGGCGCTGACCACATAGACTTCACTGGTGTTGCGCTGCACGCCAGGCTCGATGCGCACCCGCACGCGGGTTTCGCTGTCGGCGCCGACGCCGGCCGCGCTCAGGCGCTTGGCCATGGAGGCGGACAGCTCATCGGAATGCTGCCAGGTGGTGGTGAACTCGCCGGTCTGCGGACGCTGCTCGTCCAGACGGAAGCCGTTGTCCTGGAAGAACTGCACGGCGACCGGCCAGACTTCGGCCGGCGGATGCTGGGCCATCACCCAGCGCGAATCGCCGCTCTTCTGCAGCGAGTAGTCACCGGCGTCGGCGATGGCCGACAGCGGTTGCGGACGAGGAACCACGTACTCGCCTTTTGCGGTGTCGTCAGCCACGTTGCGCGGGATCGGCAACAGCGGATCCAGACGCTTGGAGGTGCTGACACCCGACGGCAGTTGCATCGGCGCGGTCTGTTGCGCCTGCAGGTAGTCGCTGCCACGGTCACGGAAATAACCTTCCGGGCCCCAGATCCATCCACAGCCGCTGGTGCTGGAGATAATCAAGGCAAGTGCGGAAAGTCCGGCCATTCGCTTCATGCGTTGTACTTCCTCAATTAAACCAGGACGCCGCACTGGCGCAGGGCCGAGCGCAGCGTTTCATGACAAGGAGCGCTCAGCCAGGTCAGCGGCAGGCGGATGCCTTCGTGCATCAGGCCCATTTCAGCCAAAGCCCACTTCACCGGGATCGGGTTGGCTTCGATGAACAGGTCCTTGTGCAGCGGCATCAGTTTTTCGTTGATGGCCCGCGCCTTCTCGGCGTTGCCTTCCAGCGCGGCCTCGCACAGGTCGGCCATTTCGCGCGGGGCGACGTTGGCGGTGACGGAGATGTTGCCCTTGCCGCCCATCAGGATCAGTTCGACGGCGGTCGGATCATCGCCGGACAGCACGATGAAGTCCTTGCTCACGCCATCGAGGATCGCCTTGGCGCGCTTGAGGTCGCCGGTGGCTTCCTTGATGCCGATGATGTTCGGCACGGTGGAGAGGCGGATCACGGTCTCGGCCTGCATGTCGCAGGAGGTGCGGCCGGGGACGTTGTAGAGAATCTGCGGGATGTCGACCGCTTCGGCGATGTGCTTGAAGTGCTGGTACAGGCCTTCCTGGGTCGGCTTGTTGTAGTACGGCACCACCAGCAGGCAGGCGTCGGCGCCGGCCTCTTTGGCGTTGCGGGTCAGTTCGACGGCTTCACGGGTCGAGTTGGCGCCGGTGCCGGCGATGACCGGAATGCGGCCGGCGACCTGTTTGACCACGGCTTTGATGACGGCAATGTGTTCTTCGACGTCAAGGGTCGCCGACTCGCCGGTGGTGCCGACCGCGACGATGGCATGGGTGCCGTTCTTGAGGTGGAAGTCCACGAGTTTGCTGAGGCTGTCCCAGTCTAGACGCCCTTGTGCATCCATGGGTGTGACCAATGCCACCATACTGCCCGCAATCATGAAACCGCTCCTGCCGGAAAAAGAGAGCGGTAATGGTACTGGCGCCAACATGCTTGCACAAGCGAAGTACTGCGCTGCCGCCATTCCCCTTGGCGCCGCTTTTCGCTACCCTTCAGGCTTTGATCGGTACAGATCGGCTCGCATGCCGGGTTCCAGCCTCCCGAATCGGCCCTCCGGGCCCCGTTCCAGCGTCGCCGCCGGACGCTCCCGCCACGGCGGACGCCGACGAAGCACGTTGCCGGGGCCTTGCGCACAGGCCTGTTCAGGCACTTCCCGACAGGCGATGCCCTCTAATGACTACCGACCGCTCATCGCTTTAGGAACGCTGCATGTCCACCCCCACAGTTCGCGAACAATTCCTTGTCATCAGTGCCCTCGGCGCCAACCCCATGGAGCTGACCAACGTGCTGTGCCGCGCCAGCCATGAAAACCGCTGCGCCGTGGTCACCTCGCGCCTGACCCGCCACGGCGAGTGCAGCGCGCTGGTGCTCGAGATCTCGGGCAGCTGGGACGGCCTGGCCCGCCTCGAGAGCAGCCTGCCGGTCCTGGCCAAGCGCCATGCCTTCACCGTCAACGTGGTGCGCAGCGCGGCCCTGGAAAACCGCCCGCAGGCCTTGCCCTACGTGGCCTACGTCAGCTCGGCCTACCGCTCCGACATCATCAGCGAGCTGTGCCAGTTCTTCGCCGACCACAACATCGACCTGGAGAACCTGACCTGCGACACCTACCAGGCCCCGCAGACCGGCGGCACCATGCTCAACGCCACGTTCACCGTGACCCTGCCGGCCGGCACCCAGATCAGCTGGCTGCGCGACCAGTTCCTGGACTTCGCCGACGCGATGAACCTGGACGCGCTGATCGAACCGTGGCGCCCACAGAACCCAATGTAAGAAGGAAGCTTTCATGGCCGTTGTGATCGACCGACCGGTTGCCGATTTCGAAGCCCCCGCCACCAGCGGGAAAACCGTCAGCCTCGCGGGCCTCAAGGGCAAGCAGGTGGTGATCTACTTCTATCCGAAGGACAGCACCCCCGGCTGCACCACCGAAGGCCAGGGCTTTCGCGACCAGTACGCCGCGTTCCAGGCCGCCGACACGGAAATCTTCGGGGTTTCCCGCGACGGCCTGAAGTCCCACGAGAACTTCAAGTGCAAGCAGGAGTTCCCGTTCGAGCTGATCAGCGACAAGGACGAGGCCATCTGCCAGCTGTTCGACGTGATCAAGCTGAAGAAGCTGTACGGCAAGGAATACATGGGCGTGGATCGCAGCACGTTCCTCATCGACAAGAACGGCGTGCTGCGTCAGGAATGGCGTGGCGTGAAGGTGCCGGGGCATGTGGACGAGGTTCTGGCGGCGGCGCAGGCCCTGAACAAGGCTTGATGCCTTTGTGGCGCCCTCTCGGGCGCCACCGCAACACGCCCTACAGCAGCGGGGCCACCACCGGCTCCTTGCGCGGCCAGGCATCCAGCACAGCCTTGAACAGCGTCGCCAGGGGAATCGCGAAGAACACGCCCCAGAACCCCCACAACCCGCCGAACAACAGCACCGCGCAGATGATCGCCACCGGGTGCAGGTTGACCGCTTCGGAAAACAGCAACGGCACCAGCACGTTGCCGTCCAGGGTCTGAATGATCCCGTACACCGCCATCAGGTAGATGAACTGGTCGCTCCAGCCCCACTGGAACAGCGCGATCAGCAGCACCGGCACGGTCACCACCACCGCCCCGACATACGGCACCACCACCGACACGCCCACCAGCAAGGCCAGCAGCGCGGCATAGTTGAGGCCCAGCGCAACGAAGGCGATGTACGTCACCCCGCCGCAGATCACGATCTCTATGACCTTGCCGCGGATGTAGTTGGCGATCTGTCGGTTCATTTCCTGGGCGACCCGGGTGATCAGCGCCCGCTCCCGCGGCAAATAGCCGCGCACCCATTCGCCGATCATCGCCCGATCCTTGAGGAAGAAGAACACCAGGATCGGCACCAGCACCAGGTAGATCATCACGTTCACCAGCAGCGGCAGACTTGACAGCGAGAACGTCAGCGCCCACTGGCCGAACTTGCCGATCTCGCCCCGCGCCGCCTCGATGGCCTGCAGCACCTGCTCGTCGGAGACCAGGTGCGGATAACGCTCCGGCAGCAGCAACAGCAGCGACTGCCATTTGGCGAGCATGCCCGGCAATTCGTTGAACAGCGTGATCAACTGATGCCAGAGCAGTGGCAGCACCACCACGATGAACACCATCAGCACGCCCATGAACAGCGCGAACACCAGCCCCACCGCCGCACCGCCGGGCATGCGCAGCCGTTCGAGGGTGACCACCAGCCCCTGCATCAGGTAAGCCAGCACCATCCCCGCCAGCACCGGCGCGAGCATGCCGCCCAAGGTGAGCACCGCCGTGAAGGCGAGAAACAGCAGCACCGCCAGCACCACCGCCTCTTCATCGGAGAAGTAGCGCTGAACCCAGTCGCGTAACACTTTGAACATCAATATTCCTTAGGTCTTGAACGCTGTCGGTTTCAGGCTTTTTTCAACCAGTAACGGTAGACGCCCGCCTCGTCTTCTTCGCGCAGCAGCGTATGACCGGCCAATTTGGCAAAGGTGCGGAAATCGCGCTGGGAACCCGCATCCGTGGCGATCACCTTGAGCACCGCGCCGCTGGGCAGCTTGTTGAGCTCCATCTTGGCCTTGAGCAACGGCAACGGACAATTCAGGCCGCTGGCGTCCAGTTCGCGGTCATGGGCTACAGCGTCGTTCATGCGTCACTCCGGATCAGGTGGGTCAGGCCCCCTAGAATATCTGGTCGCAGGCCCGGTGTCCGGCTACAGTAAGGTCTTTGTCGACTAAGGCTTTGTGCATGACTTTTCTGCGCCCTACCCTGCTGACGCTCGCTTGCCTGCTCGCCTCTCCGGGCTTCGCCGACGATCTGCCGTCACTCGGTGATGCCAGCTCTGCCATTGTCTCGCCGCAACAGGAATACCAGCTGGGCCGTGCCTGGCTGGCGCTGCTGCGCAGCCAGGTTTCCCAACTGAACGATCCGCAGCTCAAGGACTACGTCGAGTCCAGCGTCTACAAGCTGGTGGAGACCAGCCAGGTCAGCGACCGGCGCCTGGAGTTCATCCTGATCAACAGCCCGCAGCTCAACGCCTTCGCCGCGCCCGGCGGCGTGGTCGGGGTCAACGGCGGTCTGTTCCTCAACGCCCAGACCGAAGGCGAATACGCCTCGGTGCTGGCCCACGAACTGGCGCACTTGTCCCAACGCCACTTCGCCCGGGGCGTCGAAGCCTCCCAGCGGATGCAGGTGCCGATGATGGCCGCCCTGCTGGCCGGGATCGTCATCGCGGCCGCCGGCGGCGGAGATGCGGGCATCGCAACCATCGCCGGCACCCAGGCGGCGGCGATCCAGTCGCAACGCACCTTCTCGCGTCAGAACGAGCAGGAAGCCGACCGCATCGGCATCCTCAACCTGGAAAAGGCCGGCTACGACCCGCGCTCGATGCCGACCATGTTCGAGCGCCTGATGCGCCAGTACCGCTTCGACGCCAAACCGCCGGAATTCCTGCTGACTCACCCGGTCACCGAATCGCGGATCGCCGACACCCGCAACCGCGCCGAACAGACCAAGCCCGGCGGCATCGAAGACAGCCTGCGCTATCAGTTGATCCGCGCCCGCGTGCAGCTGATCTACGAAGAGACCCCAGGGCTGGGCGCCAAGCGCTTCCGTGCGCAGCTGGACGAGAACCCGAAAAACGACGTCGCCCGCTACGGCCTGGCCATTGCCCAGATCAAGGGCGGCCAGTTGAATGACGCCCGGGAAAACCTCAAGCAGTTGCTGGCCAAGTCCCCGAACGAACTGATCTACAACCTGGCCCAGGTCGACCTGGACATCACCAACAACCGCCTGCCCGACGCCCAGTCGCGGGTCGACCGGCTGCTCACGCAGTTTCCCGGCAACTACCCGCTGAACCAGGTGCGGGTCGACCTGCTGCTCAAGCAGAACCGCGCCGCCGATGCGGAAAAGGCCCTGGACAGCCTGCTCAAGTCGCGCCCGGACGATCCGGACGTGTGGTATCAGGTGGCCGAGACCCGCGGCCTGTCCGGCAACATCATCGGCCTGCACCAGGCCCGCGCTGAGTATTTCGCCCTGGTGGGCGATTACCGGCAGGCGATCCAGCAACTGGATTTCGCCAAGCGCAAGGCCGGCAACAATTTCCCGCTGTCGTCACGCATCGATGCCCGTCAGCGCGAACTGATGGAACAGGAGCGCATGATCAAGGACATGATGGGCTGAGCCTGCCCGCTGGCATTAAACTGCGGGCATAAAAAAACCGCCTCTTTCGAGGCGGTTTTTTATTGGATTGACGACCTGATCACTCGGCCAGCTTGAAGGTGATGAAGCTGGCGCGTCCCTGACGCAGCACCCGCATCGACACCGAGCGGTTCTTCGGAAGCGCTTTGGCGATCTCGGCGAACTCCTTGGCGGAACCGATGGCCTGGTTGTTCAGGTGAGTGATGATGTCGCCCGGCTGCAGGCCGATCAGCGCCGCAGGGCCGTCCTGGACTTCCTTGATGACCACGCCGCCCTTGAGGTCGTAGGTTTTCTTCTGCTCGGCGCTCAGCTCGCCGACCGACACGCCCAGACGGTTGCTGGTGCTCTCGACACCGGACTTCGGCAGCACGTCCGTGTCCTTGTCCTCATCGGGAATCGCACCGACGGTCAGCTCGATGTTCTTGCGCTTGCCGTCGCGGATCACTTCCAGGTTGGCCTTGGCGCCCGCCTTCAGCGCACCGACCAGATGCGGCAGGTCGGCGGACATGACGATCGGCTGACCGTTCATGCTCAGGATCACGTCGCCCACTTGCAGGCCACCCTTGGCGGCAGGGCCGTCATCCTGGATCTGGGCCACCAGCGCACCGGCCGGTTTCTCCAGGCCGAACGATTCGGCCAGATCCTTGTTCACTTCCTGAATGACCACGCCCAGCCAGCCGCGGCTCACCTTGCCACCGCTCTTGAGCTGATTGGAGACGTCCATCGCCACGTCGATCGGGATGGCGAACGACACGCCCATGAAGCCGCCGGAGCGGGTGTAGATCTGCGAGTTGATGCCGACCACTTCACCGTTCAGGTTGAACAGCGGACCGCCGGAGTTGCCCGGATTGATCGGCACGTCGGTCTGGATGAACGGCACGTAGTTTTCGTTCGGCAGGCTGCGGCCGACGGCGCTGACGATGCCTTGGGTCACGGTGTGGTCGAAGCCGAACGGCGAACCGATCGCCACCACCCACTGGCCGGCCTTCAGATCCTGGGACTTGCCGAGCTTGAGCACCGGCAGGTCCTTGCCGTCGATCTTCAGCAGGGCCACGTCGGAGCGCGGGTCGGTGCCGATCAGCTTGGCTTTCATTTCGCTGCGGTCGGCGAGGCGGACGAGGATCTCGTCGGCGTCAGCGATCACATGGTTGTTGGTCAGGATGTAGCCGTCGGACGAGATGATGAAGCCCGAACCCAGCGACTGGGCTTCACGCTGACGGTCGCCGCGGGGCGAACGCTGCTGCGGCGGCATGCCGCGCTCGAAGAACTCGCGCAGCATCGGCGGCAAGCCTTCCAGGTCCGGCATCTGCTGGTTCACCTTGCGGTCGGGCAGCTTCTGCGTGGTGCTGATGTTCACCACCGCAGGCGAGGCCTGCTCGACCAACTGGGTGAAATCAGGCAGCTCGGCCGCCTGAACGGCGGGCACGGCCTGACCGAGCACCAGCACGGTGGCGAGAATGGAGAGATAGGACTTCAAGCTAGGTATCGACATACAGCTCCCGTTACGACGAGCAGGGTTAAGCGATATGGAGCAAGGAACGCCGGAAACTGCGGGCCGGCATTTTTGTTCCGGGAACGACAGACAAGGCCAGAGCCGAGAGGCTCTGACCTATAGAAAAAAATCGGGTGTTTTGCAAATGAAAATGCTCAGCAAACATTTCTGCATGTCGACGAAGCAGCGCAAACAGCCTGGCCGGAATCGGCTTACTGCTTGCTGGTTGCGGCGCCATCATTGCGCATCGACAAGGCAATTCGTTCGGCGGTGCCGATCGGGATCTCACCGACCACGGTCACCATCATTTCGCCCTCGGGCGTGGTCAGGCGACGGGACACCGCAACGGTCGGGCCGAGCTGAGTCCGAGTATCCGTGACCGTGGCGCCGTTGAGCGGCTCCAGGAACACCGAGAAGCGCGCCAGGCCATCGTCATACATCAGACTGCTGACCTGGGTCTTGGTCTCCGGATCCTTGCGCGAGGTACTGCTGGTCAGCTCGAAGCCCGGCGGCAGCCAGTCCGAATGCCAGACCTGGGCAGCCTTGACGGCGGATGCCTTGTCGCTGTCCAGGGCGACGGCGCGGCAGTCGGATCCTGCCTGCAGGTCGCTGTCGGAAGGGATTTCAGAGGTATCGAGGCGGGTGAACTGAAAACGCTCGAGCAACTGGCCTTTGTCGTTGAGCAGAAGCGACTTGAGGGGCAGGCCCGTCTGTTTGTCCAGATGCAGTTCGAAACCGTAGCGGTGCTGGTCGCGGGGCGTCAGCGATACGATCACCGCTTCACGTCCGGCCACGCGCGACTTGCCAATGACGGCAAGTTCGTACCAATTCTTGAGTTTTTGAGGATCGAGGGGGCGGGCGGCGGAATTCGGAGAATCCCCCAGCCCCGCAATCAGTGCGCCACTGACACATTGCGTCCGTCCATCCACCCGCACCACTTCCTGCGCCGATCCGTCGAGCTGAAGCAGACGCTCGCGAACCTGGCCGTTCTGGACGCGATGCCAGATGGTATGGGTAGAGAAACTGCCGTTACGCTCGTAGACGAAAGTGCCGTGAAAGCTCTGCTGCTGTTCGGCCTGGCCCAGACGGGTCAACCAGTCCTGGGCGTCGTCGGCATGGGCTGGAACGATGAACCAGCCGCCAAGCAGAAGCGAGAGTAGCGGTATGGCGCGCATGATCCTCCTTAACGGTTTTCCAGGCTGGCTGCACGCGCGTAAGGCAGTGCGCTTTCAGTTCCCTTGAGTGCGGCCTGCTGGGCATGCTGGCGCAGATAGCCTGGCAGACGCTGATCGTGCCAGCCTGGCTGGCCTTGCAGAACGCCGTTGGCCATGGGACCTGTGGCTTCCGAACTCTCATTGTAGCCTGCCAAAACCGCCGGGCCCTTGACTTGAGGCACGGCCAACGTCGGCTGGTTGGACTGCTGAGCCAGTTCCACGCCAGCGATTTCGTCGTGGTTGTACAGGCGCACGCCGGCCAGCACGGCCACAGTCACCGACGCCGCAACAGCCAGGCGACCGAGATTGCGCCACGGGCCGCGGGAAACCTTGGCCGGAGCGGCTTCGTCTTCCAGCGCAGCAGAGACCGCCGCAGCGAGATCCAGACGCGGAAGCAGCAGATCCTTGTGCATGGCTGCCCGAGCGATCTGGTAGCGAGCCCAGGTTTCACGGGTTTCAACATCGTCCAGTGCATTGAGCACCCGACGCAATTCCAATTCGTCCGCTTCGTTATCCATCACTGCGGACAGCGATTCCTGCAGGGCTTCCCGACTCATGGCGTTCCTCTCTTGGCTGTCGCCGCTGTCTTTAGTTTTCCTGCAACAACGGCTGCAGGGCTTTGTCGATGGCCTCCCGGGCGCGGAAGATCCGGGAGCGCACGGTACCCACCGGACATTGCATGACGCTCGCAATGTCTTCATAACTCAGACCGTCGAACTCGCGCAGCGTCAACGCCGTGCGCAAATCTTCCGGCAATTGCTGAATGGTTCGATGGACGGTGCCTTCGATCTCATCCCGCAGCAATGCGCGTTCTGGCGATTCGAGATCCTTGAGGCCATGATCGCCGTCGTAGAACTCTGCGTCTTCGGAACTGACATCGCTATCCGGCGGCCTGCGGCCGCGTGAAACCAGATAGTTCTTCGCCGTGTTGATGGCGATGCGGTAAAGCCACGTATAGAACGCGCTGTCTCCGCGAAAGTTGCCAAGCGCTCGGAACGCCTTGATGAAGGCTTCTTGCGCAACGTCCTGGGCCTCATGGGTGTCGTGCACGAAACGCACGATCAACCCGAGAATTTTGTGCTGATACTTCAGCACCAGCAGATCGAACGCCCGCTTGTCGCCACGCTGAACGCGCTCGACCAGCTGCTGATCCTCTTCCTGGGTTAGCATGAACACTCCTCGATGAGCTCGGAGGAGGCTTGCATAACCAAACGACCGGACTTGCAAACATAGACTCGGGCTTTTCGCAAAAGTTCTCCCCCTCCAAGCAAGTTTCCTGCGGGGCTCTGATTAGGCACGCACGAAAAACGCAGCGCGGAATGAACCGGCTGCGCGAATAATCTTGTCATCGGTTCGCCGGCAGGAACCCGACCTCAGGTTCCGCTTCGAAGCCGACACTGTCCCTTGTCTCAGGCACCTGTCTATTGATCTTGGGCCCTTGGCAAAAGTTCCAAATATTTATAGCCGCGCCATACCGACATTGGGCGACCATGAGCGGAAAAAGTGTGTTTCATCCCCGATACAGCCGTCTTTTTGCGAAGTCTGCCAAAAAGGCATCCGACGAAACGTTCGGATTTTCCCGTCACGGTAGTTTCACAATGCCATATCGGCCCGGCTATTGTGCCGATCCCCCCCTCTATATACTAGTGGGCTGTGTGGCGGTCCCGACGTGCCGATCCAGCTGTCTTGCGCCACCCCCGACCCGGGTCGCTTTGAGCGGAATCCTGAAATGAGCCAACAGTTCCAACACGATGTTCTGGTCATTGGCAGCGGCGCTGCCGGTTTGAGTCTTGCGCTGACCCTGCCGGGCCATTTGCGCATCGCCGTGCTGAGCAAGGGCGATCTGGCCAACGGCTCCACCTATTGGGCCCAGGGCGGCGTTGCGGCCGTGCTGGACGACACCGACACCGTCGAATCCCACGTCGACGACACCCTGAACGCCGGCGGCGGCCTGTGCCATGAGGACGCGGTGCGCTTCACGGTCGAGCACAGCCGCGAAGCGATCCAGTGGCTGATCGATCAAGGCGTGCCCTTCACCCGCGACGAACACGCCAGCGGCGAGGACGGCGGCTTCGAATTCCACCTGACCCGCGAGGGCGGCCACAGCCACCGGCGCATCATCCACGCCGCCGACGCCACCGGCGCGGCCATTTTCACGACGCTGCTGGCCCAGGCCAAGGAACGCCCGAACATCGAACTGCTGGAGCAGCGGGTCGCCGTCGATCTGATCACCGAACGCCGACTGGGCCTGGACGGCGACCGCTGCCTCGGCGCCTACGTGCTCAACCGCCGCAGCGGCGAAGTCGACACTTACGGCGCCAGGTTCGTGATCCTGGCCTCCGGCGGCGCGGCCAAGGTCTACCTCTACACCAGCAACCCCGACGGCGCCTGCGGCGACGGCATCGCCATGGCCTGGCGGGCGGGTTGCCGGGTGGCGAACCTGGAGTTCAACCAGTTCCACCCCACCTGCCTGTATCACCCGCAAGCCAAGAGTTTCCTGATCACCGAGGCCCTGCGCGGCGAAGGCGCCCACCTGAAGCTGCCGAACGGCGAGCGCTTCATGCAGCGCTTCGACCCGCGCGCCGAACTGGCGCCCCGGGACATCGTGGCCCGGGCCATCGACCATGAAATGAAGCGGCTGGGCGTGGACTGCGTTTTCCTGGACATCAGCCACAAGCCCGAAGCGTTCATCAAAAGCCACTTCCCGACCGTCTACGAGCGCTGCCTCGGATTCGGCATCGACATCACCCGACAACCGATCCCGGTCGTCCCGGCGGCGCACTACACCTGCGGCGGCGTGATGGTCGACCAGCAGGGCCGCACCGACGTGCCGGGCCTCTATGCCATCGGCGAAACCAGCTTCACCGGCCTGCACGGCGCCAACCGCATGGCCAGCAACTCGCTGCTGGAGTGTTTCGTCTACGCCCGCTCGGCGGCGGCCGACATCCTCGGCCAACTGGCCGACGTCAGCGTGCCCAGCGCCCTGCCCGCCTGGGACGCCAGCCAGGTGACCGATTCGGACGAAGACGTGATCATCGCGCACAACTGGGACGAACTACGGCGGTTCATGTGGGACTACGTCGGCATCGTGCGCACCAACAAGCGCCTGCAGCGGGCCCAGCACCGCGTGCGCCTGCTGCTGGACGAGATCGACGAGTTCTACAGCAACTACAAGGTCAGCCGCGACCTGATCGAACTGCGCAACCTGGCGCAGGTGGCGCAGCTGATGATCCGCTCAGCCATGGAACGCAAGGAAAGCCGCGGGCTGCATTTCACCCTCGACTACCCGGACCTGCTGCCCGAAGCGCTGGACACTATTCTGGTGCCGCCCACCTACGCCGGCTGAACTTGAGGCGTACCCGCAGGCGACGGTGCACATCCGCCGCCTGCGCGTCCCGGGGCACGCAGACCGACCGTGTGCGCCGCTCGCCCCGCAGACGAAAACGCAGCACCACGATCAGCGGCAGCGCCAGGCTGTCCGGCCGCAACTGCACCGGCTGCCAGCCATCGGCGCGGTTCCACAACTGCCAACCCTGCGCGTCGCGGCGCAGACCGCTGAAGGCCTTGGAATGGCTGAGAAGAATCTGACGCGGCAACACCCAAGCGGCATGGCCCAGACAGGCCAAAGCCCCCAGCAAACTGGCCCAGAGCGGCACGGACAGACAAAAGACGGCTCCCAGGGCGAACGCCTGGGTCAGCAGATACGCCGCCAGCAGTTGCCCTGAGGCCTGCCAGCGGCATTCGAAGGTTTCACTTGGGCTGGACACGGTCCAGGATCATGCGGACCATGCGCTGCAGTTCCGGATCATCGGACTCGCTGCGTTCCATGAACCAGCCGAACATGTCCTGGTCCTCGCATTCGAGCAGGCGGACATACAGCGCGCGATCCACGTCGTTCAGGTTCGCGTAGACCTCTTTCACGAACGGCACCAGCAGCACGTCCAGCTCGAGCATGCCGCGGCGGCTGTGCCAAAAGAGGCGGTTCAGTTCAACTTGTTCGACCATGGAGCGCTCCTCAAATAGGCCGCAAGTATACAGGCCGGGCGCGTGCCGAACAGTCGGCTTTGGTCGGCCACCACCGATCCTTTATGAACTATCCATTTCAACGAGCCCCCCTTATGATGTGCCCCAGTCTCTTTACCCTGCGATGACCCATGGCCGATTCTGCTTTTTTCTGCACCCTGTCACATGAAGGCGTTCTCGCGGTCCGCGGCGCGGATGCCGGCAAGTTCCTGCAAGGCCAACTGACCTGCAACATCAACTACCTGAGCGACAGCCAATCCAGCCTCGGTGCCCGCTGCACGCAAAAGGGCCGGATGCAGTCCAGTTTCCGCATCCTGCTCGAAGGCGACGGCGTGCTGATGGCGATGGCCGGCGAACTGCTGGAGCCGCAACTGGCGGACCTGAAAAAGTACGCTGTGTTCTCCAAATCCAAACTGACCGACGAAAGCGCAGCCTGGGTGCGCTTTGGCCTGGTTAACGGGGACGCGGCCCTGAACGGTCTCGGCCTGGCCCTGCCGGCCGAGACCGACAGCGTGGCGCGCCACGAAGGCCTGATCGCGGTTCGCGTCTCGCCGGATCGCGCCGAGCTCTGGGTGCCCGCCGATCAGGCGGACGCCATCAAGGCCCGTCTGTCCGCCGCATTGGCCGAAGGCGACCTGAACGGCTGGCTGCTGGGCCAGATCCGCGCCGGCATCGGCCAGGTCATGCCGAGCACCCGCGAGCTGTTCATTCCGCAGATGCTCAACCTGCAGGCCGTCGGTGGCGTGAGCTTCAAGAAAGGCTGCTACACCGGCCAGGAAATCGTCGCCCGCATGCAGTACCTGGGCAAGCTCAAGCGTCGTCTGTACCGCGTCAGCCTGGAGGCCGGCGAACTGCCGGAACCCGGCACCCCGCTGTTTGCGCCGAGCCACGGCAGTTCCATCGGCGAAGTGGTGCTGGCCGCCCGCGCCGAACACAACATCGAACTGCTCGCGGTGCTGCAAGCCGAAGCCGCCGACGAGGGCGATGTGCACCTGGGCACGCTCGAGGGCCCGGCGCTGCAATTGCTCGACCTGCCTTACGAACTGGATCGCGACCGCGAGATCCAGCGCTGAACGCGGCCTTTGGTGCAAGACCTAGAGAAACGACATGAGCGAGCTGGCGGATAAGGTCCAACAGGATTTGGTTGAGGCCATCGACAACGATGATCTGGTTCTGCCCACCTTGCCGGAAGTGGCCCTGCAGATCCGCAAGGCCGCCGAAGACCCGGAGATCAGCGTCAGCGACCTGAGCAAGGTGATCGGCCGGGACACGGCGCTGTCGGCGCGCCTGATCAAGGTGGTCAACAGCCCGCTGCTGCGCGCGACGCAGGAAGTCACCGACCTGCACACGGCCATCACCCGGTTGGGCGTCAACTACAGCAGCAACCTGGCGATCGGCCTGGTGATGGAGCAGATCTTCCACGCCCGCTCCGACGTGGTGGAACAGAAGATGCGCGAAGTCTGGCGCAAGAGCCTGGAGATCGCCGGGGTCAGCTACGCGCTGTGCCGCCGCCACACCCAGCTCAAGCCCGACCAGGCCGCCCTCGGCGGACTGGTGCACCAGATCGGCGTCCTGCCGATCCTGACCTACGCCGAAGACCACTACGAACTGCTGTCGGATCCTGTCAGCCTCAACCACGTGATCGACCACATTCACCCGCTGCTCGGCGACAAGCTGTTGCGTGTCTGGGAGTTTCCGGAACGCTTGGTCGAACTGCCGGGGCTGTACCAAGACTTCAAGCGGGAGTCGGCCGAGATCGATTACGTCGATCTGGTGCAGGTGGCCAGCCTGTACTGCCACAAGGACACCGAGCATCCGTTCGCGCGCATCGACCCGTTCAGCGTTCCGGCGTTCCGCAAGCTGGGGATCGACACGGAGAACAAGGAAATGTGCGCAGACCTGGAAGAATCACGGTCGATGTTCTACTGACCCCTGTGGCGAGGGCGCTCGCTCCCGCCGGGCGGCGCCGCCTTCCAGAGTCAATCCTCAAAAGCCTCATCCGGCGATGAAGCTGACCCTGACCTTCAACCCCGCCTGCTCCCCGTCATGCAGCGTGATCTGCGCCAGGTGCGCCCGGCAGATCTCGCCGACGATCGCCAGCCCCAAGCCCGATCCCGCCACCTGCTGGTTGCGCCGGTAGAAGCGTTCGAACACCCGGTCGCGCTCGTGCAGCGGAATCCCCGGACCGTCATCCTCGACTTCCAGCACCGCCGGCGCCGTGACCCGCAGGATCACATTGCCGCCCGGCGGCGTGTGCGCCAGCGCGTTGTCCACCAGGTTGCTCAGCAATTCGTTGAGCAGCGTCGGCTCGCCGCGCAGCCACACCGGCTGATCCGCCTCCAGCGCCAGCGCGACGCCCCTGGCGTGGGCCAACGGCGCCATGGCCATGCCCAGCTCCCGGGCCAACTGGCTCAAATCGAGCAACTCCGCGCCGCCCTCAGCGATGGCCCGGGCGCCGTTTTCCACCCGTGCCAGCGACAGCAACTGGTTGGCCAGGTGGGTCAACCGGTCGGTGCTTTGCGCCGAGGACTGCAAGGTGTCGTGCCAGACCTGCGGCTCGTTCGAGCGCAGGCCCAACTCAAGCCGCGCCTTGAGCGCCGCCAGCGGCGTGCGCAACTCGTGCGCCGCGTCGGCGATGAACTGCGCCTGACGCTCGAACTGCCCGCGCAAGCGCTCGGTGAAATGGTTGAGCGCCCGCACCAGCGGCCACAGCTCACGCTGCACCTGCACCAGCGGCAAGGGCCGCAGGTCGTCGGGCTGACGCTCCTCCACCGCCGTGCGCAAACGCTCCAGCGGCCGCAGCGCGGCGCTCACCGCGAACCACACCAGCAGCAACGCGCCGCCGGCCAGCATGCCCAGGCGCAGCAGCGTGTCGGCCGCCAGGCTCTGGGCCATGCTGACCCGCGCTTCGTCGGTCTCGGCGACGCGGATTTCCGCCATGCCGTTCATGTTCGGTTCGCTGACGGCCTTGAGCAGGCTCACCACCCGCACGTTCTGCCCGCGGTAGGTGGCGTCGTAGAACCGCGCCAGGGCCGGGTAGCTGTCGGTGCGCGGCGTGCCGGGCGGCGGGCCGGGAAGGTTCTCGTAGCCGGAGATCAGCTTCTGGTGGATGTCGTTGACCTGGTAGTAGATGCGCCCGGCGCTGTCGTAGGCGAAGGTGTCGAGGGCCACGTAGGGCACGTCGGCGCTGAGGCTGCCGTCACGCTGCGAAAGGCCGGCGGCGATGGTGCGGGCCGACGCCAGCAGCGTGCGGTCGTAGGCGGTGTCGGCAGCTTCGCGCCCGTTCCAGTAGGCGCTCAGGCCGCTGGCGAGCATCAGCACCACCAGCAGCAGCGCCAGGTTCCACAGCAACCGCCAGCGCAGACTGCCGGGCTTATGCATCGCGGCTTTCCAGGAGGTAACCCAGGCCACGGAAGGTCACGATGGCCACCGCGTGCCCGTCGAGCTTCTTGCGCAGGCGGTGCACGTAGATCTCGATGGCGTCGGGGCTCGCCTCCTCGTCCAGGCCGAACACCTGCGCCGCCAGTTGCTCCTTGCTCATCACCCGCCCCGGCCGCGCGATCAGCGCTTCGAGCACGGCCTGTTCGCGGGAGGTCAGGGTGAGCAGTTCTTCGCCGAGGGTGAAGCGCCGTGTGTCGAGATCGTAGGCCAGCACGCCGCAGCGCTGCTGGCGTTCGCCGCCGAGCACGCTGCGGCGCAGCAGGGCCTTGACCCGCGCTTCCAGTTCGGTGAGCTCGAACGGCTTGGCCAGGTAATCGTCGGCGCCGAGGTTGAGGCCGTGCACCCGGTCCTTGACGTCGCTGCGGGCCGTGAGCATCAGCACCGGCAGGTTCTTGCCGCGTGCGCGCAGGCGCGCCAGTACTTCGAAACCGTCCATGCGCGGCAGGCCCACGTCGAGGATCGCCATGGCGTATTCCTCGCTGCCCAGCGCCAGGTCGGCGGCCACGCCGTCATGCAGCACATCCACGGTCAGACCGGTGCCCTTGAGCGCCTGCGCCACGCTTTCGGCGAGCGGCAAATGGTCTTCGACGAGCAGAACACGCATGGATCCTCACCTCATTCAGGGGGTGGCCGACGCCACTCTTTGGCGCGGAGTTTACCGCCGCCACCGCCGCTGTGAAGCCCGAAAACCGTGAAAGTCAACTGAAAGGTTAGCGAAAGGTTAGGCCGCTAGAGTCGGGTAACGGAATGTTTCGACTTCCGTCGCTGCCGCACACAGCGCTGCGAAAAACGCCACGAAGCGTTTTCGACCAATAAGAACAATAAACGGAGTACAGCATCCATGCAGTCCTTGCAGAGCCGGGCCTTCGCGCCTGTCCGCCCTTCCCGCTTCAGCCGCACCGCCCTCGCCAGCGCCGCCGCCCTTGCCGGCTTTTCCCCGCTGAGCCATGCCGACTTCATCGAAGACAGCAGCGCCACCTTCGAAACCCGCAACATGTACTTCAACCGAGACTTCCGCGACGGCACCAGCGCCCAGCAATCCAAGCGGGACGAATGGGCCCAAGGCTTCATGCTCAATCTGCAGTCGGGCTACACCGACGGCACCGTGGGGTTCGGTGTCGATGCGCTGGGCATGCTGGGTGTCAAGCTCGATTCGAGCCCGGACCGCACCGGCACCGGCCTGCTGCCGACCCACGATGACGGACGCGCGGCGGACGAGTACTCCAAGCTCGGCCTGACCGGCAAGGTCAAGATCTCCGCCACCGAACTGAAGATCGGCAGCCTGATCCCGGAACTGCCGATCCTCAAGCCCAACGACGGACGCATCCTGCCGCAGACCTTCGAAGGCGGCCTGCTGACCTCCAAGGAGATCAAGAACCTGACCTTCACCGGCGGGCGCCTGGAGAAGGCCAAGGACCGCGACAGCACCGATTTCGAGGACATCGCCCTCAACAACAAGAACAGCCGTTTCGCCGGCACCGTCGCCGGCAAGCACTTCGATTTCGGCGGCCTGGACTACAAGTTCACCGACAAGATCACCGGCAGCTACCACTTCGCCCAGCTCGCCGAAGTCTACAACCAGCACTTCCTCGGCCTGGTCGCCTCGCAGCCGATGGGCCCCGGCACCTTCGCCACCGACCTGCGGTTCGCCCTCAGCGACGACCAGGGCGCGGCCCGCGGCGGCAAGATCGACAACCGCTCGCTCAACGGCCTGGTCAGCTATGCCCTGAGCGGCCACAAGTTCACCGCCGGCTACCAGCACATGTCCGGCGACAGCGCCTTCCCGTATGTCGACGGCAGCGACCCGTACCTGGTCAACTTCGTGCAGATCAACGACTTCGCCGGCGCCGAAGAACGCTCCTGGCAAGCCCGCTACGACTTCGACTTCGCCAGGCTCGGCATCCCCGGCCTGAGCTTCATGACCCGTTACCTGAGCGGCGACAACATCCAGCTCAAGAACGGCGACGAAGGCAAGGAGTGGGAGCGCAACACCGAGATCAAATATGTAGTACAAAGCGGCGCCCTCAAGGACGTCGCCGTGCGCCTGCGCAATGCCACCTACCGTTCCAACTACTCCGCCCGCGATGCCGATGAAGTGCGTCTGCTGGTGAGCTACAGCGTTGCCCTTTGGTAATTCAGTACGTCCATAACAACAACTCCCAAGGAGACATAGATGAACTTATCACTGCGTAAAGTCGCTCTGGCCGCCGGCCTCATGGTGTTCGCCGGCCAGCTGATGGCCGAGCCCAAACGCCCGGAATGCATCGCGCCGGCCTCCCCCGGCGGCGGCTTCGACCTGACCTGCAAACTGGCGCAGAGCGCGCTGGTGAACGAAAAGCTGCTGACCAAACCGATGCGCGTGACCTACATGCCCGGCGGCGTCGGCGCGGTGGCCTACAACGCGGTGGTCGCCCAGCGTCCGGCCGATGCGGGCACGCTGGTGGCGTGGTCGAGCGGTTCGCTGCTGAACCTGGCCCAGGGCAAGTTCGGCCGTTTCGATGAGACCAACGTGCGATGGCTGGCGGCGGTCGGCACCAGCTACGGCGCCATCGCGGTGAAAAGCGATTCGCCCTACAAGACCCTCGACGACCTGGTCAAGGCACTGAAGAAAGACCCGAGCGCCGTGGTGATCGGCTCCGGCGGCACCGTCGGCAGCCAGGACTGGATGCAGACCGCCCTGATCGCCAAGGCCGCCGGGATCAACCCGCGCGACCTGCGCTACGTCGCCCTCGAAGGCGGCGGCGAGATCGCCACCGCCCTGCTCGGCGGGCACATCCAGGTGGGCAGCACCGACATCTCCGACTCCATGCCGCACATCCTCAGCGGCGACATGCGCCTGCTGGCGGTGTTCGCCGAGAACCGCCTCGACGAGCCGGAAATGAAAGACATCCCGACCGCCCGCGAGCAAGGCTACGACATCGTCTGGCCGGTGGTGCGCGGCTTCTACCTGGGCCCGAAGGTCAGCGACGAAGACTACGCCTGGTGGAAAGCCTCCTTCGACAAGCTGCTGGCCTCCGACGAGTTCGCCAAGCTGCGCGATCAGCGCGAGCTGTTCCCCTTCGCCATGACCGGCCCGGAGCTGGACACCTACGTGAAGAAGCAAGTCGCGGACTACAAAGTGCTGGCCAAAGAGTTCGGCCTGATCCAGTGATCGTCTCTGTCTAGCGACCATGGCCCTGCCCGGCGGGGTCATGGCACAGGAGTGTCTCCATGCTCATTCAACGCATCTTCGCGTCGGTGCTGTTGCTGGCCTGTGCCGGCCTGGCGCTGATGGCCTGGCCGTACCAGGCGGCGTTTTCCTACGAACCCGTGGGCCCTCGGGCGTTTCCGTTGTTGATGCTCGGCCTGATGGGGTCAGCCTTGCTGTACATGCTGTTCCGCCCCGCGCCGATCAAGCACAGCGAGGACGAACCGCCGCTGGACCGCGAAACGCTGACCAAGATCGGCCTCTGCACCTTGTTGCTGCTGGTGTTCGCCGGCACTTTCGAACCGTTGGGCTTCATCCTGGCCAGCATCGTCACCGGTGTGCCGATGGCCCGGCTCTACGGCGGGCGCTGGCTGCCCAGCGCCGTGATCATCAGCCTGATGGCCATCGGTCTTTACCTGTTGTTCGACCGTCTGATGGACGTTCCCCTGCCCTTGGGCCTGCTCGACGTACTGGAGAACTGATATGGATACCCTCGGCTACTTGGGTCAGGGCTTCGGCGTCGCGCTGAGCCCCTACAACCTGGCGACCGCCCTGTGCGGCACCCTCATCGGCACCGTGGTCGGCCTGTTGCCGGGCCTCGGCCCGATCAACGGCGTCGCGTTGCTCATCCCGATCGCGTTCGCCCTCGGCCTGCCGCCGGAGTCGGCGCTGATCCTGCTGGCGGCGGTGTACCTGGGCTGCGAATACGGCGGACGGATCAGCTCGATCCTGCTGAACATCCCCGGCGAAGCCTCCACCGTGATGACCACCCTGGACGGCTACCCGATGGCCCGCCAGGGCCTGGCCGGGGTGGCGCTGTCGCTGTCGGCGTGGAGTTCGTTCATCGGCGCATTCATCGCCACCTGCGGCATGGTGCTGTTCGCACCGCTGCTGGCGAAGTGGGCGATCGCGTTCGGGCCGGCCGAATACTTCGTGCTGATGGTTTTCGCGATCGTCTGCCTGGGCGGCATGGCCGGCGACCGGCCGTTGAAGACCTTCATCGCGGCGCTGATCGGCCTGTTCCTGTCCACGGTCGGCATCGACGCCAACAGCGGCGTATACCGCTTCACCGGCGACAACATCCACCTGACGGACGGCATCCAGTTCGTGGTGCTGGTGCTGGGCCTGTTCTCCATCAGCGAAATCCTGCTGTTGCTGGAGAAGACCCATCACGGCCAGGAAGCGGTGAAAGCCACCGGCCGCATGCTGTTCAACTTCAAGGAAGCGGCTTCGGTGTTCGTGGTGAACATCCGCTGCGGCGTGCTGGGCTTCATCATGGGCGTCCTGCCGGGTGCCGGGGCGACCCTGGCCAGCGCCGTGGCCTACATGACGGAAAAACGCATCGCCGGCACCGGCGGCACGTTCGGCCAAGGCGACAAGCGCGGCCTCGCCGCCCCGGAAACCGCCATCGGCGGCGCCGCCTGCGGTGCGCTGGTGCCGATGCTGACCCTCGGCGTTCCGGGCTCGGGCACCACCGCGGTGATGATCGGCGCCCTGTCGCTGTACAACATTACGCCAGGCCCGCTGCTGTTCCAGGATCAGCCGGACATCGTCTGGGGCCTGATCGCGTCGCTGTTCATCGCCAACGTGATGCTGGTGATCCTCAACATCCCGATGATCCGTGTCTTCACCCGCATCCTCGCCGTGCCGAACTGGGCACTGGTGCCGGTGATCGCCATCATCACCGGGATCGGCGTCTACGCCGTGCACGCCACCACCTTCGACCTGTTCCTGATGATCGGCATCGGCATCTTTGGCTACATCCTGCGCAAGCTGGATTTTCCGCTGTCGCCGTTGCTGCTGGGCTTCATCCTCGGCGGCCTGATGGAACAGAACCTGCGCCGCGCCCTGTCGATCTCCAACGGCGCGCTGGACATCCTCTGGTCGAGCCCGATCACCTTCGGCGTCTGGGTGCTGACCGCCGTCATGCTGGCCGTGCCGCTTCTGCGCATCTGGCGCAAACGTTCGGCCGCGCAGCGCACCATCGCCGATGTCTGACCGGACATCGCTCAAAGGCTGGTGGGGAACACCGCTGGTCGGTCTGCTGGGCGGCTACGTCGCCAGCCAGATCGGCTGGCCGCTGCCGTGGATGGTCGGCTCGCTCCTGGCGATCATCCTCGTGCGCTGCCTGACGCCGTGGCAACTGGCTGAAATCCCCGGCGGCCGTAAATGCGGCCAATGGATCGTCGGCATCGGCATCGGCCTGCACTTCACCCCACTGGTGATGGAACAGGTGCTGAGCCACTTCGGCCTGATCTTCTTCGGGGCGCTGGTCACCAGCCTGTCGGCGGTGGTCGGCGTGTGGCTGATGCGGCGCACCGGCGAGGACCGTGCCACCGCGTTCTTCTCCAGCATGCCCGGCGGCTCGGGCGAGATGGTCAACCTCGGCGCCCGCAACGGCGCGATGCTCAGCCATGTGGCGGCGGGGCAGAGCCTGCGGGTGCTGGTGGTGGTGCTGTGCGTGCCGGCGGCGTTCAAGTACCTGCTCGGCGACGGCACGCCGATTGCCCACGCCGGCAGCGTCGATTGGCGCTGGCTGGCGTTGCTGTTTCCGGCGGGCGCCCTGCTCGCCTGGCTCTGGCAGCGCCTGCGCCAGCCCAACCCATGGCTGTTCGGGCCGTTGCTGGTGAGCGCGGCGGTCAGCATCGGCTGGGATCTGCACATCGGCCTGCCCAACGGCGGCAGCCAGATCGGCCAGTGGCTGATCGGCAGCGGCCTGGGCTGTCACTTCAACCGGCAGTTCTTCCGCCGCGCGCCGTCGTTCATGGGCCGTACCTTGATCGGCACGGCGCTGACCATGCTGATCGCCACACTGGCGGCGCTGGGATTGAGTGCGCTGACCCACCTGGACCTGCGCTCGCTGACCCTGGGGATGATGCCCGGCGGCATCGCCGAAATGAGCCTGACGGCGGAAACCCTGCAGCTGTCGGTGCCGCTGGTGACGGCGATGCAGGTGATGCGCTTGCTGTTCGTGCTGTTTCTCGCGGAGCCGTTGTTCCGGTACTGGAACCGCAGCCCCGAATGAGACCGACCTCGTGTGTTGAGGGAGCCTGCTCCCGCCACACACATTTCAGAGCGGCGGCAATTGCCACCGGATCGGCGTCTCGCCGTTCTGCTCAAGGAACTTGTTTGTACGGCTGAAGTGCCCGCAACCGAGAAAGCCCCGGTAGGCCGACAGCGGCGACGGGTGCACCGAGGTCAGCACCAGGTGCTTGGTCGCGTCGATCAGCTTCTGTTTGCTCTGGGCGTGGGAGCCCCACAGCATGAACACCAGGTGCGGCTGCCGCTGGCTGACTACCTCGATGATCCGGTCGGTGAAGAACTGCCAGCCCTTGTCCTTGTGCGCATTGGCGTTGGCGCGCTCGACGGTCATGGTGGTGTTGAGCATCAGCACGCCCTGATCGGCCCAGCTCTGCAGGTAGCCGTGGTTGGGGATGTCGATGTTCAGGTCGCGCTTGAGCTCTTTGTAGATGTTGACCAGCGACGGCGGCGCCGGCACGCCCGGCTGCACCGAGAAGCACAGACCGTGGGCCTGGCCCGGGCCGTGGTACGGGTCCTGGCCGAGGATGACCACTTTCACCTTGTCCAGCGGCGTCGAGTTCAGCGCGTTGAAGATCAGCGGCCCCGGCGGATAGATCTCCTTGCCGGCCGCCCGCTCCTGCTGCAGGAAAGTGCGCAACTCCGCCATGTAGGGCTGGTCGAACTCGGCACGCAGTGCCTCCTTCCAGCTCGGTTCGAGTTTGATACGGTCGTCAGCAGTCATGGTCATACCCGGCAAAAACAATGGGGCGAACCCTAGGAAAGCCGACAACGCTTGTCAATTGATCTGACACGGAACCGGCACTTTCCCGTACAGCGATCATACTGAACGCTCAATTTCCCGATCGAGGTCACGATGAACCTGCACTTCGAAGAACGCACCGGCACCGACGGCGCCCGCCTGGGCATCGCCACCCTGGATGCCGAAAAGTCGCTCAACGCGCTGTCCCTGCCGATGATCCACGCCCTGAGCGACAAACTGAGCGCCTGGGCCAAGGATCCGCAAATCGTCTGCGTGCTGTTGCGCGGCAACGGCGCCAAGGCGTTCTGCGCCGGCGGCGAAGTGCGCAGCCTGGTGGAGGCCTGCCGCGCCCACCCCGGTGAAGTGCCGCCCTTGGCCGCGCAGTTCTTCAACGCCGAATACCGCCTCGACTACAGCCTGCACACCTACCCCAAGCCGCTGATCTGCTGGGGCCACGGCTACGTGCTCGGCGGCGGCATGGGCCTGCTGCAGGGCGCCAGCACCCGCATCGTCACGCCGAGCAGCCGCCTGGCCATGCCGGAGATCAGCATCGGCCTGTACCCGGATGTCGGCGCCAGTTGGTTCCTGTCGCGGTTGCCGGGCAAGCTTGGCCTGTTCCTCGGCCTCACTGGCGCACAGATGAACGGCCGCGATGCACTGGACCTGGACCTGGCCGACCGTTTCCTGCTCGACGAACAGCAGCCGGAACTGATCGAGCGCCTGCTGCAGCTCAACTGGCAGGAACAGACCGCCATGCAGCTCAACAGCCTGCTCAAGGCCCTGCAGCAGGAGGCGGCAGCGCAGATGCCCGACGCGCAGTGGCTGCCGAGGCGCCGGCAGATCGACGAACTGCTGGACGTCAGCGATGTGGCCTGTGCCTGGAAAGCCATCACCCTGCAACGCGACAGCGGCGACCTGCTGATCGCCCGTGCGGCGAAGACCCTGAGCGAAGGCGCGCCGCTGACGGCGCACCTGGTCTGGGAACAGATCGTCCGCGCCCGCCACTTGTCATTGGCGGAAGTCTTTCAGATGGAATACACCTTGAGCCTCAATTGCTGCCGCCACCCGGAGTTCAGCGAAGGGGTGCGGGCGCGGCTGATCGACAAGGATCAGAAGCCGCACTGGCATTGGCCGGATGTCAGTCGCGTGCCGGAGGCGGTGGTGGAGGCGCATTTTCACAAGGTCTGGGAGGGGCGGCACCCGCTGGCGGATCTGTCGGCTTACTGAGGCCCGGGGTCAATCGCGGACACAAAAAAAGCGGCGCTCAATGCGCCGCTTTTTGCTGCGGTGAATTACCAGCGACCGCGACCGTTGTGGTCACCCCGGTCGCCGTGACGGTCATGGTCGCCCCGTCCCCGGTGGTTATCCCAGCCACCGCGATGGCCGTCCCAGCGTCCGCGGTCATTGTCGTGCCAGCGCCGGCTCTCGTAGTAGCGCGGCGCCGAATAGTAGCGCGGGGCCGGTTGGTAATAGCGCGGCGCCGAGTAATAGCGGGGAGCCGGCTGGTAGTAGCGCGGAGCAGAGTAATAGGTACTGCCCCCGCTGTAGTAAGTGCCACCACTGGTGTAGTACGACGGCGACTGGGACGTGTAGACCTCCGAACTGTAGTAGCCATCTCCGTAGGAATATGGGACGCATCCGCCAATGGAAAACAGCATCACGGCAAGCAGAAGAATTCGGCGATACATGGCGGCCTCCTGGACCGCGGGTGGGCCACGCCAGCGACGCTGGCAGGCGTCAGTCGTTTATTCGGTGACTGACGAATGATCTGACAGCGTTTTCGGAATCTGGTGCGCTTCGGTAACAACTTGAAACACGTAGCCGATGAAAGGTTGTTCATCTTCTACGGCCCGATTCACGGGGTGATTAACGGTGCCAGCGGTGGTATCCGCCACGGTAATAACCGGGGCCGTGGCCGCCGTAATAGTAGTAGCGGGCGCCGCCGTAGTAGCGCGGGCCGTAGTAGCCGCCGTAAGAGTAAGGCGAGTAGTAGCCGGGATAGTAGTAAGGGGCGGAATAGGCATCGTAGGTGCCGGCGTAGTAATAGCATCCCGACAAACCAAGACCGAGCACCAGACCCAGCAGGATTCGACGAAACATGATGGCCTCCTGAAAGACCTGCGACCGACGACGAAGGAATCCGGCCGACACTCTTTTGACTGGTTGGCGCCCCTCAAGTGCCGATGCCGCCGTAGGTTCGGATCAGTGGCGCAGACGTCTGCACGAGAGGCCAAAACGGACGAAGTTTCCTGCGAATCGGATTCGGTTCGCACAGAGGCAGCTATTTCTCCCGCCGTGCCACTAGAATGCCTGCCATCAGGTCACCGCCAAGGGAATCGCCCATGCCGCTCAGATCCGCGCTGTACTCCCAACGCTCGCTGGTGATGACCGTGGTCATCCTGCTCGGCGCCGGTTTCCTGGCCACTTCGCTGCTCAGCTATTACGCCTCGCGCACCTCGATCCGCGACAACATCGTCAACACCGAACTGCCGCTGACGTCCGACACCGTCTACTCGGAAATCCAGAAAGACCTCGTCAGACCGATCCTGATTTCGTCGATGATGTCCCGCGACACCTTCATGCGTGACTGGGTGGTGAACGGTGAAAAGGACACCGACCAGATGACCCGTTACCTCGACGAGGTCATGACCCATTACGGCGCCTACACCGCGTTCTTCGTCTCCAACAGCACCCACATCTACTACCACGCCAAAGGCGTGCTCAAGCAGGTGCGAATCGATGAGCCGCGCGATGCCTGGTACTTCCGCGTGCGCGACATGAAGGATCCGTACGAGATAAACGTCGACCCGGACCTGGCCAACAAAGACAACATGACCTTCTTCATCAACTACAAGGTCTACGACTACCACGGCCGCTTCATCGGCGCGGCCGGGGTGGGGCTGACGGTGGACGCGGTGATCAAGCTGATCGACAAGTACCAGCAGCGCTACCAGCGCAGTGTGTACTTCGTCGACACCTTCGGCCGGCTGGTGCTCACCGGCGCCGAAGGCGGCCCGGAAGGCGCCCGCGCCGGCAAAAGCCTGAACGACCTGGACAGCATGAAGAACCTGGTCAGCCAGTTGCCCAAACCCCACAGCGGCAGCTACGAATATTCCGCCCACGGTCTGGGACATTTCCTCAACGTGCGGTTCATCCCGGAGCTCAACTGGTACCTGTTCGTCGACAAGCGCGAAGACGGCGCCCTTAGCGAAATCCGCCAGTCGCTGTACCTCAACCTGCTGATCTGCCTGCTGGTGACGCTGATCGTGCTGGCCCTGCTCAACCGGGTGATCCGCCGCTTCCAGGAAAAGATCCACGCCCAGGCCACCCTCGACAGCCTCACCGAACTGCCGAACCGGCGCGGCTTCGACCTGCTTGCCGTGCAGGCCCTGCACGAGGCGCAGCGAGAACCGAAACCGCTGACCGCGCTGCTGCTGGACCTGGATCACTTCAAGGCGCTGAACGACACCTACGGCCACATGGCCGGCGACCAGGTGCTGATCGGCTTCGCCCGCGACCTGCAAAGTTGCCTGCGCCATTCCGACATCGTTTGCCGCTGGGGCGGTGAGGAATTCATCGTTTTGCTGAAGGACACCGACGGCGCCACCGGTCAGAAAATTGCCGAGAAAATCCGTCGGCATGTCGAGCAGCACGAATATGCCTACAACGGCCATGCCCTGAACCTGACCGTCAGCATCGGCGCCACCACCCTGCAACGGGACGATACCTTGCACAGTCTGCTGTCCCGGGCCGATCATGCGATGTACCGGGCCAAGCAAACCGGCCGCAACCGCACCTGCATGGAAATGCCCCTCTCGACCTATGCCTGACCTTCCTCGTCCCGACCTCTGCCCGGCCTGCGGTGCCCGCAACGACTGCACCCTGGCCGACCCGCGCACCGCCGACCGCGCCTGCTGGTGCTACGGCGTGACCATCGATGCGGCGGTGCTCCAGGCCCTGCCGCCCGAACTGCGCGACCGCGCCTGCCTGTGCCCGCGTTGCGCGCAGTTCGAAGCGCAACTGCAAGCGTCCGGGCCGCCGATCCCGTAAGATGCGCGCCCCTGTGCCCACCGATTCCTGACCATGCGCGTCGACCGTTTCCTCAGCAACCTGCCCCGCTACAACCGTCAGCAAGTTCGCCTGCTGCTGGTGGAAAAGCGTGTGCGCATCGACGGAAAAGTCGTCAGCGACCCGCACAGCGACGTGCTGGAATTCAGCCGCGTCGAGGTGGACGGCGAAGTGCTGCAGGCCGGCAAACCGGCGCGCTACTTCATGCTGCACAAGCCGCCTGGGTGCGTCAGCGCCACCCGCGATCCGCAGCACCCGACCGTGCTGGATCTGATCCTGGAAGCGGACAAGGACGACCTGCACATCGCCGGCCGGCTGGACTTCAACACCACCGGGCTGATGCTGATCACCAACGACGGCGCCTGGTCGCGGCGCCTCACCCAGCCGCAGACCAAACTGCCGAAGGTCTACTACGTGGAGACCGAACAGGAAATCGGCCCGGAATATGCGAGCACATTCGCCCAGGGGATCTACTTCGCCTTCGAAGACCTGACCACGCAGCCGGCGGTGCTGGACGTGATCGGTCCGAAAACGGCGCGGTTGAGCATCGTCGAGGGCCGCTACCATCAGGTGAAGCGCATGTTCGGTCACTTCAACAACAAAGTGCTGCGCCTGCACCGCGAATCCATGGGCCCGCTGCACCTGGACGATGCGCTAAAACCGGGCGAGTACCGCGCTTTGCGCACCGAAGAGATCCATTTGTTCTAAGCCTGCGACCGCTCAGCAGAAGTTGTCGAACAAATTACCGACGGCACTTGCGCGATCCTGATCCCCCTGCTTGAATCAGGACGTCGGCCAAAATGTGACCGATGAGTCACAACATACTTCTAAGAAACCTTTTGCCGGCAGAGAGCCCAAGGCTCCGCCTCCCCCGGCAAATCGCCCGCCAATAACAACACCCGTCGACCTGCCGTAACGGATCGACATGGGCCCGCAAAATTCCAGGCGTATGCCTACCTGTCACAAAGCTCGTGCAATCTTTTGCGCGCATACCCGCTTGCCAGGAGTCTTATGACATGAGGCCAGAAATCGCTGTGCTGGATATACAGGGTCAGTATCGGGTTTACACGGAGTTCTATCGCGCAGACGCCGCAGAGAAGACCATCATCTTGGTCAACGGCTCGATGGCCACGACTGCGTCGTTTGCGCAAACCGTCAAGAACCTGCACCCGCAATTCAACGTGGTCTGCTACGACCAGCCCTACGCTGGCCGCTCCAAAGCGCACAACCGCCACGACAGGATGCTGACCAAGGAAGTCGAGGCCCAGATCCTGCTGGAGCTGATCGACCACTTCGCCGCCGAGCATGTGCTGTCGTTCTCCTGGGGCGGCGCCGCCACCATGATGGCCTTGGCGCATCGTCCCCGGCGCATCGAACGGGCCGTGATCAGCTCGTTCTCCCCGGTAATCAACGAACCGATGCGCGACTACCTCGAACGCGGCGTCGAACACCTCGGCAACCTGGACCGCGACCGCGTCGGCCATCTGGTGAACAACACCATCGGCAAGCACCTGCCGTCGCTGTTCAAGCGCTTCAACTACCGCCACGTCAGCAGCCTGGCCGAGCACGAATACGGGCAGATGCACTTTCACATCAACGAAGTGCTGAACAACGACCGCGACTGCTACCTGCGCGCCGCCAAGCAAATCGACGTGCCGGTGCTGTTCATGAACGGCGAATGGGACGAGTACACCTCGGCCGTGGACGCCAAGCTGTTCGGCAACCATGTGCAGCTGAGCACCTTCAGCACGCTGCAGGCCACCGGCCACTTCCTCGACATGGAACACAAGGCCGCCTGCGAAGGCAGCCGCAAGGCATTGCTGGGTTTCCTGAAACCTGCGCAGTACAGCAGCCGCGCGCGCAACGCGTTCGCCCAGGACTACCATGCATTGGCCATCTGAAAAAGCGTCACCGCGAGCAAGCCTGCGCCACTGAAGCCTTTACCAACTTCACACCCGCAGCGCTTGCCCGCGACTGACCGAACACACGTCTGCTTCAAGCTTTTCAGGCCATCCAACGCAAAGAAAACTTCAAATCCGCGCCCGAGTCTGGTACAAAGTCAGCCGTTCCGAGCGGGTGTCGTATAATGGCATTACTCCAGCTTCCCAAGCTGATAACGAGGGTTCGATTCCCTTCACCCGCTCCACATCACCTTTCCATGGATGTTTATACAAATCCACGGAACGCATGCAAGTCACTGAGCTGATACGGTTTTTCCTCCCAGCTTGATTCCAGTGACATCCAGCGAAATCCACTGACAGCCGGCCTTTTCCGGCACATGAAGTGGTACATCTTTGCGGCCGCCCCGGTATCGCATTGTTGCTGGAGGAGCGACCCCCGAGGCATGACCATCGCATCCAACTCTCATCTGAGGAGTTGGGCACATGCTCACCGATTTGAAAATCCGCCAAGCCAAATCCACTGACAAAAACTACACGCTCAGCGATTGCGACGGGCTCTATCTGTTTGTCTCGGCAAGCGGCTCCAAGCTTTAGCACTTTCGCTATACACGGCTCGGCAAGCGAAACCGTTTCTCACGACGCAGGGAGGGGTTCGAACCTTCATCTCAGGGGCTCGATAATTGCGCTTGTAAATATTCTTGAAGGGTTATTGGAATTGATCAAATTTCATCAGTTCTTTCCAGATGTAACCGTAGCTGTAGCGTAGCCAACAAACCTTTAACCGGTCGAAGTTACGTCTTACCCAACTGCTTTCTCGTGCTTTGAGTTCTTTCGCTATTTCATCCAGTAACCATTCATCCTGAAAGCCGGTCCAAACAGGTGGGACAGGCGTTTCGAGGTTGCTGAAACACACGGGCGCTACCTCTGAATACAAGATGTCTTCAACGACCTCTGGGTCATAGCCGCGGATTCGTTCTGCGATAGAGGCGTAGTCGACAAAACTATCTACAAACGCCTCTGCCAGCGCAATCTGGATGTTCGCTTTTTCCGCGGAAGTCAGAATATGTCCCAATGGGCCAGCTCCTCTAGCTCTGCGTCGAAAGTATCAGCCGCAACCCCTCCAGCAATGCCGCCGGCAATGCTACCAATGAGAACAACGGCTATGGCGCAGGCCGGCGCGCCAGGTCCACAAAGAGCGGATACACCCAAGCCCGCCAGGAAACCACCTGCCGCACCACCACCGAGGATGGTGGCCTGACGGGCCGTTTCTTTGGCTTTGTCGTCTGCGTTCAGTATTTGGTAAGAGGCAAGCACCGCTGTCATGATGATGCCGACCTTCCCCATGACGGACATGATTTTTGTGCCAGAAGTGAATTTGGCATTGGCACTACCAGACCGCTCTAGAGCTTTGTACAAGACCTCTTTCTGTTGAGCCTTAGAAAGTTGTTCGTAATTTTTGTTGAACTGGGCTTGAGATTTTCCATCCAGTATTTCTCTGTATGTTTTTCCAGTACTCTTCTTTTTTTGCACGATGGCAAGGCCGTGTGCAGACGTCAGTTTGCGGTGTTCGTACATGATTTTGTTGCGCATCTCGTTGCTGAACTTTGTCGCGTCCTCAACGCTGATTTTGCCGGCTCTGACTTCAGCGAAGATCTGTTGTGACATTCGTCGAATATTGCCCTCGTAACTAGCACGGACGCGCTCGTCCTTGATGGCATCGATGGAAAAACGGCTGGCTGCCCCCTCCATGCCTGCAACCGCCATTTCTAGGGGAGAACGGTCGAGAGTATGTTCGCTTTTGACAACATAACTTCCGGTTACCAGGTTCGGTTCCGTCACGAGAAAATCCTTATCCCAAAATGTCGTTCAGCAACCCGTCAATACCTGAGGTGGTGCAGGTATTCTCGTGTTGGCTAAATGCCAGGGTATGGCATGTCTTTCCGGTGGGGTTGGAAAATTTGACCGAGTTGTTTGCGTCAAAGACGCCGGGCATGGACGACCCATCATCAAAGTGTGCCGTGCAGGCAAATCCTTCGTAGCTTTCTTCTGCGGAAATTTTAAAGCCAATCCAGTTACCGTGGATGACCATGGGCGTAAGTGGAGTAAAGGGAGCGGGGGTATGGGTGCTTCCGATGATGACCGTACTCGAACCACCGGTCACGACGTCGCCATGGGTGCCGACAGTGCCGACCAGTGCGGCATTTTGGCCGTTGATAAACACGGTGCTGGACACGTCTGAGGCTAACGCACTACCACAGGTGCACGCGTCCCCTTTGCGAGCGGCCGCAAGACCGTCGAAGAACACATCAGGAGAACCCGAGGAGATTGCTTTAGAACCGTGCCCAGGCATGGGACAACTGGTTGGATCAGTAATACGTGCCGCTGGCTTAGCCATGCTTGACTCCCTGTCAAAGACTTTCCGGAGCCGACTGTACCAGACTCGCGTTGACGGTGGCCTGCACCTATGCAGCTAGACTCAGCGATGGACGAACAATTGCTTAGATACTTCTATATTTGTCCTTCAAAAATCGGCAAAGGCTAGGCAGGGCACAAACCATCTTCGGATCGAACCAGCGTCTGCTTTCGGCCAAAAGCAGACGTTCAGGAACGACTGGTTCCGGCCAGAAGCGGCCCTTGGTTACTTACGAAATCAGGGCCCATTCAGTAGCCGCGGCAGTAAAAACGGTGTTGTTTGTCAGAAAATCCCGCAGGCGGCAGCTGCGGATAGTCAGAGCCAGCGGCGAACCTCGGCCTTGTAGCGTCGGTATTCGTCGCCGAACTTCGCTTCGAGATAGCGCTCCTCGCGAGCAATCACGTGCCTCTGGATCACGATCAGCACCAACGGAAGCAAAGCCAGGGCGATCGCTCCCTCGAAGCCGACCGCGATGCCGGCATAGACAAGCGCCATGCCGAGATACATCGGATTGCGGGTCCACCGATAAGGACCGGGACGTTGGTCGCGACGGCGGAACATGGGTGCCCAGGCGCCGGAGTCCCGCCGCCGCAAGCATTGTCGCCGCGCCGGCAGCGAATAGCAGCGCGCCCGTCACGACCAGCCACCACCGGTCGATGCCGAAAAAACGCAGGGCGACGAATCGCTCTGCCGCCAGCCCCAACAGTAGCGCTCCCAGATAGATGAAGGGCGGAGGGAAGCGCACACCCGCGCTGTCCGGTTCGACGGCCATGTTCATCTCCTCTCTATGCGCTCAAACCAGCATCGACTGCTGGGCGAAAATGCCCGCCATCGCGCCCTGCGATGATGCCTGGGTGACCGAAGGCAATATGGGCGTGGTGAGATCGCCGGCGGCGTAGATGCCGGGCGTGCTGGTTTGGCGACGCTCGTCGACCTTGAGCACGATGCCGGTGGGCGTATCCATCGTGGCAAGGCCCAGCGATTCATGCAGGTTTGCGGACGGCTTGTTGCGCGGATGAGCAAACAGGATGTCGACCGCGACAGTGGAGCCGGTGTCGAGATTGACCGTGGCGATATGCCCCTGGTGATGGGCGATCTCGACGATCCGCCCCTCGACGACAGGTATGTTGCGGTGCGCCAGATCGGACTGGATATCAGGCGCAATGTCATGACCATTGGCAAAGACAGTCAACCTGTCGGTCCAATCGAGAAACAGCTTGACCTGGTTGTGCGATTGCGGGCCGGACCACACGAGGCCCCAATGCTGGCCGGCGGCTTCAAAGCCGTCGCAATAGGGGCAGGGAACGATGGATGTGCCCCAACTCTCGGCATAGCCTGGAACATCAGGCATCTGGTCGGCGACGCCATAACTCAGGATCACGCGCCGGGCCCTTAGGCTTTCGTGATCGTCAGTGACAACGCAGAAATCGTCGATTACACCAGAAATTCTCTCCGCCCGGGCAATAACCAACCTGACCGTTGGATAGCGCGCCAGCTGCTGTCTCGCCGCAGCTAATATGTCCAGCGGCGGCGTGTGATCGTGACCGAGCAGACCATGCGAATGGCCGGCAAAGCGGTTACGCGGCCGGCTGGTATCGAGAACGATGACCTTGCGACGGGCACGGCCGAGCTGCAAAGCGGCGGCGAGACCGGCAAAACTTCCGCCGATGATGATGACGTCATTCATGGTGATGGGCTCCGCTGAAGGGCCGGTTGTAACCTAGCCTTTGGATTGCAAGTTTAAGATACTGAATGGTATCGTATACCTTAAATTAAGATACTGAAAAGTACTAATACTATGACTGAAACCATTCAGGGCCGGCGCGGCCGACCCACCAACGAGGCGCTGGCCCAAACGATACTCGACGCCGCGAGCGAGCTTTTTGTGGAATTGGGTTTTCAAGCGACGACGTTGGACAAGGTCGCCCAGCGGGCGAAGATATCCAAGCTCAGCATCTACAGCCGCTTCGAGAACAAGGAAGCGCTGTTCAGCGCAGCCATCGCGGCCGGCTGCCAGCGGTCGTTTGCACCACAGGCCCTGCTGGAAGGTGCTGAAGGCTCGGTCGAAGACCAACTTATGGCGGTGGGAGCATCACTACTGCGCACGCTGTTGAGACCAGACGTCAGCAGTATTGAAGCCATGGTTATGGCCGATAAAACGAGCCAAAATGCTTTGAGCAAGCGCCACTACGAAGCCGGCGCCGCCCATGTCATCGCCGACATCGAGGCCCTGTTGCGCCAACTCCACGCGAAGGCGCTTCTCAACGTGCCCGATCCCCACCAAGCCGCGCGCTTGTTTGCTGCGCTCTTCAAAGGATCCGATCTACTGATGATTGCCCGCTTCGATTTGACGAGAGCAGAGGACGAAATCGAATCCTATTGCCAGTCGGCCGTCGCAATGTTCATCGCCGCGCATGGTCGCAGCGACCATGCGAGGGGATAGTCTTAATCGCTCCGGGGGCAGCTTGGCCTAGTCTTGGGTTTGCGCACTAGGGGTCGCAGCGGGAACACGGGCTGCGTCTGATAACCGTCGCAGTACTGGCGCAAGTGCTCAGCATCGTAGCCCATTGGCCGAAAGCTGCTGTACCAGGCAGACCGCTTTCGGCCAAAAGCGGACGCTGTGGAGCAACCGCTGGCGGCTAGAAGCTGTCGCTCACTGGTGCCTATCAAACCAGACTCCATTCGAAGCGACTAAAAATTTATTTCCATAAGAGTGCATCCAGTTCGGAGTCTCCTTCGTAAATCTGTCACCCCTCATACGAAGGGTCAAATAATCCAGGAGACGCATCATGCACACGCTCATCAAACGGTTTGCGATTGCCTGCTTTACCCTTCTGTGCTTCAACACCGGATTTAGCTTTGCTGCGGATACAGTGATGGTTGGCGGCGCTGCCATGTATCCAAATAAGACCATCGTAGAGAACGCAGTAAACTCTAAAGATCATACGACGCTTGTTGCAGCGGTCAAAGCCGCCGGCTTGGTCGACACACTAAACAGCAAAGGACCGTTTACCGTCTTTGCCCCAACCAACGAAGCGTTCGCCAAGTTACCCGCTGGAACAGTCGACACGCTGGTCAAACCTGAGCACAAAGCCGATCTGACTAAGGTTCTCACTTACCATGTGGTGGCCGGTACTCATACTGCCAAACAACTGATGGATGACGCCAAAATGCATGGTGGCAAGGTCATGCTGACGACTGTTCAAGGTGAGGCTCTCACGGTCTGGATGCACGATGGCAAATTGTGGGTGGAGGATGCCAAGGGCGGTAAAGCAGCCGTCACCATTGCGGACGTCATGCAGGCTAATGGTGTGATACACGTAGTCGATACAGTTTTGATGCCGAAGTAGATGATGTGAGCTCGCGGCCCATAGAGAGCGGTTCGATTTCTGGTGAAGGACACTGATCTTGCTCAGCTATCCAACAGTGAGCAGGATCAGGTGTCTCCGGAGGGAAGGTTATCCGGGTTATTTCAACTGCCGAAATCGTCTACAACACCCAGATACTGTGCATCTTCTGCGCACTGGGTCTGTTGATCATGTGGGGGCTCAAGTTTGACGGATACTACGGAATCTGCTCATTTGCTGTGGGAGTCGTATTCACAGCAGTAACTTTCTTTAATCAGCGTTACGCCAGTATCAGAAGCTCGAGATCATAGAAAAGGTGCTGATGCCGAAAAGTGAAACGACGTCCCCGGTCGATCTCAGCAGGACTGGCGAGTTCTCCTAGGAAGCACACCCGTGAATGGAACAACCGCGGGCCGTAGACTAACCTCTGGCTGCAATCGACGTTTAGCACCTCACGACTCAATCGTTTGGAGAAAGGCTATTCCCATCGCCGACACTGATCAACTCAAACACCTTCTCGCCCAGTGTTCCTTGGGAGACCGATATGCTTTTGAAGCGCTGTATCGTAGCGTGAGTCCGCGTCTGCATGGCGTCGCTCTGCGGTTCATGGGACGCTCTGATCTGGCTGAAGAGGTGCTGCAGGAAAGTTTTGTGCGTATCTGGAACAATGCTTCACGCTACCAATCGCACCTGTCGGCGCCGATGACCTGGATGATCAACATCACGCGAAACCAGGCCATCGACCAATTGCGAAAGCATCGCGAACGTCCGCTGAACGATCTCGACGTGCAGATGCTGATCGACGAAAGCCCCTCGGCACATGATCAGTTGAACAGCTTCCGTGAGACTGCTTCATTGAATCGGTGCCTAGATAGGCTCGAAGGTATGCAACGCCAATCAATCACCATTGCTTATTTTGAGGGACTTTCCTGTTCAGAGTTGGCCGAGCAACTGTCGGCACCGCTTGGGTCGGTAAAGTCTTGGATCCGCCGAGGCATGGAGCGTTTACGCAGGTGCCTTGAATCATGAACTACCAAACTCCAAGTCTGCGTCGTGCGCTTGCTGCCGACTATGCGATCGGTTTAATGCCACCAACCGCGTGCCGGCGCTTTGAGCAGCTGTTGCTCGAAGACTCGGAACTTCGCGCGGAACTTGCGCAATGGCAGGACAGCCTCATGAGTCTTACCGAACCTCTGACTGAACAACCTGTACCAGATCGTGTATGGCGCGAAATCAAGGCGCGCATAGATCCGCAAACACCGCAGCTCCCTGTGACTCGACCATTCAGGAGCTGGCTGCGGGTGACGATTGCAGCATGTTCGCTGGTAGCAGCAATAGCGCTGGGCGTTATCTATAACCATGACGAGGTGCGCTACGGCGCCACGTTGCGGAGTGCCGATGCACAGTCGTGGATGAGCATTGAAGCGCACGAGAATTATCTAAAAATCAAAACACTGGCTTTGGCAAAGATTGAAAAGAATCGCAGCTTGGAAATGTGGGTTATTCCTTCAGATGGTAAGCCTGTTTCGCTCGGAGTAGTGCCCCCAGGCGGAGACGGAGAGATCAAGTTGGGCAGTGCGCAGAAAGCGCTTATTGGTGAGTCCATTACTTTGGCCATCAGTCTCGAACCCGAGGGCGGATCGCCGACAGGGCGCCCGACTGGTCCGGTGCTGTATCAGGGCGTGCTCACGGCACTGTAACTCTGAGGGCGGCAGTCTTTCGTCTTTTTTTCGTGAATAAAGCGCCTAACTTGTCGGTAATTCAGAATCCGAAGTCAGCACAACGAACTGATGAACAAAAACGGCAGCTTCTGGCCGTTAGCTGCCCTTCACGAGTAAGAAACCTTTGACGGTCTCAGCGAATAATCAACCTCCGGCGACATCCGGGTCATGGGGTAGATCAGTACAGTTCTAGCCCGCGAACAGAGCCCTCACCTCCACGCACGCTCAACGCGGGAGATCTCATGTGCACGCCAAGCGAGTCAACGGCACTTGATCCACTTCCCATCCTGGTACACACTGCGGCACAGCCACCGTCCCGGTGGCCAGTTAATCCATTGATAACCAGTTCGTTGGATGCCCACTGATCATCCCTTGACCCGCTCCAATCAGATTTCAGTCCTGCGTCGTTTGACGGGGATGAAAAAAACCGGCCTATAGGGCCGTTTTTTTTGTGTCTGGAATCTGGCATCCCATTCATGCAAAGCATCAGCTCACCTGAATGATAAATCCATAAAACAACGTCTTAAGCCGAAAACCGATAGTTAATCAGCAAAATATTGGAATTGTGTGCTTTGACAAAGCCAAGGCCAACTCTATACTTTTGAGCACCCACGCACTCAGTCCCGCCTTAGGCCCATCATGCTGGAATTAAGCCTCAGCACCCCCAGTGAAATCGTCAAACGGCTCTGCGAACGTCTTCGCACCGAACGGTTGGCCCGGCAAATGACGCAGGCCGAAGTGGCGGCGCGCGCCGGCATCGGCACCAACACCGTGTCCAATCTGGAATCCGGGCGCAATGTCGGGTTTGAAAACGTGATTCGCGTGGCCATGGTGCTCGGGCGCGCCCACGAGCTCGAAAACCTGTTCATGCCGAAGCTGGACAGCCTGGACGATATCCTTCGCTACGAAAACAGCTCCACGCGTCATCGTGTCAGGAGGAAGTCCGGCGATGCTTGAGCAAGTCGATGTCTACTACGACGGCTGGGGCGAGCACTGGCAGTGGGGCACGCTGGTTTCCACGACGGCCCTCACGGGGCGCCCGTTGATCGTGTTCGAGTACAGCGACGAAGCGAAGCGCAAAGGGCTGGAGCTGTCCTCCCTCAAGCTTCCCTTGGAAGGCCCCAAGCTAAGCCGCGACTTCCCGCGCCATCAGTTGGGGCTTCCAGGCCCGGTCTACGATTCATTGCCCGACGGATGGGGCATGCTGCTGATGGATCGTCTCTTCAAGCGCCGCCGTCTGAACCCGGCTCGCATCAGGCCGCTGGAGCGGCTGGCCTACATCGGCAACAACGCCATGGGCGCGATGTCCTTCAAGCCCGTGGCGCCCGAAGGGCTGGAGCCGCAAGAACACATTCCACTCGACCTGCTCGCGGCCGAGGTACAGGACGTGCTCAACGGCGAAGGCGGCGAATTCCTGGAGAGGCTGCTGCTGGTCGGCGGCTCTCCCCAAGGCGCCAGGCCGAAGGCCTTGGTCTATCGCGATCCTCTGACACTAGCCTTTACGACGATTGCCACGCCGGGCTTCGAGGCTTGGTTGGTCAAGTTTCCGGCCAGGCAAGAACACCCCGAAGTCTGTGCCATCGAAATGGTCTACGCCGAATGCTTGCGCAAATGCGGCATCCGCACACCCGACACCCAGTACTTCAGCCTGCCGAACGGACTGGCAGCCTTCGCCACCCGGCGCTTTGACCGACAAGGCGAGCTCCGTGTGCCCATGCAAAGTCTTGCGGCCTTCACCGGAGCCGATTTCCAGACCGCAGGCACGCTGGATTACGTCAGTTTCCTGCGGGCGACCCATCGCTGCACCAATGACATTCGGGAAAAGGCGCTGGCGTTCGAACGTGCAGCCTTCAACGTTGTGTTCAACAACCGGGACGATCACCCCAAGAACTTTGCCTACCTGATGTCACCTTCGGGTCAATGGACATTGGCACCGGCCTACGACGTGACCTTCTGCGAAGGCCCCGGCGGATACCATCAAATGGATGTGATGGGCGAGGCACTGGAGATCGACCGGAAATCCCTGCTCAGGCTCGCTGAGGAAGCCGAGATCCCGGCAGGCGCGGCAGGCGACATCATTGACCGGATGTGCAACGTGGCCAGCCAGTTCGCGGCCATGGCCGAGCATGGATACCCCGGTGTGATCACCCGGGACACGCTGCAGGTCATTCAGGATCGGATCGACGAAAACATTGCCCTGCTTCGCTGAGGCCAGCGTCGCCAGCAAGCGAACGGGGATGTAAAAAAACCGGCCTATAAGGCCGGTTTTTTGTGTCTGGAATTCTCTGTTTCGTGGGCGGGCATCCGATCGCAACGGCATGCAACACACTCCTCTCGCCTCGGTTTCACCGCTGCCTAGACTGATCGACGCCACCGTTTGTCACTGAGCGAGCCACCGCCTGGTGGTTATGGTGTTGATCATAAAAAACCCGTAGGTATAGTAACCACCAAGCACACCACAAGGAGGTGTTGTGAACAGCCGTTTTCTAATCGGCCAACTCGTCGCGGACGGTTGGTATCTGGTGCGGGTCCGCGGCAGCCATCATCACTTCAAGCACCCGACCAAACCCGGGCTGGTGACGGTGCCGCATCCGAAGAAGGATCTGCTCAAGAAGACGGCCATCAGCATTCTGCAACAGGCGCTGCTTTGACCCGCAAGGCCAGTCGCCATGGAGGACAACGAACATGCTTTACCCGATCGCGATTTCGGTGGGCGATGACGAACAGGCTTGGGGCGTGGAAGTGCCGGACATTCCGGGGTGCTTCTCCGCCGGCGACGACCTGGACGATGCGATGGCCATGGCCCGTGAAGCCATTGAAGGCCATTTCGAAATTCTGGCGGAGGACGGTTCGCCCATCCCGCCGGCCAACAAGGTCACGCTGCACGCCGCCAATCCCAAGTACGCGGGCTGCACCTGGGCGGTCGTGGACATCGATGTGACCAAGTACCTGGGCAAGGCCCAGAAACTCAACATCACGCTGCCGGGGTACCTGCTCAACCGGATCGATGAGTACGTGCTGCATCATCCCGAGGAGAAGAGCCGCTCGGGGTTTCTGGCGTCGGCGGCGCTGAAGGTGCTGCAGCAGAGCGGCAACTGAAAGAGAAAAACCGGTCGCGATGACCGGTTTTTTTGTGCCTGCCCAACGGGCCGTCACCCCTTCGGTTCGACGTTATCCAACGCCTGGTTCACCGCCGCTTCCCCCAGCGCCACCAGTTGCGCAATGCCCAGCGCGGTGCGGCGGTGGCCGGCGTCCAGCACGGCGGCGAAGTTGTTGAGCATTTCCGAGGCAGAGCCGAGGTTCTCGCTAGCGTTGGCCAGCAGGGATTCGGTGTCGTAGACGGGGTTGGGGAGGTACATGGGTTCGGCGTCAAGGGACGTGGCCATGATCCCGGCGGCCGGATTCAGGTAATGGTCGAGCGCGCGTTCTGCGGCTTCGTGAAGTTTTCGCGAGTCGATCGAGGTGTAGGGGGAAGTTGGATCGGTGGGGATTTCGGGCGGGTTCGGTGTTGGTTTTTTCATGGTGTTATCCCGTTTATTACGTGATAGCTGACCATTCGGTTCCACGCGAAGGGTGGCAGCTGTGCGCAGGTTGGAACCCGGGGAAACGGAAAACCCGGCAGACCCGAAGGTCTCCCGCGCACAGCCGCCATAACGGAGTGCTCACACAAAAGGTGCGCAAGCATACGTCACGAAAGGTGCTTTTTCTTCCAATTATCCTCGGGGTTCCAATCCCGGCCGCTGATTCGTCAGCGACCCACTCAGGCTAAAGAGCCGACTTCCGACGGACAACCTGAAAACCATGTGGGAAGGTTCAGCAAATCATGAACAGGGATTAAACATCCCGGATCAAACCATCGCCTGCAGAGAGCTCCCGCCCGGCGCCCGAGGGCGCCCACCACCGCTTGCTCAGCGCGTCGCGACGATGAACAGCCGCGGGAACGGCAGCAGCACCGAACCGTCAGGCAACGCCGGATAAGCCTGGGCCACGGCCGCCAGATACTGCTCCAGGTACTGCGCCCGCTCCGCTTCCGTGAGGGGGTTGAGGAACGGAATCAGGCCGCTGCCCTTGAACCACTCCACCACCCCCGCCGCCCCGCCCGGCAACGGATGGTGATAGGTGGTACGCCACACATCGACCCGTGAACAGTGCGGCCGCAGCATCGAGAAGTAACCGCTGGCATCCGCCATTTCGGTGCGCTGCCCGGCGGCGCCCGCCAGTTTGCCGGCCCACGGCCCGTTGGCGGCGACTTCGCGCATCAGCCGGTGGGAGGGTTCGTTGAGGTTGTCCGGCATCTGGATCGCCAGGCTGCCGCCGGGCGCAAGCTTGCCCGCCAGCGCCGGCAGCAGCGTCGCGTGGTCGGGCACCCACTGCAACACCGCGTTGGCGAAGATCACATCGAACGGGTCCTCATCGGCCCACGCATCGATGTCCGACACATCGAACCGCAACTGCGGCAGGCGCTTGCGCGCGGCCTCGATCATGTCCGGCGAACTGTCCAGCCCGCGCACCTGCGCCCCCGGGAAGCGCGGCACCAGCAGCTCGGTGGAATTGCCGGGGCCGCAACCGATGTCGACCACCGTGCGCGCCTCCGGCGTGGGGATCGCCGCCAGCAGGTCACGGGCCGGACGGGTGCGTTCATCTTCAAAAGCGACGTATTGCTTGGCGGACCAACTCATTGCGTACTCCTGTCGGTGGGCATTGCAGCGGTTCGCTACGATACCGCCTCCCTTGCGCTCAGCTCCAGAGCGACACGTTGCAATCCGTGTCTGGGGAATGCCAGCCTGCTCTCGCCGCATTGAACGCCAGCAATCGACCACAGGGTGATATCCAGCTGATTGACTCCCACAAAGAACCGGCCATGTAGGCCGGTCTTCTTGTGAACTGAATCACTTGTAGTAGCCCACCGTTTTTTTGAGATGATCCGAATACTCGTAAATATCGTCCACCGAGTTTATGGGGTGACGTGTTTCATTTTTCTCTTCGTCAAAGATCCCAATGTATTTCTGTGAACGATTGAAATGCAGGCGACAGATCGGCTTACGGTTGTTGTCGTCCAACAGGATCCCGAAATAACTCTGAGTATCACGCTGGACAATACGTTTGGCATCGACGACTGAACGTACGACCGCACGAACAATGTGGTACCCCTCCAGTTCCTCTAATGTGGTCAGAATTTTGTCATCCGAATCCTCCCTAGGTTCAGCAGGATCCGCGCCGTTTGATGCCGTCGGGATGGATGCCAATGTCGGTTGAAGAGCACCGCTCATGGCAGATTTGAGTCGATCGTTGATTTGATCGTTGAGAAACTGCCCCACTGCCTTTTTCGTCAGTTCGAAGAACTGATCCCGCACTTTTTGTGTAATCACACCATCGTAAACACGGGATGCGAAAACTTTTACAAAATCGTCATCCGGCTGACTGACTTGTGAAGCAATAACCTTCTTGATCTGACTGACATACTTCAGTTCACCGGCTGCATTGATGATCGAGTCGACGTCGAAAGCAGACTTGGTAAGCTTGATCAGTTCCGGAACCGAATACTCATCGATATCCAGCAAATCCAACTCGAGGAATGGCTTCTCATCCATCTTGTTGGGTGCATCAAGATCCGTGAAGAACTTGTAGATCTGACCATTGGTAAGAATGGAAATACGGGCACTGGTGACATGAAAATATCGAAACAATTGGGAAGCATGATTGATATGCAGTGGCTCTCCTATTTTCTTGCATTCGATGAGAATCTGAACCTCACCTTCTTTCATGATGGCGTAGTCGATTTTCTCTCCCTTCTTCGTACCAATGTCGCAGACAAACTCTGGCATCACTTCTGTCGGATCGAACACGTCGTAGCCCAGCACGGTGCTGATGAAGGGCATGACAAACGCGTTTTTCGTAGCCTCCTCTGTCTGGATGGCTGCGCTTTGCAACCGAACCTTTGCGGCAAGGCTGACTAATTTTTCGAAGAATTCCATGTGTGTCCCCTAGCTAGGTTTCTATCCGTGCATTTGCGTACTGGCAAATTGACTACCCCTTGAGCCTAGCCGCAAACCGACACAAGGAAAGTGTCCTCCACAAACGGCGTTTGTCAGCCGATACAGAAATCCTTCCGGGCGGGCACAGACGCGGCCCAAGAGAATTTTCATCTCACCACCGATGTCTGAATTTCAATCCCCCCGCGATAGGATCACCGCCATGAAATTCGCCAAGATTTCCCAGACCCTCGCCCTGTGGGCGGGCAGCCCCAAGACGTTCATGGGCGCATTGATCCTGATCGGGCTGTGGGGGTTGAGCGGGCCGTTGTTCGGTTACAACGACACCTGGCAACTGATCATCAACACCTCGACCACCATCATCACGTTCCTGATGGTGTTCCTGATCCAAAACACCCAGAACCGCGACACAGACATCCTGCACCTGAAGCTGGACGAGTTGCTGCGGGTCACGAAGGAGGCGCAGAACGCGATGCTCGGGTTGGAGTCGCTGGACCTGAAGCAGTTGGAGGCGTTGCGCAAGCATTACCGGTCGCTGGGTGAGAACGAGGTGTTCAACCTGGAGGGGTTGGGGGACAAGAGCAAGCCGAAGCAGGATCTGAACGATTGTTGAGGTGGCGGTGTTTGCTGCGCGAGTGACGGAGGGGCCTGCTGCGCAGGCCAACGGGAGCGAACTCCCTCGCCACAGGGAGCTGGCGTCTGGACTGTTTGGGCCTGCTGCGCAGGCCCGCGGGAGCAAGCTCCCTCGCCACAGTGGGATTGCGTGGGGATTGCGTGGTGGCCGTCAGCGGCTGGCCTGCAGGGCCCTGGCCATTTCCAGGTGGTTCTGCAGTTTGGGCAGGGTCTCGGCGGCGAAGGCCTTGATCTCAGGCACGTCAGTGGTCTGCGCTTCCTGCTCGATCTGCTGGATGGCCTCCTCCGTCGCCTTGACCTGACTGGCGGCGTAGGCCTGGTCGAAGGTCTCGCCCTCCAGGGCTTCGGGCATCAGCGTCTTGGCCTTGTCGGCCATGTCGTCGTGGGACGCCACCGGCAAGTCGAGTTTCTTGGCGATCTTCGCCAGGTGTTGGTTGGCGGTGGTGCGGTCGTTGATGACCACGATGGTGTAGTCCTTGACCTCTTTGGATTCGGACTTCTGGTGCGCCACGCGGCTGGCTTCGATGTCGGCCATGCCCTTGGCCGAGGCATCGTTGATGAAGTCGGCGGGCGACTGGGCGAACGCGCTGCCGGCGCCCAGCGCCAGCAGGGTGAAGAAACTGATGTCGCGGACTCGGCTGGCCTTGCGGCTCATGGTCGTGCCCTCCTTCTCTGAAGCATTCAAGCGGGAGCTTGCGCCCCCGCCTCTCAATCAAACGGCTACTTCGACTTCTGCGCCGGCTTGCGGCCCATTTCGGCCTTGCCCGGATCCTTGTCGACGGTCGTGGTGGTGGTTTTCCCACCTTTGCGGCCGGCCTCGGACGCCTTGGTCCGGTCGTTGGCGAAGTTTCCCGAGTTCGAGTTTCTTGAATTAGGCATGATTCTCTACCTCTTGGCGTTGATCGTGGCGAGCAGGTGCCCGCCTAGGTTGAGAATTTCCTGACCGCCAAAGGTTTAGAAAAGTTGCCGGCGCCGCGACGAACGGCGAGCACGGTTCAACTGTCCAGGGCGCGGTGGTTCAAGCGTTTGGCGGCGTACATGGCCTGGTCGGCGTGGCGGAACAGTTGCTGTTCTTCGCTGCCGTGTTCGGGATAGCGGGCGACGCCGATGCTCGGCTGGATGTGCAGGTTGTGGCCGTCCAGGCGCATGGGTTGCACCAGCACGTGTCGGATCTTTTCCGCCACGCCGTCGGCATCGTCGGCGGCGTGGACGCTGTGCAGCAGCACGATGAACTCGTCGCCGCCGATCCGCGCCACCGTGTCGGTCTCGCGCACGCAGCCCTTGAGCCGGTTGGCCACGGTCTGCAGGAGCATGTCGCCGACGGCATGGCCCAGCGAGTCGTTGACCTGTTTGAAGCGATCCAGATCGACATACAACAGCGCCATGTACCCCGACTGCTCCCGGGCACAGGCCAGGGCGGCCTTGAGCCGCTCGCGCAGCAGTTCTCGGTTGGGCAGTTGGGTGAGCTGATCGTACTGCGCCATGTGCCGCAGGCGGGCGTGCAGTTGCTGGCGCTCGATGGCCGTGGCGATCTGCGCGCAGACGTATTGCAGCAGTTCCTTGTCCCGCTCGGTGTAGCGCTCGCCGCCGGGTAAGCTCTTGACGATCAGCGCGCCGATGGTGCCGTTCTTCGAGTTCAGCGGCACGCCCAGCCAGCACGGGCCATGTTGCCCGGCCACCAGTTCCTCGAACCCCGCAGGCGTGTCGGCGCTGTCGGGCGTCAACAGAATCGGCTGCCCGGTGCGGATCACCTCTGCGCACAGGCGCCCGGTCACGGTGCCGGGCTGCTCCGGTTGACGTTCATCGTCGACGACGTGATAGGGAAAGTTCAGCTGCGCGCAGTGCTCGTCATACAGCGCCACGGAAAAATTCAGCGCCGGCAGCCACTCGCCGATGATCAGGTGAATGCGCTTGAACAGCGCCAGCAAATCTTCGGCCGCGTGGGCCGCTTCGGAGATCGCATAGAGCGCCGCCTGCCGGGACTCGGCCTGCTTGCGCTCGGTGATGTCCCGCGCCACGGCGATGCGCAGTTGGTCGACCTCCGACCAGCGCGCCGACCACAGGATGTGCACCACGCTGCCGTCCTTGCGCACGTAGCGGTTCTCGAAGTTGTGCTTGGGCTCGCCGCCCATGATCTCGCGGGCCGCCGCCAAGGTGCGCTCGCGGTCGGCCGGGTGGACGAAGTCGATCATCGCCTGGCCGATCAGTTCGTCTGGCAGATAGCCCAGGATCTGCTCGCAGGCGGCGCTGACAAAAACGAAACGGCCCTGTTTATCCACCGCGCAGACGGCGTCCAGCAACAGATCGATGTAGCTCGCCAGCGGCGCGGAGTTTCGGCTTTCCATGGTTCGGCGTAGGTGTCCGGACAATACAGCACTGATCAACCGTCCCTGACCTGGCTACTGCGCATCCTTGCGTTCGGTTTCAAGCCTTGTTCGGCATCAGCCCCGGCAACGCATGCACCAGCGCGTTGACGGCGAAGCCGATGAACATCACCCCGCACAGCCGGGTGATCGCCAGCTCATGGCGTTGATACAGCGTGCGCACCTGACGGGCGCCGACGATGCCGATGAGGATAGCGTAGGCCAGCAGGCCGCCCAGGAAACTCAAGGCGATGAGCATCGGCAGCATCGACCAGTTGAGCAGCTCGGCGCGGCTCGACAGCAGCGCGGTGAAGGTCGCCACCGCCACCGGGTAGGCCTTGGGGTTGGTCAGGCCGAACAGGATGCCGTGCCAGAACGGCTGGCGCGCCGCGCCCTGGGGCTGATCGCCGTTGCTGCGCCGGGCCCGCACCGCACGCCAGCCGAGCCAGAACAGGTACAGGCCGCTGAGCACGCCGAGCACGTCGAACGCCGTGCTGCCGATTTCCCGGGCGCCGACGATGGCGATCAGCGCGGTGCTGCACCACACCACATCGCCCAGCAGGTGCCCGCACAGAAACCCTGCCCCGGCCCGCCGCCCGCGGGCCGCGCCGATGCCGAACACCGCGAGCACGCCAGGCCCAGGCGTGATGCCGTAGATGAATCCCGAGGCCAGCACGGCCATCAGCAACGATGAAGTCATGGAAAAACCTGCAAGCGCCGGAAAACGTGGCCGCCAGTCTATCCCAGCGTTCGGCGAATATTCACGGTTCGTTGAAAAAACGCATGCCCGCGTAGGGCTTTTGCCGACATGCGGCCAACCGCGAAGCCAGGTCGCCGACATGGGCTTCGAGCTTGTGGCCGTCCGGGTCGAGAAAGTAGAACGACGCACCTTCGCTGCGGTTGTCCCGCCATTCCCGCACGTTCGCGGCACGGAGCCTTTGCACGAACGGCAGGAAATCGGCCTCGTCGAGGCCGAAGGCGTAATGGGTGTAGTCGGCGGCGGGCTCGGGATTGCGCTCAGGATCCAGCGACAGGCACAACCACAGGCCCGGCAGCGACAGGTAGGCCCCGGCGTCCCAGGTGGCTTCGGCGCGCAGGCCCAGCACATCACGGTAGAACGCCAGGCTGCGCTCAAGGTCGGTGACCGCAAGGGTCAGATGATTGAGCCCGGTGAGCATCGGTTCAGTAACCTCGCAGGTCTTCGGGGACGGTGTACTGCCGGCCGTCGTAGCTCAGGGTGATTTGGGTGGCGCCCAGTTCCGTGGTGCTGGACACGCACGCCTGGCCCGACTTGACGGTCTTCAGTTGCGTGCCTTTGGTGGTCACGATCAGGTCGGAGAACCCGTGGTGGGTCTGCGGCCCGACCTCAAGGGTGCGGCGCAGCGTCTTGCCCTCGCCTTCGCAATTGGCCATCCACTCGCCGCTGTTCTTGTAGACCACCAGCCCCTCAAGCACCGGCCGCAGCTTGTCGCCCTCGCGGACATACAGCGCCAGATCGGTTTTCTCGTAGGGGTTGGCCCGGGAGCTGTGGCCGAAACTGGAACGCAGCCCGAACGCCCGCACATCCGTCGCCAAGCGGTAACGGGCGGTATCGATCTTGAGGTCGTCGAAACTGATGGCATCGGAGTTGAAGGCGCCGGGTTTGACGTAGGTGACCAACGGCTTGAGGCTGGAGGCGTTGACGACTGACAGTTCCAGGTCGAACACGCCGTCCTGGCTGCCGTCCGCATCCGGCACGAACGAGGACTTGGCGGAAATCGCCTGATTCGCGAACGCCGGCCAGATCTTGCAGCGGGACAGGGAGTGGCCGTTGAAGGGCTTGGTTTCGCAGGCGGCCTGGGCTTGGGCGGTGATGGCCAAAAGGCCGAGGGCGATGAAAAGTCGGGTTGGAGTCAGCATGGGTCTTCCTTGAAAAAGTCGTGTATCAGGCATCCGTCAGACGCCTTTGAAACCTGCGGGCAGCACATAGGACTTCCCGTCGTACCGAAGCGTGGTGAGGACGGGTTTGCCCGTCGTGGTTTTCAACTCGCACGTCTGCGGCTCGCCCTCACCGACAAGCCCTGTGGTGACCGATTTCACGATTAGGTCGGCGTAACCGTGAGAACGGGTCTGACCGATTTCAAGGGTGCGAACCGTACCCGCACGCTCACCTGCACAGTTGCCGTCCCACTCACCGCCGAAGTCGGAGACGACGAGACGATCCAGCACCGGGCGCAACTTGTCACCCTCCTTTACATACAGGGTCAACCAGGTTTCTTCCATCGGATTGACGCGGGAGGAGCCCTTGAAGCTGGCCCTGACACCAAACGCGCGAAGTTCAGGGGTAAGCCTGTACCTGGCGGTATCGAGATCAACGGCACTCAACGCAAAGGCGTCAGACATGAACGCAGCGGGTTGACGGTAAGTGGCAATCGGCTCAGAACGACCGGTCGATAGCACGGCCAAGCTCAAATCGTAGCTTCCGACCCGATCGTTTTTGCCGTACACCGGATCCGGCTCAAACGTTGAAACGGCAGAGAGCGTCAGACCGGGGTAGGCCGGCCACGCCTTGCAAACGGAAAAATCCAGCGATCCCGTTACCGGTTCAGGCGCGCAGTCCGCGAACACTGTCCCTGCCATCAGCCCACCGCTAAGCGCCACGCAGCCGATCCAACCCAACTTCACTGTCACGTCCCGCTCCTTGATGAATATCAGCCGCGCACTATCCCCTCCCCGATCCGCCGATTCAACCAGTTCAACGCCTGATCCCCACCCCGCCGCCCATGCCACGCCAGCACAAAGGTGAACGGCGCGATCTCGAACGGCGGCGGCACGACGGCCAGCGATGTGCGGTCGATCCCGCCCAGCGCCCGTGAAGCCACAGTCAGGATCAAGTCGGTGCCGGCGATCAACTGCGGGGCGACGCTCCAGTGCGGCAGGCTGACGGCGACGCGGCGGCGTTCGCGCAGGGCCGTCAGGGTGCGTTCGATTTCCGGGGTGCCGCTGCCGCGCATTTCCAGCAGGACGTGGGGACGGGACAGGTAGGTCGGCAGGTCGAGCACGCCGTCGGCGGGCAGGCTTCGGCGGTCGAGCAGGCAGGCGTAGCGCTCTTCGAACAACGGCGTGCAGCGCAGTTCGCCGGGCAGGTCGGGGAAGACGCCGGCGGCGACGTCGATGTCACCGTTGAGCACGCCTTCGAGCATGCCTTCGCGGCTGGCGTGGCAGATCTGCAGGTCGATGCCCGGCGCTTCGTGGCGCAGGGTGCGGATCAGGTCCGGCAGGATGATCGCCGCGCCGTAGTCGGACATGGCGACACGGAAGGTGCGCCGGGCGCTGGCAGGGTCGAAGGCATTCGGCGCCAGCAGCGCCTGCACCTGCGCCAGGGTCTCGGCCAGCGGCGCCGCCAGTTCAAGGGCCCTGGCCGTGGGCGCCAGGCCGGCGCCGGCCCGCACCAGCAGCGGATCGCCGAGGAGGTCGCGCAGACGGGCCAGCGCATGGCTGACCGCCGGCTGGCTCAGGTGCAGGCGCTCGGCGGCACGGGTCACGTGGCACTCGATGAGCAAGGCGTCGAGGATCACCAGCAGGTTGAGGTCGACGCGGCGCAGATCATTCATTCGATGCATGCTCCGAATAGCAAAACGGAATTTAAATCTGCGCGACGAATACCCTACAGTCCAGCGAAACCTTGCCGGAGAAAGACCCATGGGAACCTTGCAGTGGGCTGGACTGTTGCTGTTGGCGGCGCTCGCCGGCGCCGTGGTGCCGTTTCAGAGTGCGTTGAACTTCAACCTGGCGCGGGGCCTGGGGCACCCGCTGTGGGCGACGATGGTGTCGCTGGTGGTGAGCGTGCTGGTGTTGTTGCCGGTGATCGTCGCGCTGCGCCTGCCGCTGCCGTCGCTGACGCAGACGGGAATGCCGCCGCTGTGGATGTGGACCGGCGGGGCGTTCGGGGTGTGTTTCGTCGGGCTGGCGGTGGTGCTGCTGCCCAGGCTCGGCGCCTCGGGTTTTGTGGCCCTGGCGCTGGCCGGGCAGGTGGTTTCGTCGATGATGCTCGATCACTTCGGGCTGTTCGGTCTCGTCCAACGGCAGGTGACGCCGGCACGAGCGGTGGCCGCCCTGCTGCTGATCGCCGGCGTGGCGCTGATGCAGTTCAGCGCCGCTCCGGCGAAAAGCCTCAACGATGCGCCTCGGGACGATTTCGGCCAAACAACGCGAGGGCAATAATGTTTCCGACTGGGCCCTTGTCCGCACGTTTGAAGTGCTGCAACCGAAGTGAGCATCGCCGTTGCCGCCATCCAGCGGCAACGGCACCGACTCAACCCTTATCGAGCGTGCGCAGCTTCTGCGGCAACCCCCACAGCAGCAATGCCGCCGCGATCAGTGCCGCCACACCGATGACATACAGCGCCGGGGTGGTGCTGCCGGTCAGGTCCCTGATCCGTCCGACCATCACCGGGCTGACGATGCCGCCGAACTGCCCCAGCGTGTTGATCACCGCGATCCCGCCCGCCGCCCCGGCGCCGGCACCTGCCAGCAACTTGGGCGGCAACGTCCAGAAGCTCGGGATGGAGGCGATGATGCCGGCGCCGAGCAGGCCCAGGGCGACGATCAGGAACGTGGTATGGCTGGCGAAGATCCCCGCGCTGAAGAACCCGATGGCGCCGACGGTCACCAGCCCGGCGACGAACTTGCGCCGCTCGCCGGTGGCGTCCGACAGCCGGCCGATCACCACCATGCTGATGGCCCCGCAGATGTAGGGAACCGCAGTCAGCAGGCCGATCATCACCGGGCTTTCGGTGCCGGCGCTGCGGATCAGTTGCGGCGCCCAGAAGTTCAGGCCGTAGGACGCGACCTGGATCAGGAAGTAGATCAGGCCCAGTGTCAGGAAACCCGGGATCTTCAGCGCCGCCAGCAACGACCCGCCGCTCTTGTGTGGTTCATGCTGGGCGATGCGGCTGGCGAGCAGGCTCTTTTCGTCCGCCGTCAGCCAGGGCGCGTCCTCGATGCGGTCCTTGAGCAATGTCAGCACCAGGAAGCCGAGGCCCACGCACGGCACGCCACCGAGCAGGAACAGCCAGTGCCAGCCGCGCATCTGCAGCACGCCGTCGAGGTGCTCCAGCACCAGGCCGGAAAACGGCGCGCCCACCAGCCCGGCGAACGCCGAGGCCAGGAACAGCATCGAGGTGATGCGCCCGCGAAAATGCTGCGGGAACCACAGCGTCAGGTAATACAGCACGCCGGGGGCGAAACCGGCCTCCATCGCACCGATGAGAAACCGCAGCGCGTAGAACTGCCATTCGCTGGTGACGAACACCATCAACGCGGTGGCAATGCCCCAGGACATCATGATCCGGGCGATCCAGCGCCGTGCGCCGACCTTGTACAGCATCATGTTGCTCGGCACTTCGAACAGCACGTAACCGACCACGAACAGCCCGGCGCCGAACCCGTAGGCGGTGTCGCTCAGGCTCAGGTCGGCCTGCAGCTGGAACTTGGCGAAGCTGATGTTGATGCGGTCGAAAAAGGCGAACAGGTAACAGACCATGATCAGCGGCATCAGGCGCCAGGCGACCTTGCTGACCAGGGCTTTTTCGGCATCGTGATTGACGGACGGGCTCGCGCCCGCCTCCATGACGTTGAGGCTCATAAGTATTCTCCAGGCGGACTGCCGGGGGCGTCCGATTGTTTTTGTTGTCTGGCGGTTGAAATGCTTTTTGAAACGGAGGGGCCACTGTCTTGGCCCCCTCCTGCGGCGCCCGGTCTGACGTCATCGCCAGCAGGCTGGCTCCGACCGTGCCGGGGGCGGACGCAGAACCTGTGGGAGCCGGCCTGCTGGCGAAAGCGTCAGTCGGGGTCGCTCACACAGGGCAAGGCGCCTGTCACGAGGGAACCGGATGCAGGTCGCAATTGCGCCCGGCCTTGGCCAGTTGGCCGGGAATGTCGTGGCCCAGCAGCGCCGGCAAACCTCGGGACAGTTTCAGCAGCAGCGGCAAGTCGATGCCCGTCGCAATGCCGACCTCGTCGCAGAGGTTCACCAGATCCTCGGTGCAGATGTTGCCCGACGCGCCCGGCGCGAACGGACAGCCGCCCAGCCCGCCGAGCGCCGCATCGAAGCGCCGGGCCCCGGCCTCGTAGGCCGCCAGCACGTTGCACAGGCCCAGGCCGCGGGTGTTGTGGAAATGCAAGGTGAGGTCGGCCGCCGGCACCCGTTGCAGCACCCGCCGCACCAAGCCGTCCACCTGCCGGGGGTTGGCCATGCCGGTGGTGTCGGCCAGGGTGATGCCGCGGATGCCGAGTTCCTGATAGGCGTCGACGATCCGCAGCACCCGGTCCTCGTCTGTCCGGCCTTCGAACGGGCAACCGAACGCGGTGGCGATACTGCCGTTGAGGCCCGTACCGGAGCCGCTGGCGAACGCCACGGTCTCGGCGAACGCCGCCAGCGAGGCTTCGCAGCTCATGCGCATGTTCGCCAGGTTGTGGGTCTGGCTGGCGGACATCACCAGGTTCAGCTCGTCCGCCCCGGCCGCCAGGGCACGCTGTGCGCCTTTGAGGTTGGGAATCAGCGCAACGTAGGTCACGCCGGGCCGGCGAAGGATGCCCTTGAACACCTGCTCGCCGTCGCGCAGGGCCGGAACGGCGTTGGGCGAGACGAAGGAGCCGGCCTCGATGCGGCTGAAACCGGCCAGGGACAGTTGATCGATCAGCGCGATCTTGTCTTGGGTCTCGACCCAGGTCGGCTCGATCTGCAGCCCGTCCCGGGGCGAGACTTCCTGGACGATGAGGCGTTGCGAAAAGTCCGTGATCATTGCACCACCTTCTGGGCTTTGAGGCGTTCGATGTCCGATGGCGCCAGGCCGAGCCCGGCGAGGATGGCGTCAGTGTGCTGACCGAGCGCCGGGCCGGACCAGTTCACCGCGCCGGGGGTCTGCGAGAGCTTGGGCACGATGCCCGGCATCTTCACCGTAGCGCCGCCGGGCAGTTCGGCGTCGAGCAGCATGTCCCGCGCCCGGTAATGCGGGTCGGCGACGATGTCGGCCACCGAATAGATGCGTCCGGCGGGCACTTCGGCGGCCTCCAGCACGCTCAGCACATCGTCGATCGGCAAACTGCTGGTCCAATGGGTGATGGCCGCGTCCAGCACGCCGCTTTTCGCCGCCCGCCCGTCGTTGTGGGCGAACTCGGGGGCATCGGCCAGGTCCGCACGGCCGATCACCTGCATCAGGCGCCGGTAGATCGGGTCGCTGTTGCCGGCGATCACCACATAGGCGCCGTCGCCGGTGAGGTAGGTGTTGGACGGTGCGATGCCCGGCAAGGCGCCGCCGCTGCGTTCGCGGACATGGCCGAGCATGTCGTACTCCGGCACCAGGCTTTCCATCACGTTGAATACGCTCTCGGCCAACGACACATCGACGACCTGACCGCCGCCCTGCCCGGTCTTGACCCGCAGCAGCGACATCAGCGCGCCGATCACCGCGTGCAGCGAAGCCAGCGAATCGCCCAGGCTGACCCCGACCCGCGCCGGCGGCGAACCGGGGCTGCCGGTGGTATAGCGAATGCCGCCCATGGCCTCGCCGATGGCGCCGAAGCCCGGGCGGTCACGGTAGGGGCCGGTCTGGCCGTAGCCGGAGATGCGCACGAGGGTGAGATTGGGGTTCAGCGCCTGGAGCACGTCCCAGCCCAGCCCGAGTTTCTCCAGGGCGCCGGGGCGCAGGTTTTCGATGATCACGTCGGCGTCCTGCGCCAACCGCTTGACCAGGTCGATGCCCTCGGTGGACTTGAGGTTCAGCGCCAGGGATTTCTTGTTGCGCGATTGCAGGTACCACCACAGCGACGTGCCTTCGTGCAGCTTGCGCCATTTGCGCAGCGGATCGCCCTGTCCCATGGCTTCGATCTTGATCACCTCGGCGCCGAACTCGGCGAGCATCCGCGCGGCAAAAGGCGCAGCGATCAGCGTGCCGATCTCGATCACTTTGATTGCACTCAAGGGGGCGGTCATCGCAGGTTACCTCTTGTTCTTGGAATTGCGGCCAAGGCTAGAGGAATGCCGAAGGATGAATCCAACCTTCACTCGGCAAGGGGCGTTCGCCAAATGCGAACGCTCGGTGAATGTGGGAACGACGGTACAGCTCTGCCCGTCATCGCCAGCAGGCGAGTTCCCGCGGTATTGCCCGCTGCATCGGCTTGCCCGGATGGAAACCTCAGCCCTGCCCGCGCAGATGCTCGAACAGCATCCGGCTCACCGGCGACAGCGCCGCCTCGTCCCGCGCCACGAGGATCAGTGCCCGGTCCGACCACTCATCGCTCAACGGCACAGCCCGCAATCCCAACGCCCGGCCGAACAGTTCGTAGGCGCGCTGCGGCAGGATGCCGATGCCCATGTTGGCCTGCACCATCCGGCACACCGCGTCGAACCCCGGCACATGAATGCGGATGCGCAGCACTTTGCCGGCCTGGCGCGCGGCGGCGTGGGTGCGCATGTTGATCGAGCTGGCGGCGTGCAGGCCGACGTAATCGTTGTCCAGGGTGTCGGCGAACGCGACGGATTCGCGGGCGGTCAGCGGATGTTCTGGCAGCGTCACCACCACCAGGCGGTCGCGGCGGTACAGCACGCTCTGCAGCCCCTTGATGTCGCTGTCGCAGGAACAGATGCCCAGGTCCGCGACGCCGTCGAGCACTCCCTGGATCACGCCCGCGCTGGGCCTCTCCTCCAGGTCGGTCTTGATCTGCGGGTGCGATCCGGAGAAGTCGCGCAGGTCTTCGGGCAGGAACTGGATGATCGCCGACAGGTTGGCGAGCATCCGCACATAGCCGCGCACGCCATGGCTGTGCTCGCCCAGCTCCAGGCCCATCTTCTCGACGTTGAACAGCATCTGCCGGGCGTGGTGCAGCAAGGTCTCGCCGGCCGGCGTCAGGGTCATGCCCTTGGCCTGGCGCACGAACAGGCTGATGCCCAGCGCCTCTTCCAGCTCCATCAGACGCTTGCTCGCCGCCGACACGGCGATCGCCTCGCGGGCGGCGGCGCGGGTCAGGGTGCCCTCTTCGTGGACAGCGACGAACAGGTGCAGGGTGATCAGGTCGAGGCGGCGGATCAGGCTCTTTTGCAGCATGCAAGACTCGGCGGTGACGGCGCGGGCGAGTCCGCAGCATAACGCCGTTCGCCCGCGCCGTGCCCGCCTCAGAATGCGTTGCGGAAAATCTCCTCGATCTGCCGCTGATCCGCCGCCCGCGGATTGGTGAAGCCGCACGCGTCTTTCAGGGCGTTGGCGGCGAGCACCGGGATGTCGGTGCATTTGGCGCCCAGGTCGCGCAGGCCACCGGGGATCTCGACGTCCTTGGCCAGGCAGCGGATCGCGGCGATGGCCGCTTGAGCGCCCTCCTCCGGGCTGAAGCCGCGGATGTCCGCGCCCATGGCGTGGGCCACGTCGGTGAGGCGGTCGGCGCACACCAGCGCGTTGAACGTCTGCACATGGGGCAGCAGCACGGCGTTGCAGACGCCGTGGGGCAGATCGTAGAAGCCGCCCAACTGGTGCGCCATCGCGTGCACGTAGCCCAGCGACGCATTGTTGAACGCCATGCCGGCCAGGAACTGCGCGTAGGCCATGTTCTCCCGCGCCGCCAGGTCGCTGCCGTCGCGCACCGCCAGGCGCAGGTTGTTGCTGATCAGGGTCATGGCCTTGAGCGCGCAGGCGTCGGTGATCGGGTTGGCGGCGGTGGACACATAGGCTTCGATGGCGTGGGTCAGCGCGTCCATGCCGGTGGCGGCGGTCAGGCCCTTGGGCATCGCCACCATCAGCGCCGGGTCGTTGACCGACAGCAGCGGTGTGACGTTGCGGTCGACGATGGCCATTTTCACGTGGCGCGATTCGTCGGTGATGATGCAGAAGCGGGTCATCTCGCTGGCGGTGCCGGCGGTGGTGTTGATCGCGATCAGCGGCAGCTGCGGCTTGGCGGAGCGGTCGACGCCTTCGTAGTCGCTGATGTGCCCGCCGTTGGTCGCGCACAGGGCGATGCCCTTGGCGCAGTCGTGGGGCGAGCCGCCGCCCAGGGACACCACGAAATCGCAGCGGCCGGCCTTGAGCATCTCCAGCCCCGCCTCGACGTTGGCAATGCTCGGGTTGGGCTTGGCGCCGTCGAAGGTCACCGAGTCGATGTCCTGCATCGCCAGTTTCTCGGCGATCATCTGCGCCACGCCGGCCTTGGCCAGGCCGGCGTCGGTGACGATCAGCGCCTTGCGCAGGCCGTAGTTGCGGATCGCGCCCATGGCGTCGTCCAGGCAGCCGCTGCCCATGATGTTGACGGCGGGAATGAAGAACGTGCTGCTCATGAACGGGTCTCCTGACAGGGGGCGAACCGGTTGCTCCGATCCGGCGGATGCGCACAGGATCGACCGAACGGTCACGGCCGTTGTTGATCTGGCTCAATGCCCGCTCGTGATAAAGTCGCCGCCCATCTGCCCCTTTGTTTGAGACCTGCCCTGCAATGACCGATTTTCTGGATGTCGACGACCGCCTCGAAGACTGGAACGCCCTGCGCGACACTGTGGCCTTCGGCGGCCTGCTCACGGGCAACGGCGCCAGCCGCGCGGTGTGGGACGACTTCGGCTACGACTCGCTGTTCGAGAACGCCCGCACGGTGGAAGAGAAACCGCTGGGTGCGTCCGAGCTGGCGGTCTTCGACGCCCTGCAGACGCGCAGCTTCGAGCAGGTGCTGGGCGCGCTGAAGACCACCAGCCGGGTGAACAAGGCCCTGGCGGTCAGCTCGGCGGCGCCGCGCAACCGCTACTACGCGATCAAGGAAGCGCTGATCAACACGGTGCACGCGGTGCACATCCCCTGGCGCCTGGTCGAGGCCTCGACCCTGGCGGCGCTGGGCGAGGAACTGGCCCGCTACCGCACGGTGTTCACCACCAACTACGACCTGCTCGGCCACTGGGCGGTCCAGCACGGCGGCGAGGCCGTCGACGACCTGTTCAACGGCCCCGACGCCGGGTTCGACCTGTGCGCGAACGCCACGCACAAGCCACGCCTGCTGTACCTGCACGGCGGCCTGCACCTGGTGCGCAACCAGGACGGCACGGCGCGCCGGCTGGCCTCGACCGAAGGCACGCTGCTGGGCCAGTTCGCGATCAACAACACGATCAAGACCCTCGACGACGTGCCGCTGATCGTCAACGAAGGGCCGGTGGCGGACAAGCTCAAGACCATCCGCAGTTCGGACTACCTGTCGTTCTGCCTGGACCAGTTGCAGCGGCACAGCGACAACCTGTGCCTGTTCGGCCATGCCCTGGGCGAGCAGGACGCGCACATCGTCCGCGCCCTGCGCCTGGCCCAGCCCAAGGTTCTGGCGATCTCGGTCTACCCGCGCAGCAGCGCGTTCATCCAGCACCAGAAGCGCCATTACGCCAGGCTGTTCGAGGGAACCGCGACCGAACTGCGCTTCTTCGACGCCAAGAGCCATGCGTTGGGGAATCCGAAGCTGTCGGTGCCGGTCGAGGTTTAGCGGCGGACCATCGGACGCCATCGCTGGCAGGCCAGCTCCCACAGGAGACCGGTGCTGCACGCCTGCCCATGCAGGCGTCAGCCAAACCGGCCGGTCACTCTTCGGCGCTGTGCACCACCACCAGCAACTGCGCCTGCTCCTCGCCCACCGAGCGGATCCGGTGCGGCTTCTGCGCGTTGAAGTGCAGCGCGTCGCCCTTCTCCAGCAGCACCCGTTCGGTCATGAAATCCACTTCCACCCGGCCTTCGTGGACGAACAGGAATTCCTCGCCCAAGTGTTCCTTGAAGGTTTTGTCGGTGAACTCGGCGGGCGGGTAGATGATGAACGGCAGCAGGCTGCGCTCGCTCACCTGATGGGCCAGCACCGCGTAGCCGTGGCTGTGGTCGTTGGCGGCCAGCGACTGGCGCTCGTGGCTGCGCACCAGGCTGTAGCTGTCGAGGCTGACGTTGTCCTCGGAGAACAGTTCCTCGACCTTCACGTTCAGCGCCTTGGCCAGTTTCAGCGCGGCGGCGATCGACGGCGTGTTGAGCCCGCGCTCGACCTTCGACAGATAACTCTTGGTCATGCCGGACTTCTCGGCCAAGGCCTCCAACGTCACGCCAAGTTTTTTTCTCAATAATTTCAAACGGATAGACATGCGAAGCGATTAATCCATCAAGGAAACGGCGATTATTCCTTGCCAATGACACAAAGTGTCATATAGCCTCTTTAGTGTCATTTGCAGTCACCCACGACCTTGCGAGCAGCGGAGCGACAGCAAACCCGACGTCCGTTGAACCACCCGAAGGACACCGATATGGCCAAGACATTAGCACTACCCAAAGAGCAGCTGGTCAAGCAGGCGCTGACGCAGATGCAGAACACCCTGGCGGATAATACGTGGACAGACCGGCAAAAGCTGGCCCTGACCTGCCGCATCCTGTTCGAGAACGGCCACGATGCCGGCCTCGCCGGGCAGATCACCGCCCGCGGGCCGCAGCCCGGCACTTACTGGACCCAGCAACTGGGCCTGGGTTTCGACGAGATCACCGCAGGCAACCTGCTGCTGGTCAACGAAGACCTGGAAGTGCTCGAAGGCCACGGCATGGCCAACCCGGCCAACCGTTTCCACAGTTGGGTGTACCGCGCCCGGCCGGACGTGAACTGCATCATCCACACGCACCCGACGCACATCGCCGCCCTGTCGATGCTGGAAGTGCCGCTGGAGATTTCCCACATGGATCTGTGCCCGCTGTACGACGACTGCGCCTTCCTCGAAGGCTGGCCGGGCGTGCCGGTGGGCAACGAAGAAGGCGAGCTGATCGCCGGCGCCCTCGGCGACAAGCGGGCGATCCTGCTGTCGCACCACGGCCAGTTGTCCACCGGCGCCACCATCGAGGAAGCCTGCGTGATCGCGCAACTGATCGAGCGCGCCGCCAAACTGCAACTGCTGGCGATGGCGGCCGGCACCGTCAAGCCGATCATCCCGGCGCTGGGCCGCGAAGCCCATGACTGGGTGTCCAAGCCCAAGCGCCATGCCGCCGCCTTCAACTACTACGCCCGGCAGAATCTGCGCCAGCACGCCGATTGCCTGAACTGAAGCCCCTTTTCACGGAGTCACCCCCATGTCCAAGACCGACATTCACGGCATCATCGGCTACACCGTCACCCCGTTCGGCGCCCACGGCGAAGGCCTCGACCTGCCGGCCCTCGGCCGCTCCATCGACCGGATGATCGACAGCGGCGTCCACGCCATCGCCCCGCTGGGCAGCACCGGCGAAGGCGCCTACCTGAGCGACGCCGAGTGGGACCAGGTCGCCGAGTTCAGCCTCCGCCACGTGGCCAAGCGGGTGCCGACCATCGTCAGCGTGTCCGACCTGACCACCGCCAAGGCCATCCGCCGCGCCCGCTTCGCCGAAGCCCACGGCGCCGACGTGGTGATGGTGCTGCCGGCCTCCTACTGGAAGCTCAGCGAAGCGGAGATCCTCGCCCACTACCGCGCCATCGGCGACAGCATCGGCGTGCCGATCATGCTCTACAACAACCCGGCCACCAGCGGCACCGACATGTCGGTGGAGCTGATCCTGCGCATCGTCGACGGCGTGGAGAACGTGACCATGGTCAAGGAGAGCACCGGCGACATCCAGCGCATGCACAAGCTGCAACTGCTCGGCGAAGGCCGGGTGCCGTTCTACAACGGCTGCAACCCGCTGGCCCTGGAAGCGTTCGCCGCCGGGGCCCGAGGCTGGTGCACGGCGGCGCCGAACCTGATCGCGCAGCTCAACCTGGACCTGTACGACGCCACCCTGGCGGGCGACCTGGCCAAGGCGCGGGAGCTGTTCTACCGCCAGTTGCCGCTGCTGGACTTCATCCTCAAGGGCGGCCTGCCGGCGACGATCAAGGCCGGCCTGCGCGAGACCGGGCTGGAGGCCGGTGATCCGCGCCTGCCGGTGTTCCCGCTGAGCGAGGCCGGACGCACGCAACTCAAGGCGCTGCTCAAGCACCTGCGCTGATCCCGCCGCTCCTGCAGGAGCGAGCCTGCTCGCGACGGCACCTTCAAGGCCGCCATCGCGGGCAAGCCCGCATCAGCGGTTCAGAGAACCGGCCGCGCCTTGTCCTTGACCGTCTTCGAAGGCCCGTTGGCCTTGACGCTGGCGATGCCCTTGTCGCACGCGGCATTGGAGGAATAGGCCTCGCTGCTGCCGATGACCTGGTGATTGGCGGCCTTGAGGTTGAAGTACGGGTGGCCGTCCTTCGTCGATTTTCGCTCGTAGCGCTCATCCAGCGGACTGTTCGCCTGCACCGCCGCGATGCCGGCCTGGGCCGCCGCGTGCGTGGTGTAGAGCTCGCTGGTCAAAATGATCTCGGCGTTGGCGGCCTTCAGGACGAACCTGAACTGACCATTGCTGCTTTTGCTCAATTCGTACCATCCGGACATGTTCCTGCTCCCGTCGATTGGACTTCCGACAGTAAAGACCCTTTGCGCGGTTCAGCCAGTGGACGGCCGGTGTCGTTTGCCAACATGACAAATAGCAATCGTTCTCGATATCATTCGCGCCTTTCTGCGCCCCCGCTCCGTCGAGAAGGATATCCATGTCCCGCCCAACGCCCGATCCTCTGCCGGTGGATTCATTTCGCCGGTTCTACAGGGACATCCTGCATTACCTGCACAAACGCACGGACAACCCCAGCGACGCGGCGGACATGACCCAGGACGTCTTCACCCAGTGGCTCGACTACCGCGACCGGGCCCAGGTCGAGCAGCCGCGGGCGTTCCTGTTCCAGATGGCGCGCAATCTGCTGCGCGACCACTGGCGGCGGCAGAAAGTGCGACATATCATCCAGCCCGCTCACGAGGCCGACCCGGAGCCTGTGGCCGACGAACGCCAGGATCCGATGGCCGCCGCGCAACGCCAGCAGCGCCTGGAACAGCTCAAGGCGGTGTTGGGCGAACTGTCGCCGCGCCGGCGCGAGGCACTGATGCTGCACCGCTTCGAAGGCCTGAGCCAGGCGCAGATCGCCGAGCGCATGGGCATCTCGCTGAGCATGGTGGAGAAACACATCGCCTGTGCGCTGTTGCACTGCAAGCAACGCCTGGATCACGACAACGGCACGGAGCAGCCTCAATGAACCTCCCTCACGATTTGACCGTCGGCCCGGCGGGCGAGAGCGTCGACGCGCAAGCCGCCGCTTGGTTCACGCGCAACCGCCGGCAACCGGGCCCCGCCACGCGCCGGGCATTCGAGTGGTGGCTGCGCGAGCCCGAACACGCCAAGGCCTATCAGGCATTCGAAGCGCTGTGGGCCGACCTGGAAGGGGTGCGCCCTCTGCACCGCCCGGCAACCCTGGCGCCGCGAAAGCCCGCCAGCCGATGGCGTCCGGCGCTGGCGACGGCGGCGGCGTTGCTCTGTGCCGTGCAGGCCTTGCCGTTGGGCACGTCCCACACGGTGCTTCATCAACAGATCGCCACGCAGTCCAAGGACAGGCGCACCCTCGAACTGCCGGACGGCAGCACGTTGTCGGTCAACGCCAACACGCAGCTGCGCATCGAGTTCGACAGCCAGCAGCGCCGGCTCATCCTCGACCGCGGCCAGTTCTATGTGGACGTGGCGCCGGACAAGGAACGGCCGCTGTGGGTGCAGGCCGGCGACGCGACCGTGCGGGTGGTCGGCACCGGCTTCGATGTGCGGCGCAGCGATGCGCAAGTAGTGGTGAGCGTCGCCCACGGTCAGGTGGCTTTCGCGCCGGCCAACCGGGCGCCGCTGCTGCTCGGTGCGCAGCAGCAAGCCGCGGTCGATCTGGCCGACGGCGCCGTGCGCCAGCAGACCCTGGCCGACGGCCAGGTGGCCGACTGGCGCACCGGGCATCTGTCGTTCCGCAACCGCGAGCTCGCCAGCCTGGTGGACGAGCTGAACCTCTACCGCCCGCACCCTGTGCTGCTGGCCAACGCCAGACTGGGGCAGATCAAGGTCTCCGGCCATCTCGACACCCAGGATCCGGACGCCCTGGTCAACGCCCTGCCCGCCTTGATTCCGGTGAAGGCCGTGCCACTGACCGACGGCCGCATCCGCCTGGAAAACCGCTGACGGCATCTCACATGAGAATATTTTGCATTCGCATGTGAGGTTTTTTTCGCCTGTCCCGTCTTCCTCCGGTCTGCGTTCCGAACGCAGGCCTTTCCGGCCCTTTTGCCGCTTTGGGGGATTCCATGTTTCGCGTGCTTTCGCCGTACCCGCTCACCTGCCTTCGACCGACCCTGCTCGCCGCCTGCCTGGCGTTCAGCGTTCAGGCCCATGCCAACAACCTCAGCCTGCATCTGCCGGCGCAGCCGCTGGCCGCCTCGCTGAGCCAGATCGCGCAGCAGGCCGGGATCCAGTTGCTGTTCGATGAAGCGCAGCTGCGCGACCTCAAGGCCCCGGCCCTCGACGGCGAATACAGCGCGGAAGCCGCCATCCGGCAATTGCTGGAAAACAGCCCGTTCGGCCTGATCAAGGTCAACCAGACCTATGTGGTGCGCCCTCAAGAACCCGTGGCCAGCAGCGGCGACGGGATCCAGCTCGATGCCCTGAGCGTGATCGGCAGCGGCACCGAGGTCGATTCCGGCACGGTTGGCCGCTCGACCCTGACCCAGGCCGACATCGACCGCCGCCAGCCCGCCAACATCCCCAGCCTGCTCGCCACCCTGCCGGGCGTGAGCATGGGCGGGTCGATGAAACCCGGCGGCCAGACCATCAACATCTGGGGCCTGGGCGACGCCGAGGACGTGCCGCTGACCGTCGACGGCGCCACCAAGAGCGGCTTCGAGCGCTATCAGCAGGGCACGATTTTCATCGAGCCGGAACTGATCAAACGCATCGAGGTGGAAAAGGGCCCGCACTCGGTGCTCACCGGCAACGGCGGCTTCGGCGGCACCGTCCACATGGAAACCAAGGACGCGCCAGACCTGCTGCAGGAAGGTCGCAACAGCGGCGCGATGGTCAAGTACGGCTACGCCAGCAACGACCATCAGCAGACCTACAGCGGCGCCGCGTTCGGCCGCACCGAGGACGGCCGCGCCGACGCGCTGGTGTACCTGACCCGGCGCGACGGCGGCGACATGAAGCTGGCCGGCACCCCGCCCGACCCGGACAACCAGTACCCGATCAACCCCAAGCGCCTGCCCAACAGCGCCCAGGACCTGGACGGCCAACTGCTCAAGTTCAACCTGCACCTGGACGACGAGCACAGCGTGGGGCTGTCCTACTCGCGTTCGCAAAGCGAGCGCTGGACTCCGTTCTCGTCCGCCAGCTACCCGACGCCGCCGACCTGGTCCAACATCAAGCAGTACGGCTACGACAAGGCGCTCAAGCGCTTCCTGGCCAACCGCGAAACCGTCGACACCACCTGGTCGGCCAAGTACCAGTACCAGCCGCTGGACAACCGCCTGATCGACTTCAAGCTCAGCTACTCGGAGTCCAACACCGACCAGACCGATGAACGCGACGCCACGGCGTTCTTCCAGACCTCCACCGGCGGACGCAAGATGGACACCGCCTACAAGGACCGCATCGTCGAGGCCAGCAACGTCAGCCTGTTCGAGACCGGCCCGCTGGCCCATGCGTTCACCACCGGCGTGCAACTGCGCCGCCACAGCCGCGACACCGAAATGTGGATGCCGGGCAAGGCCTACGAGGTGCCCAAGTACAACGGCGGCCGCTTCCAGCCCAGCTTCATGCCACAGGGCAAGGTCGACACCAACAGCGTCTACTTCCAGGACGCCATCACCCTGGGCGACTTCACCCTGACCCCGTCCCTGCGCTACGACCATGTGCGCAACCGCGGCGAAGCCAACGAAGCGCCGTACTACAACAACCCGGATCCGGCCTTCGGCCATGACTACAGCGACCGCACCTACACCGGCTGGTCGCCGCGCCTGTCGGCCTTCTGGCGGATGACCCCGGACGTCGGCTTCTTCGTCGACTACAGCAAGACCTGGCGCGCGCCGGTGATCGACGAACAGTACGAAGTCCAGGGCCTGGGCAGCCGCACCGCCACCAGCGTCGACCTCGACCCGGAACGCATCACCGGCTGGCGCGCCGGCAACATCAGCCATTTCGCCGGCGTGTTCACCGACCACGACAACGTGCAGGTGCGCACCACCCTGTTCCGCAACAAGATCGACGACGAGATCTTCAAGGCCACCGGCATCGGCTGCGAGAACCAGGCGATCAAGGGCGGCAGCATCTCCACCGACTGCAAAGGCATGGGCCCGATGGGCAACTACCGCAACATCGGCGGGGTGACCATCAAGGGCTTCGAGGTCGAGAGCTTCTATGACTCGACGTACCTGTTCGGCTCGCTGTCCTATTCGTGGATGACCGGCAAGCACGAGGGGGCCTACACCAACCCGTGGGGGCCGGACGTCTGGGCCCGGGACATTCCGCCGGCCAAGTGGGTGGCGGTGCTCGGCGTGAAGATCCCGTCCTGGGACGCCCAGGTCGGCTGGCAGGGCGAGTTCGTGCGCCAGACCGACCGCCTGCCGAGCGACAAGTACGGCTCCGGCAAGAACACCGTGGGCGATGTGTTCTACGACCAGTACGACAACGACCGCTACAACGTGCAGGGCCTGTTCGCCAACTGGAAACCGCAGCAGCCTTACCTCAAGGGCACCGAGGTGAACCTGACGGTCGACAACCTGTTCAACGAAGACTATCGCCCGGCCCTCAGCGGTGACCGCGCCTACAGCCAGGGGCGCAACGCCAAGGTGAGCGTGACGCGGTTCTTCTGACCCGCTCCGGCGGCGCCCTTGCGGGCGCCGGCCTGCTGGCTACCGCAAGGACGAGGCCCGTCGGCTACAGGGTGATCCGGGTGCCCAGCAACCCGAGGAAACCGGCCAGCCAGTGCGGATGCGCCGGCCAGGCCGGGGCGGTGGCCAGGTTGCCCTGGACATGGCCCTCGGTCACCGGGATGTCGATGTAGGTGCCGCCGGCCAGACGCACCTCCGGCGCACAGGCCGGGTAGGCGCTGCACTCGCGCCCCTCCAGAACGCCCGCCGCCGCCAGCAGCTGCGCCCCGTGGCACACCGCCGCGATCGGCTTGCCGGCCTGGTCGAAGGCGCGCACCAGTTCCAGCACCTTCTCGTTCAGCCGCAGGTATTCCGGCGCACGGCCGCCGGGGATCAGCAAGGCGTCGTAGTCCTTGGCCTGGACCTTGGCGAAATCGAAGTTCAGGGCGAACAGGTGACCGGGTTTCTCGCTGTAGGTCTGGTCGCCTTCGAAATCATGGATCGCCGTGCGCACCGTCTTGCCCGCCGCCTTGTCCGGACACACGGCATGCACGGTGTGACCGACCATCTGCAGGGCCTGGAACGGCACCATCACTTCATAGTCTTCGACGTAGTCGCCGACCAGCATCAGGATTTTCTTTGCGGCCATGGCCCGGACTCCTCAGGTAAATGCACAGGAACCTACAAGGTAGACCGGATCCGCCGCCTCTGCGGATATGTGGCCTGCAGCCGAACTGTACCGACCATTCTGCCGCCAGCTGTAAGCGCCAAACCCGGCGGTTTGTGGCTAGATGAACCCACCTCCCTGCCACCTTCCTAACCGGTCGCCAACATGTCCTCCCGCGAAAACACCGGCATGGCCCTGGGCCTGCTCGGGGTTGTGATCTTCAGCCTCACCCTGCCCTTCACCCGGATCGTGGTGCAGGAACTGCACCCGCTGCTCAACGGCCTGGGCCGCGCCTTGTTCGCGGCGGCCCCGGCGGCGTTGCTGCTGTTGTGGCGACGGGAAAAGTGGCCGACCTGGCGTCAGGTCAAAGGCCTGAGCCTGGTGATCGCCGGCGTGATCCTGGGCTTTCCGGTGCTGTCGGCCTGGGCCATGCAGACCTTGCCGGCGTCCCATGGCGCGCTGGTCAACGGCCTGCAGCCGCTGTGCGTGGCGCTGTACGCCGCGTGGCTGTCCCACGAGCGGCCGTCGAAGGCCTTCTGGGCCTGCGCGGCCCTGGGCAGTGCGCTGGTGCTCGGCTACGCGCTGCTCAGCGGCGCCGGCAGCATTCAGGCCGGCGACCTGCTGATGCTCGCCGCCATCGCGGTGGGCGGACTGGGCTACGCCGAGGGCGGCCGGTTGGCCAAGGAGATGGGCGGCTGGCAGGTGATCTGCTGGGCGCTGGTGCTGTCGACGCCGCTGCTGGTCGGCCCGGTGCTGTACCTGGCGCTGCAGCATCAGGGCGCGGTGTCGGCCAAGACCTGGTGGGCGTTCGGCTACGTCGCGCTGTTCTCGCAGTTCATCGGCTTCTTCGCCTGGTACGCCGGCCTGGCCATGGGCGGCATCGCCCGGGTCAGCCAGATCCAACTGCTGCAGATCTTCTTCACCATCGCGTTTTCGGCGCTGTTCTTCGGCGAGCACGTGGAACCGGTCACCTGGGTGTTCGCCTGCGGGGTGATCGCGACGGTGATGCTCGGGCGCAAGACGGCGGTGCAATCGAAGGTGGGGGCCACTGCCTAGGTTTTGGCCGGCGGTGATTTGACTGACCCCATCGCCAGCAGGCTGGCTCCCACATTGTTTTGCAGTGGCCGCCGTTTCGGCATTCAACCGAGAACCCTGTGGGAGCCAGCCTGCTGGCGATGACGTCAGCCCAGGCCCCCAAAACTCAGGTCAGGCCAGGTAGCCGTCGGCGCGCAGCAGGGTTTCCAGGCAGTGTTCGCTGATGTGGTAGAACGCCTTCAGTTCCTGGATCTTCTCCAGCAGCCGGGCCGGGTCCGCCGGTTCGGCGCGCTTGACCGCCAGGATCATCTTGTTCTTGTTGGTGTGCTCCAGCGAAATGAATTCGAACACCTTGGTCTCGTAGCCGCAGGCCTCCAGGAACAGCGCGCGCAGGCTGTCGGTGACCATTTCCGCCTGCTGTCCCAGGTGCAGGCCGTATTGCAGCATCGGCTTGAGCAGCGCCGGGCTCTGGATCTGCAGGCGGATCTGCTTGTGGCAGCACGGCGAGCACAGGATGATCGACGCCCCGGAGCGGATGCCGGTGTGGATCGCGTAATCGGTGGCGATGTCGCAGGCATGCAGGGCGATCATCACGTCCAGCTCGCTCGGCGCCACGCTGCGCACGTCGCCGCACTTGAACGCCAGCCCCGGGTGCTCCAGCTTCTGCGCGGCGGCGTTGCACAGGTCGACCATCTCTTGGCGCAGCTCGACGCCGGTGACCTCGCCCTCGGCCTTGAGGGTGTTGCGCAGGTAGTCATGGATGGCGAAGGTCAGGTAGCCCTTGCCCGAACCGAAGTCCGCCACCCGTACCGGTTTGTCCAGCGCCAGCGGCGACGAGGTCAGCGCATGGCTGAACACTTCGATGAACTTGTTGATCTGCTTCCACTTGCGCGACATCGCCGGGATCAGCTCGCCCTGGGCGTTGGTCACGCCCAGGTCCTTGAGGAACGGCCGGTTCAGTTCGAGGAAGCGGTGCTTCTCGCGGTTGTGGCCGGCGGTCGGAACTTCGCGCAGTTGCTGGGGCTTGCTCATGAACAGCGAAGGCTTGCCCTTCTTGCTGTATTCGAGCTGGGCCTCGTCGGTCAGCGTCAGCAGGTGCGCGTTCCTGAACGCCTCGGGCAGCAGACCGGCGACCGCCGCCACGCCGTCGGCCAGGGCCAGGTTCTTGGTGATGTCGCGGGTCTTGTAGCGGTAGACGAAGGACAGGCTCGGCTGGCCCTTGACCGTCACCGGCTTGACGATGACCCGCTGCAGGTCCGCCTCGTCGCCGACGTACCGGGCCAGCACCAGTTTGATGAAACCGTTCTGATCGAGGCTGGTTTGCAGCAGGCCGATGAACCTGGCGTGCTGATCGGGGGCGGAAGCGGCGGTGACGGACATGCGGAAAACGGCCTCGGACGGGGCAAATCGGAAATGGCGCACAGTTTAGGGGGGATGGGCGCCGGGGACACGCAGTTATTTGCCCAACGGCGTTCTTTTGGCCTACCCCAGCACCACCAGGCGGTTCGGCAACTCGTTGCGCACCTGGGTCACCGGCACATGCACCTTGAGCAATTCGCCGCAGGCCTCGATGCACGCGACGAATCCCTGCAATGTCTGCCCCTGGCGCACCTGCTCGGTGAACGCTGCGACGATCGCATCCCAACTGCGGTTGTCCAGCCGGCGAGAGATGCCTTCGTCCACCAGGATCTCCACATAGCGCTCGGCCTCGCAGACGAAGATCAGCATCCCGGTGCCGCCCACCGTGTGGTGCAGGTTCTGCTCCAGGAACTGCCGGCGCGCCAGGTTCGACGCCCGCCAGTGGCGTACCCGGCGCGGCACCAGGTGGGTGGTGACCTTGGGCAGGCGGAACACCAGGCACAGCACGATGAACACGCCCCACTGCACCACAAGCAGGCTGCGCAGGGTCAGCCAGCCGGTGAAGTAATGCACGACGCCCGGCAGCACCAGCGCCAGCAGGCTGGCCCACAGCAGCGGGACGTAGGCGTAGTCGTCGGCGCGGGCGGCCAGCACCGTCACCAGTTCGGCGTCGGTCTCGCGCTCGACCCGGGCGATCGCCTCGGCGACCTTGCGTTGTTCGTGTTCGGTCAGTAGTGCCATGTCGTGAAATGCCCAGTCTTATTGTTGTGTCACCAGCCGCCGGACGATCCGCCGCCGCCGAAACTGCCCCCGCCGCCGCTGAAGCCTCCGCCCCCGCCGCCACCGAAGCCGCCACCGCCGAAACCGCCGCCCGATCCCCCGGAACCGCCCCGGCCGGCGGGAAGGATACCGAGCATCTGGCAGACAAAGACAGTCAGGATGAACAACATGACGAGAAACACGAACAGGGTCGGATGGCGGGAGACGAAATCGTCCGCCGGATCCCCGGCCGGTTCGTACACCGTCGACGGTTCGTCCAGCGGATTGCCGCCCAGCACCACCAGCATCGCCGCCACGCCGTCGCTGATGCCCTTGCTGAAGTTGCCGGCCTTGAAGGCCGGCGTGATGACCTGATGGATGATCACCGAACCCTGGGCGTCGGTCAGCCGATCCTCCAGCCCGTAGCCGACCTCGATGCGCAACTTGCGCTCGGCGCGGGCGACGATCAGCAGCGCGCCGTTGTTCTTGTCTTTCTGGCCGATGCCCCAGTGCCGGCCGAGCTGGACGCCGAAGTCTTCGATGGTGTCGCCCTGCAGGTCCGGCAGCGTGACCACGACCACCTGCTCGCCGGTGGCCTGCTCGTGGGCCTGCAGCTGCTGGCTCAACTGGGCGCGCACCGACGGCTCGATCATCTGCGCCTGATCCACCACCCGCCCAGTCAGGGCCGGGAACGAAAGTTCGGCCAACGCGCTGCCGGCCAACAGCCACAGCGTCAGCGCCAGACCCGCCTTCAGCATGCGCATGGCCGGCCCCGGATCAGAACTTCACTTCCGGCGCCTTGTCCGCGCCGGGGCTGGTGGCCTCGAAGGTCTCGCGCACCGGCAGGTCGCTGTACATCACCTTGTGCCAGAGCAGGCCGGGGAAGGTGCGGATCTCGGTGTTGTACTTCTGCACCGCCAGGATGAAGTCGCGCCGGGCCACGCTGATGCGGTTCTCCGTGCCTTCGAGCTGGGACTGCAAGGCGAGGAAATTCTGGTTGGCCTTAAGGTCCGGGTAGCGTTCGGACACCACCATCAGCCGGCTCAAGGCCCCGCTGAGCTGATCCTGGGCCTGCTGGAACTGCTTGAGCTTCTGCGGATCGTCAAGGGTGTTGGCGTCGACCTGGATCGAGGTGGCCTTGGCCCGCGCCTCGACCACGGCGGTCAGGGTCGCTTCCTCATGCTTGGCGTAGCCCTTCACTGTCTCCACCAGGTTGGGGATCAGGTCGGCGCGCCGCTGGTACTGGTTCTGCACCTGGCCCCAGGCGGCCTTGGCCTGTTCGTCGAGGGTCGGGATGTTGTTGATGCCGCAGGCGGTCAACAGCGTGGCCAGCACCAGCAAGGTGGCGACCTGCAAACGCGAACGGTGGGCGGGACTGACATTCATCGCACGGGTGCTCCCTGGCGCATTCCATTAAAAGGCGATCGCGAAACATTCTCGGCGGGCTCTTGGGGCATAATCGCCCGCACCACTGGATTGCCGCAGGCCGATGGGCTACAAAGAGGCCCTGCGCGATCGCGTCGCCGAACACCGGCGACGTTTTTTCGGCTGTCGTTTTTTCAATCAGCACCCGAACAACAATAGTCGCTCCCTAAATTTTGGCTGGCCGGCATCGCATTGCCGTTTAGGCCCTTGAGAAAACCATTCATGAAGAAGCTGTGTTTGCTGGGCCTGTTCGTCAGCCTGGCCAGTCATCAGGCATTGGCCGCCACGACCCAGATCCCTCTGGAAAACAAGGACGCGTTCATCAGCAACCTGATGAAGCAAATGACCCTCGACGAGAAGATCGGCCAGCTGCGCCTGATCAGCATCGGTCCGGAAATGCCCCGTGAGCTGATCCGCAAGGAGATCGCCGCCGGCAACATCGGCGGCACCTTCAACTCGATCACCCGTCCGGAAAACCGTCCGATGCAGGACGCCGCGATGCGCAGCCGACTGAAGATCCCGATGTTTTTCGCGTACGACGTGATCCACGGCCACCGTACGATTTTCCCGATTCCCCTGGCCCTGGCCTCCAGCTGGGACATGGACGCCATCGGCCGCTCCGGCCGCGTGGCGGCCAACGAGGCGGCGGCCGACAGCCTCGACATCACCTTCGCGCCGATGGTCGACATCTCCCGCGACCCGCGCTGGGGCCGCAGCTCCGAAGGCTTCGGCGAAGACACCTACCTGACCTCGCGCATCGCCAAGGTGATGGTCAAGGCCTACCAGGGCGACTCGCCGAGCGCGGCGGACAGCATCATGGCCAGCGTCAAGCACTTCGCCCTGTACGGCGCGGTCGAGGGCGGCCGCGACTACAACACCGTGGACATGAGCCCGGTGAAGATGTACCAGGACTACCTGCCGCCGTACCGCGCGGCCATCGACGCCGGCGCCGGCGGCGTGATGGTGGCGCTGAACTCGGTCAACGGCATCCCGGCCACCGCCAACACCTGGCTGATGAACGACCTGCTGCGCAAGGACTGGGGCTTCAAGGGCCTGGCGGTCAGCGACCACGGCGCGATCTTCGAGCTGATCAAGCACGGCGTGGCCCGTGACGGCCGCGAGGCGGCGAAGCTGGCGATCAAGGCCGGCATCGACATGAGCATGAACGACACCCTCTACGGCAAGGAGCTGCCGGGGCTGCTCAAGTCCGGCGAGATCGAGCAGAAGGACATCGACAACGCCGTGCGCGAAGTGCTCGCGGCCAAGTACGACATGGGCCTGTTCAAGGATCCGTACCTGCGCATCGGCAAGGCCGAGGACGATCCGGCCGACACCTACGCCGACAGCCGCCTGCACCGCAGCGAGGCCCGCGACGTGGCCCGCCGCAGCCTGGTGCTGCTGACCAACCGCAACCAGACCCTGCCGTTGAAGAAGTCCGCCAAGGTCGCCCTGGTCGGTCCGCTGGCCAAGGCGCCGATCGACATGATGGGCAGTTGGGCCGCCGCCGGCCGTCCGGCCCAGTCGGTCACCCTGTTCGACGGCATGAGCGCGGTCATCGGCGACAAGTCGAACCTGACCTACGCCCGCGGCGCCAACATCACCAGCGACAAGAAGGTGCTCGACTACCTCAACTTCCTCAACTTCGATGCGCCGGAAGTGGTCGATGACCCGCGTCCGGCCAACGTGCTGATCGATGAAGCGGTCAAGGCCGCCAAGGACGCCGACGTGGTCGTGGCCGCCGTGGGCGAATCCCGCGGCATGTCCCACGAGTCCTCCAGCCGCACCGACCTGAACATCCCGGAAAACCAGCGCGAACTGATCCGCGCCCTCAAGGCCACCGGCAAGCCGCTGGTGCTGGTGCTGATGAACGGCCGTCCGCTGACGATCCTGGAAGAGAAGGAACAGGCCGACGCGATCCTGGAGACCTGGTTCAGCGGCACCGAGGGCGGCAACGCCATCGCCGACGTGCTGTTCGGCGACTACAACCCGTCGGGCAAGCTGCCGGTGACCTTCCCGCGCTCCGTGGGCCAGATCCCGACCTACTACAACCACCTGAGCATCGGCCGGCCGTTCACGCCGGGCAAGCCGGGCAACTACACCTCGCAGTACTTCGATGACACCACCGGCCCCCTGTTCCCGTTCGGCTACGGCCTGAGCTACACCGACTTCAGCCTGAGCGACATGGCGCTGTCCTCCACCACCCTGAACGCCACCGGCAAGCTCGACGCCAGCGTCGTGGTGAAGAACACCGGCCAGCGTGACGGCGAAACCGTGGTGCAGCTGTACATCCAGGACGTCACCGGCTCGATGATCCGTCCGGTGAAGGAGCTGAAGAACTTCCAGAAGATCCTGCTCAAGGCCGGCGAACAGAAGGTCGTGCACTTCACCATCACCGAAGACGACCTGAAGTTCTACAACGCCCAGCTCAAGTACGCCGCCGAGCCCGGCAAGTTCAACGTGCAGATCGGCCTGGACTCCCAGGACGTGACGCAGCAGAGCTTCGAACTGCTGTAAGGCAAAGCAACGCAATACCTGTGGGAGCGGCGGCAAGTCGAGTCGTCGCGCCGCAGCTCCCACAAAGTTTTCTGTGTAGCGACTATCCGCGCCGATCCAGCAGATTGACCACCAACCGGTCCACCCACCCCCACAGCCGCTGCTTGATGCGCCGCCACAACGGCCGCCGCCGCCATTCCTCCAGGCTCACCTGCTGACTCAGGCCGAAGTCCTTCTCGAAACTCGCCACCACCGCCGCCGTCAACGGCGGATCCAGCGCCTCCAGGTTCGCCTCAAGATTGAAGCGCAAATTCCAGTGGTCGAAGTTGCACGAACCAATGCTCACCCAGTCGTCCACCAGCACCATCTTCAGGTGCAGGAAACACGGCTGGTACTCGAAGATCTTCACCCCGGCCTTGAGCAGGCGCGGGTAGTAGCGGTGCCCGGCATAGCGCACGGAAGGGTGATCGGTGCGCGGCCCGGTCAGCAGCAGGCGCACGTCGAGGCCCCGGGCGGCGGCCTTGCGCAGGGAGCGGCGGATCTTCCAGGTCGGCAGGAAATACGGCGTGGCCAGCCAGATGCGGCGCTGGCCGCTGTTCAGCGCGCGGAACAGCGACTGCAGGATGTCCCGGTGCTGACGGGCGTCGGCATAGGCCACCCGGCCCATGCCCTCCCCCGCGTCCGGCACCCGGGGCAGGCGCGGCAGGCCGAAATGCGCCGTGGGCCGCCACGCGCGGCGATGGCGGTTGGCGATCCACTGGCGGTCGAACAGCAGTTGCCAGTCGAGCACCAGAGGGCCTGTGATCTGCACCATCACCTCGTGCCATTCGCTGGTGTCGTGGCCCGGCGTCCAGAACTCGTCGGTGACCCCGGTGCCGCCGACCACCGCCAGGCATTGATCCACCAGCAGCAGCTTGCGGTGGTCGCGATAGAAATTGCCGACCCAGCGCCGCCAGTTCAGGCGGTTGTAGAAACGCAGTTCGACCCCGGCGCCGGTCAGCCGTTGACGCAGGTTGAGGGTGAAGGCCAGGCTGCCGTAATCGTCGAACAGGCAACGCACCCGCACGCCCCGCTCCGCCGCCAGCACCAGCGCCTGCACCACGGTTTCGGCGCAGGCGCCGGCCTCCACCAGGTACAGTTCCAGCTCGATCTGCTCGCGGGCGCCGGCGATGGCGTCGAGCATGCGCGGGAAGAACTGCGGCCCGTCGATCAACAGTTCGAAGCGGTTGCCGTCGCGCCAGGGGAACACCGCGCCGCGCATGTCAGCGCGCCGCGAAAATCAGCACCGCACCCACCGGCACCGACAGGCTGATGGCCGACAGGCCGGCCAGGCTGCGCAGGGTTTCCAGACCCGGCGCCAGGTCGAAGTCCGCGGCGTTGATCACCAGCGGCTCCAGGGTCACTACCTGAAAGCGCCGGTCGTCGAGACGGGTGGCGAGCAGTTCGGCGGGGTATTCGCGCTGTTTGCCGTGCAGGCTGACGGTCAGCGGCAGGCGCAGTTCCAGTTGCGCGCCGGGCGCCAGGTCGTTGATCGGACGCAGGTCGATCTGGGTGGAGATGGTGGCGTCGGGGAACTGATCGATCTGGAACAGCTCCTTGCGCATGCGCTCGTCGCGCAGCGGGATGCCGCTGTTGATCGACTCCAGCTCGACCTCGACCTCGGCCCGGCCGTCCGGGTCGACCTTGCCGTGCAGTACCAAAAAGCGCTGCACTTCGGAGACGTTGGCGTTTTTCGTGCTGACGAACGACAGCCGCGAGGATTCGCCGTCCAGGTACCAGTTGGCCTGGGCCGGCAGGGCGGCCGCGGCCAGCAGCAGGCCGGCGGCGGTGCAGAGAGAACGGTTGAGCATTGAAGACCCGTGGGGCAGAAAAACCTGCACGAACCTTAACCGGCCCGGGCCGTTCCGGCAAAGCCCCCGCCGCAAGTCACAGCATCAGGGCGCCAGGCGACAGCCCTGGCGCTCTCCGATCCACCGGGCGCTGTTGCTGCGGCCCAGGCCACTGACGGTGACGGTCTTGCTCAAAGGCTCGTCGGCAAAGGCGCTGGTGGCCAGCCATTGCTTCACATACCCGCGACAGTACGCGGCGTCATTGTTCATCACGTACCGGCACGAGCAGTATTCCTTGGCGGTGTAGGCGCTGATGATGTCCGGGAACGCCCACAGCGCTTGGCGCTCCAGCCAGCCCCAGCCCAGCAGCGCGACGAACGCCAGCAGCAACACACGCCCCAGCAATTTCATGGCCGCACCGTCCCGGCGAATGCCGCGAGGGCCCGCTTGAGCAGTTCGTTGTGCCGGTAGCGGCCGTCACGGTCGTCGCCGTAGCGCACGATCACCAGGTTCGCGCTCGGGATCACATACAAGGCCTGCCCCCAATGGCCGAGGGCGGCGAACGTGTCGGGCGGCGCGTCAGGCCAGGGCGACGGCGCGCCGTCCACCGCAAGGTTGAGCCACCAGTGGCCGCCGGGCACGGCCTCGTCCTGGCCGGCCTTGTAGCCGGCGAACGGGGTGCGGTTGAAGGCGATCCACTCGGCGGGCAGCAATTGCCGTTCGCCCCAGCGCCCGTCCCGGGCCATCAGCAGGCCGATCCGCGCCAGATCGCGGGCGGTCAGGTAGACATAGGACGAAGCGACGAAGGTGCCGGCGGCATCGGTCTCCCACACGGCACGGCGGATGCCCAGCGGTTCGAACAGGGCGGTCCAGGGATAGTCCGCATAGCGCTGCGGACCGACGATGCCCTTTAGCGCCGCCGCCAGCAGGTTGCTGTCGCCGCTGGAATAACGGAAGGCCTTGCCCGGTGCGGCATAAGCCTCATGGCCCGCGGCGAACGCGGCCATGTCGCGATGGCCGCGGGTGTAGAGCATGGCCACCACCGAGGACTTGAGCGGCGCGTATTCGTAGTCTTCCTGCCAGTCCAGGCCGGACGCCCAGTGCAGCAGGTCGCCCAGGGTGAGGGTCGGGTGCCGCTCCAGCGCCGGGTAATACTTCGACGCCGGTTCTTCGAGGCGCAACCGCCCTTCGCCGTAGGCCACCCCCAGCACCGTGGCCATCAGGCTCTTGCTGATCGACCAGGTCAGGTGCGGGGTGTCGGCGGTGGTCGGCCCGGCGTAGCGCTCGTAGACCAATCGGCCGTCGCGGATCACCAGCAAGGCGTCGGTGCGGATGCCCTGGCGGGTGACGTCGTCGCGGGGCGGGAAGGCGTAGGCCTCCAGGGCCTCGATGGCCGGGCCGGTCGCTTGCGGGGGAACCGGCCATTCCTCGGCGCGCACCGCAAGGCTGATCAGCAGCAGACACAGGGACAGGCCTTTGAACATGGCGGGGGCTCTGGGGATGAACCCGACGAGGGTAGCCGGCATTGATGACAGATTGGCGATGGACGGGGCCTGATGCAGAGTCTGCGGTCACCCCAGAACACGGTAGGAGCCAGCCTGCTGGCGATGACGGCAGCACATCCGGCATTGAGGTGTCAGACAGACCGCTATCACCAGCAGGCTGGCTCCCACAGGGTGTTCGGCTGAATGCAGGGCTTGCGGTCAGCCCGCCGCCAAGGCCTTGGCCAGCCGCTTGGCCCGTGCCCCCGCCGCCAACTGCATGACGGACTGGTCCCGTGCCCACATCGCCGCCCACTCGGGCGCCCCTTGGGCAAGCGCCTGATCCAACTCAGGCTTGAGCGCGTCGAACTGCGCGAACAATCCGCCCAGCACCACATGCGCCGCCGGGCTGTCCGGCGGTAGCCGGCTGGCTTCCGCGCACCCGGCCAGCAGCGCCACCCAGCGCAGTTGCAGCGCCTGCGGCCAGCCGCTGTCCTGGCCGACGCCGTACAGCCACGCGGTCATCGCGCTCAGCACGTAGATGTCCTCCAGGGTGCGGAACGGTTTCACGTAGGCGTCCCAGCCATCCCCGGCAAGCAATTCGCAGCCCGCGTTCTCCAGGTGCAGGCGACCGTGGCTGATGTCCGGCATCAGCGGCAGGGCCGGCAGCGTTTCCACCCGCACACCGGGCTCGTCCGGATAGACCACCGCCAGGCTCAGGCTCGGCGCCTCTCCCGGCGCCTCGCTGCGCGCGGCGACCAGCAGCCAGTCGGCGGCGTCGCCGGCGGTGACGAAATCCTTGCGCCCGTCCAGGCGCAGGTCCGTGAGACGGGTCTGCATGTCCGCCGGGCGCAGGCTGCGCTGTTCGGTCGCACACAGGGCGCCCAGGCTTTGCGGCGCACTCGGCCAAAGCATGCGCAGGGCCGCCTGGTAGCCCACCAGGAACGCCAGCCCCGGCGTGGCCATCCGCCGCCCGCCGGCCACCGCCAGTTCGAACGGGGTCACGGTGCCCAACTGATGCAGCAGCATCGCGAAACCTTCCCTCAGGTCAGGGACGGCGGGCATTCGTTCACGGCATTCGAGCAGGGTCGGCCAGGGCATAGGAGGCTCCTTGAGGGCTGTCATACAAGCATCACCAAACATTCATGGCGATGACACCGGGGCTACATAGCCTGACTTTGCCCAACACGGCGGCATAAAGAAAGTCGATCGGCTGCAACCCTTGACGGGTGAACGGCCCGTACGGAGATTCACATGACTCAGATCGCCCGCATCAGCGACACCGGCAATGAACGCCGCCTGCAAGCCGAACGCCTGATCGGCGCCGAGGCTCTGCAGCAAGCCCAGGCCTTGCGCTTCAACGTGTTCAGCGGCGAGTTCAACGCCAAGCTGAAGGGCGCGGAGCTGGGTCTGGACATGGATGACTATGATGTCCACTGCAGCCACATCGGCGTGCGTGACCTGAACACCGGTCGCCTGGTGGCGACCACCCGCCTGCTCGACCACACTGCCGCCAGCAGCCTGGGCCGCTTCTACAGCGAAGAGGAATTCAGCCTGCACGGCCTCGCCGGCCTGCAGGGCCCGATCCTGGAGATCGGCCGCACCTGCGTCGATCCGGCCTACCGCAACGGCGGCACCATCGCCGTGCTCTGGGGCGAACTGGCCGAAGTGCTGAACCAGGGCGGCTACAGCTACCTGATGGGCTGCGCCAGCATCCCGATGCAGGACGGCGGCGTGCAGGCCCACGCGATCATGCAGCGCCTGCGCGAACGCTACCTGTGCACCGAACACCTGCGCGCCGAACCGAAGAATCCGCTGCCGTCGCTGGACATCCCGTCCAACGTGATCGCCGAAATGCCGCCGCTGCTCAAGGCCTACATGCGCCTGGGCGCGAAGATCTGCGGCGAGCCCTGCTGGGACGAAGACTTCCAGGTGGCCGACGTGTTCATCCTGCTCAAGCGCGACGAGCTCTGCCCGCGCTACGCCAAGCACTTCAAGGCGGCCGTGTGATGGGCCGCCTGCGGGTGTACGCGCGGATCGCGCGGGTGCTGCTGGTGGTGGCGCTGGGCCTGTGCATGGCCAGCGTGTTCGGGGTGTTCGAGCGGCTGGGCCTGGCCCATTCGATGGTGCGCCGGCAGCGCTGGTCGCGGTTTTTCATGGCGCGCCTGAGCAACGCCCTGCCCTTTCGCGTGACCGTCCTGGGCGAGTTGCCCAAGCAGCCGATGCTGTGGGTCAGCAACCATGTGTCCTGGACCGACATTGCGCTGCTGGGCATGCTCACGCCGCTGTCGTTCCTGTCCAAGGCCGAAGTGCGCACCTGGCCTGTGGCCGGCTGGCTGGCCGCCAAGGCCGGCAGCCTGTTCATCCGCCGCGGTTCGGGCGACAGCCAGCTGATCCGCAAACAGATGACCCGTCACCTGCAATCGGAACATCCGCTGCTGATGTTCCCGGAAGGCACCACCACCGACGGCCGCTCGCTGCGCACCTTCCACGGGCGTCTGCTGTCGGCGGCCATCGACTCCGAGGTGAAGCTGCAACCGGTGGCGATCCGTTACCTGCGCAATGGCCACATCGACCCGCTGGCACCGTTCATCGGTGACGATGACCTGCTGTCGCACCTGATGCGCCTGTTCAGCCATGACTGCGGCGAGGTGGAGATCCACCTGCTCAAGCCGATCGCCTGCCAGGGCCGCGAGCGTGCCGCGCTGGCGTTCGAGGCGCAGCAGGCGGTGCAGAAGGCATTGTTCGGCGAGGTGGCCAAGCCGGTCGAACCGAGCCGTGCCGGCGACCTGATTGCCGCCTGAGGCCACGCAACCCTGTAGGCGCCAGCCTGCTGGCGATAGGGCCGGATCAGTCACATCAACATCGACTGACAGGCCGCCATCGCCAGCAGGCTGGCTCCTACAAGGGAATCAAGATGTCGGCGGGGTCTGCGCGAAGTCCTGAAGCCTGGGATAGAACCGCGCGAAATCCTCGCTCAACGGCTCGTACAGCCGCCGCAGTTCGTCCATCGACCCCGCCAGTTCCTCCGGCCGGCTCAGCCGCCGGGAAATCCCCCGCAGCACCTGTTCCAGCACCTCGAACTCCCGGTACGAGCCCAGCCAGTCGTCGGCCACCATGTACGGCGCGATCTTCGCCAGGCGCTCCGGCAATTGCCGTTCGCTGGACAGCGTGCGGTAGACATCGGAGGTGAAGTGTTCCAGCGGCCGGTCTGCGTACAGCGTCCAGTCTCGGGCCAGGCAATGGTCGAAGAACACGTCGAGGACGATGCCCGCATAACGCCGCCGGGTGGTGGCGAAGCGGTCCAGCGCCGTCCCCACCAGCGGGTGCCGGTCGGTGAACACGTCGATTTGCCGGTGCAGCCGGATGGCGGCCTCGATCTCCGGCGCGTACTGCCCTTGCAGCGGCCCTTTGACGAAATCGCCGTACAGGCTGCCGAGCAATTGTCCGGGGCGCTGGCCTCCGAGGTGCAAATGTGCGAGATAGTTCATGGGCGCAGCTTAGCACTGCTCCTTTGCTGGATCACAACCACAATATCGTTATAACCCGATATACCGATTTATGCGGTCGTCAGATCGAAATCATATTGGTATATCGCGAAATACCGATTTAAAGTTCGCCTCATCGCGATATAACGCTACACGTCACGAGCACCCGACCATGAACCTCAACCTCGACGAAATCATAAAAGCCCTGGCGCACCCGGTACGCAGAGACATCCTGCACTGGCTGAAAGACCCGACCGTCGAATTTCCCGACCAGTCCCACAGCAACGAGCACGGCGTCTGCGCCGGGCAGATCGACCAACGCTGCGGCCTGTCGCAGTCGACCGTATCCGCCCACTTGGCGACCCTGCAGCGCGCCGGCCTGGTCAGCAGCCGCAAGGTCGGCCAGTGGCACTTCTTCAAACGCAACGAGGACGTGATCCAGGCGTTCCTCGAAACACTCGGCAAAGAGCTCTGACCCTTAACGTCAGCCGGCCCAAAAGGAAATAACGATGCCCATCCCGCTTCTCATACTCGCCTTGAGCGCCTTCGCCATCGGCACCACCGAGTTCGTCATCATGGGGCTGCTGCCCGATGTGGCGGCCGACCTGGGCGTGTCGATCCCCGGCGCCGGCTGGCTGGTGACCGGCTACGCCCTGGGCGTGGCCATCGGTGCGCCGTTCATGGCGCTGGCCACCGCCCGCCTGCCGCGCAAGGCCGCGCTGATCGCACTGATGGGCATCTTCATCGTCGGCAACCTGCTGTGTGCGGTGGCCAGCGACTACAACGTGCTGATGCTGGCGCGGGTCATCACCGCCCTGTGCCACGGCGCCTTCTTCGGCATCGGCTCGGTGGTGGCGGCCAACCTGGTGCCGGCCAACAAGCGCGCCTCGGCCGTGGCCCTGATGTTCACCGGCCTGACCCTGGCCAACGTCCTCGGCGTGCCGCTGGGCACCGCCCTCGGTCAGGAAGCCGGCTGGCGCTCGACCTTCTGGGCCGTGACCGTGATCGGCGTCGTCGCCCTGTTCGGCCTGGTGCGCTTCCTGCCGGCCAAGCGCGACGAGGAAACGCTCGACATGCGCGCCGAACTCGCCGCCCTCAAGGGCGCCGGCATCTGGCTGTCGCTGAGCATGACCGCGCTGTTCGCCGCCTCGGTGTTCACCCTGTTCACCTACGTCGCGCCGCTTTTGGGCGAAGTCACCGGCGTCTCGCCCCGCGGCGTGACCTGGACGCTGATGCTCATCGGCCTGGGCCTGACCGTCGGCAACATCATCGGCGGCAAGCTGGCCGACAAGGGCCTGGCCGCCACGCTGATCGGCGTGTTCATCGCCATGGCCGTCGTCTCCACCGTGCTGACCTGGACCAGCGTCGCGCTGATCCCCACCGAAATCACCCTGTTCCTCTGGGCCACCGCCTGCTTCGCGGCCGTGCCGGCACTGCAGGTCAACGTGGTGACCTTCGGCAAGGCGGCCCCGAACCTGGTCTCGACCCTGAACATCGGCGCCTTCAACGTCGGCAACGCCCTGGGCGCCTGGGTCGGCGGCAGCGTCATCGCCCACGGCTACGGCCTGACCAGCGTTCCCCTGGCCGCCGCCGTCCTGGCCGTGCTCGCCTTGCTGGCGACCCTGATCACTTTCCGCCAGAACGGCAATCCCGAACTGGCACCGGCTGCAAACTGATTCACTTTTCACCTCACGAGGGTTGTATCTCATGGCAACGATTTTCGATCCGATCAAACTGGGCGACCTGGAACTGTCCAACCGCATCATCATGGCGCCGCTGACCCGCTGCCGCGCCGACGAAGGCCGCGTGCCCAACGCGCTGATGGCCGAGTACTACGTACAGCGCGCCTCCGCCGGCCTGATCCTCAGCGAAGCCACCTCGGTGACCCCGATGGGCGTCGGCTACCCGGACACCCCCGGCATCTGGTCCAACGACCAGGTGCGCGGCTGGACCAACGTGACCAAGGCGGTGCACGCCGCCGGCGGCAAGATCGTCCTGCAACTGTGGCACGTCGGCCGGATCTCCCACCCGTCGTACCTGAACGGCGAGACGCCGGTCGCGCCGAGCGCCCTGCAGCCCAAAGGCCACGTCAGCCTGGTGCGTCCGCTGTCCGACTACGTCACCCCGCGCGCCCTGGAAACCGATGAGATCGCCGAGATCGTCGAGGCCTACCGCACCGGTGCCGAGAACGCCAAGGCCGCCGGCTTCGACGGCGTGGAGATCCACGGCGCCAACGGCTACCTGCTCGACCAGTTCCTGCAGAGCAGCACCAACCAGCGCACCGACCAGTACGGCGGTTCCCTGGAAAACCGTGCCCGCCTGCTGCTGGAAGTGACCGACGCCGCCATCGATGTCTGGGGCGCCGGCCGCGTCGGCGTGCACCTGGCGCCACGCGCCGACTCCCACGACATGGGCGACGACAACCTCGCCGAAACCTTCACCTACGTGGCGCGTGAACTGGGCAAGCGCGGCATCGCGTTCATCTGCTCCCGCGAGAAGGAAGGCGCCGACAGCCTCGGCCCGCAGCTCAAGGAAGCCTTCGGCGGCGCCTACATCGCCAACGAGCGCTTCACCAAGGACAGCGCCAACCAATGGCTGGCCAGCGGCAAGGCCGATGCGGTGGCCTTCGGCGTTCCGTTCATCGCCAACCCGGACCTGCCGGCCCGCCTCAAGGCCGACGCGCCGCTGAACGAGCCGCGTCCTGAACTGTTCTACGGCAAGGGCGCGGTCGGCTACCTCGACTACCCGACCCTGTAAGCCGCACCGCAGAAACGCAAAAGCCCCGACTCGTCAGAGCCGGGGCTTTTTCTTGCGCGTTCGCAACGCGCCTCACACACCTTCACAGGTGCGCAACAAAATCCCTACAAAATACGTAGCCCGCTATGTATCAACCCCTGCCGCAGGCGTATATAAAAGCACTCCTAGGCAGCGGGGCCTGTGAACAGGGATCTTCATCGGCCTCCTTGATTGACACACGCTGATCCAAATACGCATTTTGTTTCATTTGCGCAGGGCGGGGCTCAAGCGCAGCATGTCCAACCCTGCATCGACCCAGCGTTCGGCTTCGGCCTGCAGCTCGAAGCTGTCCGGCGCCAGCAGCCACTGATACAGCAGACCGTCGATGTAGGCATGGATCGCGATGGCGGCCCGGACGGTGTCGAGGTCGGCCGGCAACTGCCCGCGCTTGACCGCATTGCTCAGGGTCAGCCCGATGCCCACGTTGCATTCGAGGCTGGCCGCCCGACGCTGCTGGCGCAGGTCGCACATTTCATCGGTGAACTCGCACTTATGAAAAAGAATTTCGTTGATGCGCCGGGTCTTCGGATCCAGCGCGATCTGATGGAGCAAATGAACCAGCAGTTGGCGCATGCAGCCCAGCGGGTCGACTTCGTCTTCGCTTTCGCTGGCCCGGGCCAGTTCGTCCAGCGGCTCGCGCAACGTGTCGAGCATGGCCTGGAGCAGATCGGCCTTATTGCTGAAATGCCAGTAGATGGCGCCGCGGGTGACACCGGCCAGCGTCGCGATGTCGGCCAGCGTCGTGCGGGCCACGCCACGCTCGTAGAACGCGTGCTCGGCCGCTTCGAGTATCCGGCTCCGGGTCTCTTGAGCTTCCTCTTTGGTGCGACGGACCATGGCAGTAAAACCTCAAACAGGATGTTTCAGGGATGGCTGAATATCCGCTGAATAAAAAGGGGGTGATCTCTCGTGGATCGACTGCCCCGGCCTACAATTTCGAACCTTGCGACGACTTTTGTAACAGGGTGGGTACGCAGTCAAGGTGTTTACAAACAACCATGAACGTAAGTATATTCCTTAGCAAGCTACTTATCCACCCGGCATCCCTTTTTTACCCTTCCACCTTTCTTGTGCGCTTTTTGCGCGCCTGACCCGAGGATCTTCATGCAATTCAAGCCAGCTGTTACCGCTCTGGTCACTGCCGTCGCCCTGGCATCGCTGCTCAGCGGATGCAAAAAGGAAGAGGCGGCGCCCGCCGCCCCACCTCCTCAGGTCGGCGTCGTCACCCTGCAACCCCAGACCTTCACCCTGACCTCGGAACTGCCGGGGCGCACCAGTGCGTTCCGCATCGCCGAGGTCCGCCCGCAGGTCAACGGCATCATCCTCAAGCGTCTGTTCAAGGAAGGCGGCGACGTCAAGGCCGGCCAGCAGCTGTACCAGATCGATCCGTCGGTCTATGAGGCGACCCTGAAAAGCGCCGAAGCCAACCTGCGTTCGACCAAGTCGATCTCCGACCGCTACAAGCAACTGGTCGACGAGCAAGCCGTCAGCCGCCAGGAATACGACACCGCCGTGGCCAACCGCCTGCAATCGGAAGCCGCCCTGCAGAGCGCGCAGATCAACGTGCGCTACACCAAGGTCTACGCGCCGATCTCCGGCCGCATCGGCCGCTCTTCGGTGACCGAAGGTGCGCTGGTGAGCAACGCCCAGGCCGACGCGATGGCGACGATCCAGCAGTTGGATCCGATCTACGTCGATGTGACGCAGTCTTCCGTCGAACTGCTGGAACTGCGCCGCGAACTGGAAAGCGGTCGCCTGCAGAAGGCCGGCGACAACGCCGCCGCGGTCAAGCTGACCCTGGAAGACGGCAGCCAGTACAAGCTCGACGGTAAGCTGGAATTCTCCGAAGTGTCGGTGGACCAGACCACCGGTTCGGTGACCCTGCGCGCCGTGTTCCCGAACCCGGAACACACCCTGCTGCCAGGCATGTTCGTCCACGCCCAGTTGCAGGCCGGCGTGAACAGCGCCGCGATCCTCGCGCCGCAGCAAGGCGTGACCCGCGACCTCAAGGGCACCCCGACCGCCCTGGTCGTCGGCGCCGACAACAAGGTCGAGCTGCGCCAGCTCAAGGCCAGCCGCACCGTCGGCAGCCAGTGGCTGGTCGAAGACGGCCTGAAGGCCGGCGACCGCCTGATCACCGAAGGCCTGCAGTTCGTGCGTCCGGGCGCGGTGGTCAACCCGACCGAAGCGACCAACGTCGGCGCGAAGAACCCGGCCCCCGCTCAGGCAGCCGACAAGGCCGCCGGCGGCAAAGGGGAGTAATCCATGTCAAGATTCTTTATCGACCGCCCGATCTTCGCCTGGGTGATCGCCCTGGTGATCATGCTGGTCGGCGCCCTTTCGATCCTCAAGCTGCCGATCAACCAGTACCCGAGCATCGCGCCGCCCGCCATCGCGATCCAGGTGACCTACCCGGGCGCGTCCGCGCAGACCGTGCAGGACACCGTGGTGCAGGTGATCGAGCAGCAGCTCAACGGCATCGACAACCTGCGTTACGTGTCGTCGGAAAGTAACTCCGACGGCAGCATGACCATCACCGCGACCTTCGAGCAAGGCACCAACTCCGACACCGCGCAGGTGCAGGTCCAGAACAAGCTGAACCTGGCCACCCCGCTGTTGCCGCAGGAAGTGCAGCAACAGGGCATCCGCGTCACCAAGGCCGTGAAGAACTTCCTGCTGGTGATCGGTGTGGTGTCGCGCGACGGCAGCATGACCAAGGACGACCTGTCCAACTACATCGTGTCGAACATGCAGGATCCGATCTCGCGGACCGCCGGCGTAGGTGACTTCCAGGTCTTCGGCGCCCAGTACGCGATGCGCATCTGGCTCGACCCGGCCAAGCTGAACAACTTCAACCTGACCCCGGTCGACGTGAAGACCGCCATCGCGGCGCAGAACGTCCAGGTGTCGTCCGGTCAGTTGGGCGGCCTGCCGGCCGTGCAAGGCCAGCAACTGAACGCCACGATCATCGGCAAGACCCGTCTGCAGACCGCCGAGCAGTTCAAGGAAATCCTGCTCAAGGTCAACAAGGACGGCTCCCAGGTTCGCCTCAAGGACGTCGCCGACGTCGGCCTGGGCGGCGAGAACTACTCGATCAGCGCCCAGTTCAACGGCAGCCCGGCCTCCGGCCTTGCGGTCAAGCTGGCCAACGGCGCCAACGCCCTGGACACCGCCAAGGCGCTGCGCAAGACGATCGACGACCTCAAGCCGTTCTTCCCGCAAGGCATGGAAGTGGTGTTCCCGTACGACACCACCCCGGTGGTGACCGAATCGATCAAGGGTGTGGTTGAAACCCTCGTCGAGGCGATCGTGCTGGTGTTCCTGGTGATGTTCCTGTTCCTGCAGAACTTCCGCGCCACCGTCATCACCACGATGACCGTGCCGGTGGTGCTGCTCGGCACGTTCGGCATCCTCGCCGCCGCCGGCTTCAGCATCAACACCCTGACCATGTTCGGCATGGTGCTGGCCATCGGCTTGCTGGTGGACGACGCCATCGTCGTGGTGGAGAACGTCGAGCGGGTGATGAGCGAAGAAGGCCTGTCACCGAAGGAAGCGACCAAGAAGTCCATGGGCCAGATCCAGGGCGCCCTGGTCGGCATCGCCCTGGTGCTGTCGGCGGTACTGCTGCCGATGGCGTTCTTCAGCGGCTCCACCGGTGTGATCTACAAGCAGTTCTCGATCACCATCGTGTCGGCCATGGCCCTGTCGGTGATGGTCGCCCTGATCTTCACCCCGGCGCTCTGCGCCACCATGCTCAAGGCGATTCCGCACGGCGAGCACGGCGCGCCGAAGAAAGGCTTCTTCGGCTGGTTCAACCGCAACTTCGACCGCGGCGTGCGCAGCTACGAGCGCGGCGTCGGCAACATCCTGCAGCGCAAGGCGCCGTACCTGCTGGCGTACCTGCTGATCGTGGTCGGCATGATCTGGCTGTTCTCGCGCATCCCGACCGCGTTCCTGCCGGAAGAAGACCAGGGCGTCCTGTTCGCCCAGGTGCAGACCCCGGCCGGCTCGACTGCCCAGCGCACCCAGGTGGTGGTGGACGAAATGCGTGAGTTCCTGCTGCGTCCGAGCAAGGACGGCGGCGAAGGCGACGCCGTGGCGTCGGTGTTCACCGTGACCGGCTTCAACTTCGCCGGCCGTGGCCAGAGCTCGGGCATGGCGTTCATCATGCTCAAGCCGTGGCACGAGCGTAACGCCGACAACAGCGTGTTCAAGCTCGCCGCCCGCGCCCAGCAGCACTTCTTCACCTTCCGCGATGCGATGGTGTTCGCCTTCGCCCCGCCGGCGGTGCTGGAGCTGGGCAACGCCACCGGTTTCGACGTGTTCCTGCAGGACCGCGCCGGCATCGGCCACGAAAAACTGATGGAAGCGCGCAACCAGTTCCTCGGCATGGCGGCGCAGAGCAAGGTGCTGACCCAGGTGCGTCCGAACGGCCTGAACGACGAGCCGCAGTTCCAGCTGGAGATCGACGACGAGAAGGCCAGCGCGCTGGGCATCACCATCGCCGACATCAACAACACCCTGTCGATCGCGTTGGGCAGTAGCTACGTCAACGACTTCATCGACCGCGGCCGGGTGAAGAAGGTGTACGTGCAGGGTCGTCCCGACTCGCGCATGAACCCCGAAGACCTGAAGAAGTGGTACGTGCGCAACGCCGCCGGCACCATGGTTCCGTTCTCCGCGTTCGCCAAGGGCCAGTGGATCTACGGCTCGCCGAAGCTGGCGCGCTACAACGGCGTGGAAGCGATCGAAGTCCTCGGTGCCCCGGCGCCGGGCTACTCCACCGGTGAAGCCATGGCCGAAGTCGAAGCCATCGCCAAGAAACTGCCGGCCGGCGTGGGCATTTCCTGGACCGGCCTGTCGTACGAGGAACGCCTGTCGGGTTCCCAGGCGCCGGCACTGTACGCCCTGTCGCTGCTGATGGTGTTCCTGTGCCTGGCGGCGCTCTACGAGAGCTGGTCGATCCCGATCGCCGTGATGCTCGTGGTGCCGCTGGGGATCATCGGTGCGCTGATGGCCACCAGCCTGCGCGGCCTGTCCAACGACGTGTACTTCCAGGTGGGTCTGTTGACGACCATCGGTCTTGCGGCTAAAAACGCCATTCTGATCGTCGAGTTCGCCAAGGAGCTGCACGAGCAAGGGCGCAGTCTGCGCGACGCGGCCATCGAGGCCTGCCGCATGCGTCTGCGGCCGATCATCATGACGTCGCTGGCCTTCGTGCTCGGCGTGGTGCCGCTGGCGATCTCCACCGGCGCCGGCTCCGGCAGTCAACATGCGATCGGTACCGGCGTGATCGGCGGTATGCTCACCGCAACGATCCTGGCGATCTTCTGGGTACCGCTGTTCTTCGTCACCGTGTCGTCCATGGGCCAGCGCAAAAACGCCGGCAAGGACGACGCCACAGAAACCCCTAAAGAGGCTGGCCAATGAGCAAGTCGCTACTCTCCATCGCAGTCGCCGCCTTCGTGCTGAGCGGTTGCTCGCTGATACCGGACTATCAGCAACCCGAAGCGCCGATTGCCGGCCAGTACCCGCAGGGCCCGGCATATTCGCCGGCCCAGGCGCCGGCGCAGGCCGCCGCCGAGCAGGGCTGGAAGCAGTTTTTCCATGACCCGGCCCTGCAGCAACTGATCCAGGTCTCGCTGGAGAACAACCGCGACCTGCGCGTCGCGGCGCTGAACATCGACGCCTATGCGGCCCAGTACCGCATCCAGCGCGCCGACCTGTTCCCGGCGGTCTCGGCCAACGCCAGCGGCAGCCGCCAGCGCGTCCCGGCCCGGGCCTCGCAGACCGGCGAAGCGTCCATCAACAGTTCCTACTCGGCCACCGTCGGCATCAGCGCCTACGAACTCGACCTGTTCGGCCGGGTGCGCAGCCTGAGCGAACAGGCGCTGCAGCAGTACTTCGCCACCGAAGAGGCGCGCCGCAGCACCCAGATCAGCCTGGTGGCCAGCGTGGCCAACGCTTACCTGACCTGGCAGGCCGACAAGGAACTGCTCAAGCTGACCCAGGAGACGCTCGCCGCCTTCGAGGAAAGCTACAAGCTGACCAGCCGCAGCAACGAGGTCGGCGTGGCCTCGGCGCTGGACCTGGCCCAGTCGCGCACCTCGGTGGAAAACGCCCGTGCGCAACTGGCCCGCTACACCCGCCAGGTGGCCCAGGACGAAAACAGCCTGACCCTGCTGCTCGGCACCGGCATCCCGGCCAACCTGCAAGCGGCCCGGCCGCTGTCCGATGACCTGCTCAGCGACGTGCCGGCCGGCCTGCCGTCGGACCTGCTGCAACGCCGTCCGGACATCCTTCAGGCCGAGTACAACCTGAAGGCGGCCAACGCCAACATCGGCGCGGCCCGAGCGGCGTTCTTCCCGAGCATCAGCCTGACCGCCAACGCGGGCACGCTGAGCCCGGACCTGTCCGGCCTGTTCAAGGGCGGCTCGGGCACCTGGCTGTTCCAGCCGCAGATCAACCTGCCGATCTTCAACGCCGGCAGCCTGCGCGCCAGCCTCGACGCCGCCAAGATCCAGAAGGACATCGGCGTGGCGAACTACGAGAAGTCCATCCAGACGGCCTTCCAGGAAGTCGCCGACGGCCTGGCCGCCCGCCAGACCTACACCGAGCAGCTGCAGGCCCAGCGTGACTTCGTCGCCGCCAACCAGGACTACTACCGCCTGGCCGAGCGTCGCTACCGCATCGGCGTCGACAGCAACCTGACCTTCCTCGACGCCCAGCGTCAGCTGTTCAGCGCGCAACAGGCGCTGATCACCGACCGCCTCGCGCAGTTGACCAGTGCGGTCAACCTGTACAAGGCCCTGGGCGGCGGCTGGAATGCGCAGACCGCGCAGAACGAGCCGCTCAAGGAAGAAGCGCCGAAGATGAAGCTGTTCTGACCGCGCCGCGATGAACGAAAAGCCCACCGAACGGTGGGCTTTTTGCTGTCCGGGCCTTGTTCAGCCACCCACGCCGTTGAGCAGGAACACCGGCTCTTCCAGATAGTCGAGCCCCAGGCGGTTCTCGAACATCTCGTCGCGCAGCGCGGCGGTGGTGAAGCAGCCCAGGTTCAGGGCCGTGGCCACCAGGGAGAAGGTCTGGCTCAGGTGCCCGGCGTCCATCATCGCCACCCTGAGCGCCCGGCTGAACTCGTACTTCCAGGCCAGCCGCTCGACCCTTGCGGTGGACACGAACACCGCCGCCGCGTCCTTCACCCAGGGCTGCCCGCCGCAGGCTTCGCTGATCCAGGCCCGCGGATCCTCCCGCGAAATCAGCTCCAGCCCGTGGCGGCGCACCGAATAGTGATAAAGCCCCCGTTCGAACCCCTGCACGTTCATCAGCACCGCGTACACCTCGGTGACTTGCAGCGAACCGCCGGAAGGCGAGGTCTTCTTCAGGAAGAAATCGCCCATGCCGTTGGGCTCCATCGCCGTCATGCCCCAGGTGTAATAGAGCAACAGGGACAATTGCGTCGGCGTCAGCGGTGCGCCGCCGAAGGCCCGGGCCGTGCGCCGGGCGCACAGCGAATCCAGCAGCGTGGCGTCGGCGATGGCCTCGCCGGGCGCCAGCAGCGGGTTCTCCAGGGCGATGAACGGGTGCGAGTGATAGTCCTTGAAGGACGAGGGCTGGCGTTGCTGCGAGGCTTTCTGCTCCAGCTCGGCCTCCAGCTCGACGACGCTGACGTAGGGCGTCTGCAACCCCGTGCGGGTGCTCAGGTAGAACTCCAACGCCGCTTCCCAGCGCGACCACAGCCGGTGCGCCTGCCTGCGCCCCGACTCCGCCAGGCGCCCCACCGGCTGCACGATGCCCTGGCTGACCAGGGCGCCGAGGAACGCCAGGCTGTTGTCCTGCGCCGGGCTGCGCAGCACGCCCGGCAGCATCAGGGCGCTCTCCAGCGTCCGCGGGGTCATGAAATGGTTCAGCAGCGGCAGCAGGGTCAGGCAGAACTCCAGGCTCAGGCCGGTGCGCCGGTCATGCACGACGAACGTCGACGCGCCGACGCTGAACCACACGCTGTCGCGCAGCTTGAGCAGATCCCCGGGCTCCGGGGCCGGCGCCGGCGGTTCGGCCGGCCGCTCCCGCCCCTGCCAGAACAGCGTCTTGGGCTTGAGTCGCTTGAGGTCGCGCACCAGTGTCTCCAGTTGCGCGTCGCCGGCCTTGTCGTCGATGTCCCACTCCAGGGTCACCGCCCTGACCGGAGACCGCGCAAACAGCTCCTTGAGCAGATCCCAGTCCCGTCTCGGATGGCCGGTGTGGATCTCGATCAACCGGTCCAGCGGCAGCGAACGCAGGTAATCCTTGAAGTCGTAGCCCTGGGCCCGGGCGGTGGCCAGGGCGCTGTCCAGATCCAGCAGGAACCCCGCACCGCTGCGCGCCACCACGCCCGAAATGAACTCGCCCTCAGACTGCTCCGCCGCGTCGGCCAGCGCGAACAGGCGCGGCGCGTTCTCCAGCACCAGCGGCGTGGCGGTCAGCGCCTGCAGCTCAAGGGCGTTGGCCACCACGGTGTCGGCCACCTCCTTGGCCAGGGTCGGCAGGATGAAATGCTGGGTGTCGCCGCCATGGAAGCGCGACCAGGAGATGTGCTCGGCCAGCCACGGCGAGCGGGTCGCGTCGCACAGGCGCCGGGTCATGCGCAGGAACTCACGGTCCATCGCGATCCCCACACTGCCCAACGACAGGCTGGAGGAATGCAGCAGGCTCGGCGTCTGCGCCCCGACGTCGAGCAGGCGCGGCTGCAGGATGCTGTGGGTCGGCTGGAACTCCAGGTAATCGAAATGCGGCAGCCCTTCGGCGAGGATCCGCTCAAGCACCGGGTCGAGGCCGTGATCCGGATCCGGCCGCTTGGGCAAGTGGTACTCCAGCCCCACCCCTGCCTCGGGAAACCGCGAAGCATCGAATAGCGTCATGGTCGCCTCCCTGGCGTCAAGCGGTGGCGCCCAGCACCGGCAGTGCGGCGGACAACGGGGCGGTGATGGCGAGCAGGCCGGCGTGGCGGCTTTCCATGGCCCGCACCTCCGCCGCCAGGTTGTCCAGCAACTGGCGCCCGTGGCGGGTGAAGTCGGGGCTGCCTTCCAGGTCCGGCAAGGCCCGGATCAGCCCGCGCACGATGAACAGCATGCGGTTCTGCGCACGCTTGAGTTCCTCGGCGGAGCGCGAACGCACCCGCTCCATGTACTTGACCAGCGCGATGTACACGTAGAACGCATGGAAGTAGCCATACAGGTCACGCTTCTGCCCCGACCACGGCAGGCTGAACGTGGCCTCCTGCGAAGTCTGCGGCTCGACCACCGGGGCCACTTCGACGACGTGGTAGAGCAACTGATGGGTGGCCTCGTGCACCAGCGATTCCTCCAGGTCGAGGATCGACTCGTCCCGGCTCGCCAGCAGGACCACCCCGGTGTAGCGCGAGGCCGAGCAACTGCGGAAAGTGCCGTCGGGCAGGAAGCAGATGGATTTGATCAGGTGCCTGATCTGTTCCCGACAGTCCGGCCAGGTGTGTTCGATCCGCAGCAGGGCGATCTTCACCACGTCGGCAAAGAACCGGCTGGAAAACACGCCGCGCTCCAGATGCTTGCGGGCCGCATCGTCTTCCGGGAACTCGTAGCTGGGCGGTGTGGCCTGCATGATCAACGGGTCGGCATCGAACCGGTACACCGGCGGATCCTCCGGAAAAACGCCAGAGGCCTGCCGGGCCTTGACCCGGCTCAACATGTCGGCGAACCCGGACACGGTCTTTTCAAGTTCCGCCGTGCCTTCGACCTTCCCGGTCAGGATATGGTTGGTGTCACGGAAAGCCTGGCCGACCCAGATCTGAAACACCGGATCATTGACGATCGGATACTGTTCACGTTTCGGCAGGACGATAAGTTCGACCGCCTGATCAAAGAAGTCCGATAAGCGCGCCACCTCGGCAAACAACTTGTATAGCTCAGCATATAAAACAGTGAACGTCGTGAAGCGGTTCCGGCTGACATGTTCGAGCAATGTTTCAAACCGGGACATATCGGTATCCGGAAGAAAGGTAGTGCCCTTGAACAGTTCATCGACAGCCGCATCAAGTTGGCCGTGGTGTGCAATATCCATGTTCAACCATCCTTTTCAGGCAGGCGGCAATGGCTTCGCCATGCTCAGGCTGGCGATGTCATACCCCAATTGTTCATAAAGGCGACGGGCCGGCGCATTGCGGCCGAACACATGCAGACGCATTTCTTCGCACCCGTGCTGGCGCGCCCAGTCCTCGGCGGCCAGCATCGATTGCCGGGCATAGCCTTGGCGGCGCTCGCCGGGCTCGATGTAGACATCCAGGATGAAGGCGATCGACCGGGTACCGACATGCCGCTGGGCGATCCACAGTTCGCCGATGCGCCGTTCCCCGTCCTTGATCACCCAGAGCCGGTGGCCGGCGGTCTGCCGCCCGTGTTCAAGCAGCTGCGTGAACGCCGCGCTGGAGCGCTGCGGCGCCTCTTGCTCGCTCCACTCTCCCGAAGCGGCCATGCCCTGGGCGTACTCCTCCACCGCCCGTTCGGTGAACACCGTAAAATCCGCATCGTCCATGGGAACCAAGGTGACAGGCATGAGCGGCTCACTCCTTGTCCAAGCGCTTTCGATCAGGCCGTTTGGCGTGCTTCGGAACCGGATCGCCGCTCCGGAGCGCGCCAAACGGCCCCCGGGCGTCAGTCCATCCGCGCCTGGACCTGCTGTTGCTGGTCAAAGATCGCGGCAGTGCCCAGCTTGTCGCGAATGCCCGCCCCTGCGCTGACCAGTTTGGCGGAGTCGATGTTTTTCACCGCCGTGAGTTCGGTGGCACTCAAGTGCACGCCGATCCTCTTGGCGGCGCCTTCGGCGTCCTTATGCAACTGTTCCGCAAACTCCTTATCAATAAGGGCACGACCCACCACTGTCGCGAGACGTTCCTGATTCACTTTTGCAGACATGCTTTCTCTCCTTGTCATCAATAAAGAAACATCCCGGGCGAAACATTAAACTCCCTGTCCCCTCCGGGAATCCTGAATATAGCAACGCCGCTTTCCTTTGCCAGTTACAAGCACGGATATCATTAAATCTTTTCACGATAAGCGACAACACCAAATATTAAGTTTATCCGGCGATTATCCAGGCACCTTTAATTGCCATATTTACTGTAAGAACTTTCCTACTACCAAAGAAATAAACAGTTCAAACTCCGCCATTAATTCAGCGGCAAAAAAACAATCAGCAAACAAGCAATATAAGTACGGGATTTGATTGGAAATGGCGCCCGTGGGGCAGAGGCAACCACCGCCGATTTGCGTTCGATAATCGCCCACAACCCGGTTCACCCCGATTGAATCCCCGCGCCGATCCCCTTCACCATTGCCCGCACCGACAAAACCAATAAAAACAGGTTCATCCCCATGACCACGCGCCCTCCCCGCTCGGGCTGATCCGCCCCTCCGCCATGACGACCGCTTTTTTTGTCTGCAACCCAAGGTTGCGGCGGCGCCCTGCCTCATCCCCAACAAAACAATCAGAGAGACCCGAGCCCATGACCCGTTCCCCTGCCCCTTTCGCCCTTCCCGGCCTGATCGCCTTGACCCTGGCCGGCACGGCCCTGCCCGCCGCCGCCGAAGAGCCGGGTTTCATCGAAGGCGCCAAGGCCGGCCTGAACCTGCGCAACTTCTACATCAACCGCAACTTCACCGACCCGACCAAGGCCCAGGGCAAGGCCGAGGAATGGACGCAGAACTTCATCCTCGACGCCAAGTCCGGCTTCACCCAGGGCACCGTCGGCTTCGGCCTCGACGTGCTGGGGCTGTACTCGGTGAAGCTCGACGGCGGCAAGGGCACCGGCGGCACGCAACTGCTGCCGCTGGACCATGACGGCCGCCCGGCGGACACCTTCGGCCGCACCAACGTCGCGTTCAAGGCCCGGTTGTCGCAGACCGAGATCAAGGTCGGCGAATGGATGCCGGTGCTGCCGATCCTGCGCTCGGACGACGGCCGCTCGCTGCCGCAGACCTTCCGTGGCGGGCAACTCACCTCCAAGGAAATCGACGGCCTGACCCTCTACGGCGGTCAGTTCCGCGCCAACAGCCCCCGCGACGACAGCAGCATGGGCGACCTGTCGATGACCGGCAAACCGGCGTTCACCTCCGACCGCTTCAACTTCCAGGGCGGCGAATACGCGTTCAACGGCAAGCGCACCCAGATCGGCGTGTGGAACGCCCAGCTCAAGGACATCTACCGCCAGCAGTACGTCAACCTGACCCACAGCCAGCCGTTGGGCGACTGGACGCTGGGGGCCAACCTCGGCTTCTTCTACGGCAAGGACGACGGCAGCGCCCGGGCCGGCGACCTCGACAACAAGACCTGGTCGGGCCTGTTCTCGGCGAGGTACGGCGCCAGCACCTTCTACGTCGGCCTGCAGAAGCTCACCGGCGACAGCGCCTGGATGCGGGTCAACGGCACCAGCGGCGGCACCCTGGCCAACGACAGCTACAACTCAAGCTACGACAACGCCCAGGAACGTTCCTGGCAGGTGCGCCACGACTACAACTTCGCCGCCCTCGGCGTCCCCGGCCTGACCCTGATGAACCGCTACATCAAAGGCGACAACGTGCACACCGCCACCACCTCCGACGGCAAGGAATGGGGCCGCGAGTCGGAGCTGGGCTACACCGTGCAGAGCGGCACGCTCAAGGACCTGAGCGTGCGCTGGCGCAACTCGACCATGCGCCGGGACTACAGCAACAACGCGTTCGACGAGAACCGCCTGATCGTCAGTTACCCGATCAGCCTGCTGTGATCCGTTGCGGGAGCGGGCCCGCCCCGCTTTCCCTTCCGTCAGAAAGCCCTGTGCGGCGTGCGCAATCCAGTAAAGTGAGTGCACCTGACAGACTCAGGTGACTCCCCTTTTCCGCTTCCGTTATCTGTTGAAGTTCGAGCCAGGCTGTCATCGGAAGACACCACCGATCACCGGAGGACACCCTCATGGTCGCCCGACTCGACGCGACACCCGACTGGGACGCCAAGGCTTACCAGCGGTTTGCGCTGCACCGGCAAAGACCGGTCAACGAACTGCTCAGCCGCATCACGCTGAAAAAGCCCCAGTGCCTCTACGACCTGGGCTGCGGCACCGGCATCGCCACCCGATTGCTCGCCAGGCGCTGGCCCCGTGCGTACCTGTGCGGCATCGACAGCTCCGCGCAGATGCTTGAGGAGGCGCGGCGCCTGCCGATCACGGCGCACTGGCAGCAGTGCGACCTGCTGCACTGGCGACCCGACCGGCCGGCGGATCTGTTGTTCGCGGCGGCGGTGCTGCACTTTCTCGACGACCACGAACAGTTGCTGCCGCATCTGCTGGGCCATCTCAACCCCGGCGGCTGCCTGGCGGCACACTTGCCGAACTGGCGCGACGCGCTGTGGTACCGGCTGATGCTCGACACCCTCGACGATGCCGGCCCCGGCGGCAAACCCTTGGGCTCGGCGCAGTTGCGCCAGCGCATGGCGGCGCGGCCGCTGCTGTCGCTGGAGGGCTACTACCGCCTGCTGGCGCCGCTGACCCGCTCGCTGGACATCTGGGAAACCGAGCAACTGCAGGCGGTGCAAGGCCAGTCGCCGGTCTACGACTGGGTCAAGGTCTCGGCGCTGCGGCCGGTGCTGCAAGGGCTGGACGCCGGGGAGCAGGCACGGTTCATCTACCACTACCTGCTCAGGCTGCATGCGCACTACCCCCCGGAGGACGACGGGCTGACGCTGTTTCCGTTCAAGCGGGTGTTCATGGTCGCCAGGGTTTGAGCTCACTCTGCCGAAGGCTGTGTCCACAATCCCCGCATCCACCCGAGATCCCCGTGGGAGCCAGCCTGCTGGCGATGGCGTCAGTCCAGACGCCGCTCAACCGCGGGATTCGACCCCCAGTTCATCCCACACCGACTCGGCCAGGTGGAACGTCGCGTTGGCCGCCGGGATCCCGCAGTAGATCGCGCTCTGCATGATCACTTCCTTGATCTCGCCCCGGCTCACGCCGTTATTGGCGGCGGCGCACAGGTGCAGCTTGAGTTCGCCTTCGCGGTTCATGCCGATCAGCATGGCGATGGTGATCAGGCTGCGGGTGTGGCGCGGCAGGCCCGGGCGGGTCCAGATGTCGCCCCAGGCATGACGGGTGATCATCTCCTGGAACTCGGCGTTGAACTCGGTCAGGGCGTTCAGGCTGCGGTCGACGTGGGCATCGCCCAGCACCGCGCGGCGCACCTGCATGCCGTCGTCGTAACGTTGCTTCTCGTCCACGGTGTCTTCCTCAATCGGCCTTCAGGAATGCCAGCACCCGGTCGCTGAACGCGTGGCCGGCCTGGACGTTGGAAAGATGCGCGGCATGGAACTCGGCGTACTCGGCGCCCTGCACACGCGCCTGGATGTAAAGCCCGCCGGACGGCGGCGTCACCGCGTCGTCGCTGCCGGCGATCACCAGCAGCGGCACCTTGATCTCGCCCAGCCGGTCACGGAAATCGGCATCGCGCACCGCCGCGCAGTTGGCCGCGTAGCCCTGGGGCGATGTGGCCGCGAGCATGTCGGTGATCTGCTTCGCTGCCGCCGGGTTGGCCGCCGAAAAGTCCGGGGTGAACCAACGGGCGATGGACGCATCGCGCAGGGCGACCATCGCCGCCGGGCCGTCGCGCAGCACGGTGTCGATGCGCGGATCCCACACCGACGGATCGCCGATCTTCGCCGCCGTGTTGCAGACGATCAGCTTGTTCAGCCGCTGGCCGGCGTTGATCCCCAGCCACTGGCCGATCAGCCCGCCCATCGACAGCCCGCAGAAATGCGCGCGCTCGATGTTCAACGCATCGAGCAGCGCCAGCACGTCGCGGCCCAACTGTTCGATGCTGTACGGGCCCGGGGTCACCAGCGAGCGGCCGTGGCCGCGGGTGTCGAAGCGCAGCACGCGAAAATGCCCGGTGAACGCCGGCATCTGCACGTCCCACATGTGCAGGTCGGTGCCCAGCGAGTTGGACAGCACCAGCACCGGCGCATCGACCGGGCCTTCAATCTGGTAATGCAGTTCGCCATCGGCGAGTGGTACGAAAGCCACAGCCCTCTCCTTCAGACAGACAACGCGTGATGTTCGGCCACCGCCCGCTCGACCCAGGCACGCGCCTGGCCGAGGTAATGGGCGGGGTCCAACAGGTGATCCAGTTCAGCGCCGCTCAACCGGGCGGTGATTTGCGGCTCGTCGCCGAGCACGGCGCGCAGGTGGCGCCGCTCGGCCACCGCCCGTTTGCAGCACTGTTCCAGCAGATGATGGGCGGCGTCGCGCCCGACCCGCTGCGACAGGACGATGCTCACCGCTTCGGCGAGCACCAGTCCTTGGGTCAACTCAAGATTGCGGCCCATGCGCTCGGCATCGACCTCCATGCCGTCCGTCAGCAGCCGCGCCTGTTGCAGCGCGCCGGACACCAGGCAGCAGATTTCCGGCAGGGTTTCCCATTCGGCGTGCCACAGCCCCAGGCTGCGCTCGTGCTCCTGGGGCATGGCGCTGAACAGCGTCGAGACCAGCCCCGGCACCCGCGTCGCGGCGCCGATCAGCACCGCCGCCCCCACCGGGTTGCGCTTGTGCGGCATGGTCGAGGAACCGCCCTTGCCCGGCGCCGACGGCTCGAACACTTCGGCGGCCTCGGTCTGCATCAGCAGGCTGATGTCGCGGCCGAGCTTGCCGAGGCTGCCGGCGATCAGCCCGAGCATGGCGCCGAACTCGACGATGCGGTCGCGCTGGGTGTGCCAGGGCTGTTCGGGCAACGCCAGTTGCAGTTCTTCGGCCAGCGCCCGGGCGACCGGCAGCGCCTGCTCGCCCAGCGCCGCGAGGGTGCCGGAGGCGCCGCCGAACTGCAGCGCCAACAGGCGCGGCTTCAGCTCACGCAGGCGCTGACGGCTGCGGGTCACGGCGCCGAGGCATCCGGCGATCTTCATGCCCAGCGTGACCGGCGTGGCGTGCTGCAGCCAGGTGCGCCCGGCCAGCGGCGTCGCGGCGTGGCGCTGCGCTTGCGTGGCCAACGCATCGGCCAGTTGCGCCAGGTCGCCTTCGATCAACGCCAGGGCCTGGCGCAGTTGCAGCACCAGCCCCGAGTCCATCACGTCCTGGCTGGTGGCACCCAAGTGCACGTGGCGCTCGGCCTCGGCGTCCGTCGCGGCGATCCGCTTGCCCAGCGCCTTGACCAGCGGAATCGCCGAGTTGCCGGCGCTGGCGATCGCCTCGCCCAACGCCGCAAAGTCGTACAGGTCCGCACGGCACGCGGCTTCGATGGCCGGCACCGCGCTGGCCGGAATCACCCCCACCCGGGCCTGGGCCCTGGCCAACGCGGCTTCGACGTCGAGCATCGCCTGCACCCGGCCCCGGTCGCAGAACACCTCGCGCATGTCGCGGGCGGTGAAGTAGGCATCGAACAATTGATTGCCCGGTCGTTGCGTCATAAACAGTCCTTGCCGGCGCGGGCCACAGGGGCCCGCGCACAGGGTTTCAGAGATCGTGGTGCAGGTATGCCGCCTGTTTCGGCAGGCGCAGGCTGAACAGGAACGCCACCGCCATCATCACCGTGACGTACCAGTAGAACGAGTTTTCCAAGCCCGCCGACTTCAGGCTCAGGGCCACATATTCGGCCGAACCGCCGAAGATCGCATTGGCCACCGCATACGCCAGGCCGACGCCGAGGGCGCGGACCTCCGGCGGGAACATTTCGGCCTTCACCAGGCCGCTGATCGAGGTGTAGAAACTGACGATGGCCAGCGCCACGGTGATCAGCACGAAGGCCAGGAACGGGCTGCTGACGCTTTTGAGGCTCAACAGGATCGGCACCGTGAACAGCGTGCCGAGGGCGCCGAACCAGAGCATCGAATTGCGTCGGCCGATCCTGTCCGCCAGCATGCCGAACAGCGGCTGCATGCACATATATAGGAAGAGCGCGCCGGTCATGATGTAACTGGCGGTCTTGGCGTGCATGCCGGCGGTGTTCACCAGGTACTTCTGCATGTACGTGGTGAAGGTGTAGAAGATCAGCGAGCCGCCGGCGGTGTAGCCGAGCACGGTGATGAACGCGGCCTTGTGGTCGCGAAACAACGCGCGAATGCTGCCGGCGTCTTTGTTTTCGCGGCCCTCCTTGCTGGTGGTCTCCTTCAGAGAACGGCGCAGGAACAGCGAGATCAGCGCCGCCGCCGCGCCGACCACGAACGGGATCCGCCAGCCGTAGGCGCGCAATTCATCTTCGCTGAGGAACTGCTGCAGGATCACCACCAGCAGCACCGCCAGCAGTTGCCCGCCGATCAGGGTCACGTACTGGAACGAGGCGAAGAACCCGCGCTGGCCCTTGAGCGCCACTTCGCTCATGTAGGTGGCGGTGGTACCGTACTCGCCGCCCACCGACAGGCCTTGCAGCAGGCGGGCGAACAGCAGCAGCACCGGCGCCCAGACGCCGATGCTGTTGTAGGTGGGCAGGCAGGCGATGAGCAGCGAGCCGAAGCACATCATCAGCACCGAGATCATCATCGAGTTCTTGCGCCCGTGCTTGTCCGCCACGCGGCCGAAGATCCAGCCGCCGATGGGCCGCATCAGGAAGCCGGCGGCGAACACGCCGGCCGTGTTGACCAGTTGCACCGTCGGGTTGTCGGAGGGGAAGAACGCCGGGGCGAAATAGATCGCGCAGAACGCGTAGACATAGAAGTCGAACCATTCGACGAGGTTGCCGGACGATGCGCCGACAATGGCGAAGATACGCTTGCTGCGCTCTTCGCCCGTGTAAGGGGAGGTCAATGTTGTCATTGTTGTTTACTCTGAGGGGACAGGTGAAAGTCTAGACACACTTCGTAACAGCCCCGTTCCACACCTACATCCGTCACCGGGTTTCCTGATGGGAAATCTCGGTGACGGATCAGTCATGCCTTACCCATGTGGGAGCCAGCCTGCTGGCGATTGCGGTGAATCAGGCCCCAAACCGTTGAATGACACACCGCCATCGCCAACAGGCTGGCTCCTACAGAAGCTGCGGCGGATTCAGTAGTCGAAGAACACCGTCTCGGCCTCGGTGCCCTGCAGGACCACGTTCCACTGGTGAACGCCGCTCGCGTCCGGCCTGGCCAACAGCGTCGCGCGGCGTTCGGCCGGCACGCATTCGAGCAGCGGATCGTTCACGTTCGCCGGATCGCCCTCGAAGTAGATCCGGGTCAGCAGATGCTTGACCAGGCCACGGGCGAACACCAGCACCACCAGATGCGGCGCCTGGGTCGTGCCCTTGAGGCCCGGCACGGTGCCCGGCTTGATGGTGGTGAAGCGAAAGCGCCCCTCGGCGTCCACCGGCACCCGGCCGAAACCTTCGAAGTGCGGATCCAGCGGTTTGTCCTGCTCGTCCTCCGGGTGGGCGTACTTGCCGGCGGCGTTGGCCTGCCAGACTTCGAGCATGGCGTCATTGACGGTGTCGCCGTTGCCGTCGACGACTTGCCCCGTGATCGCCACGCGCTCGCCCAGGGCGAGTTCGTCGGCGAGTTGCTCACGGTTCAGCCAGGTCAGGCCGATGTGGTAGTACGGCCCGACGGTGTGGGACGTGGTCGCGGTCAGGGTCATCTCATTTCTCCATCGGCGTGGCTTCGCGGCCGCGCAGCACGATGTCCCAGCGGTAAGCGAGGGCGTAGGACGGAATGGTTTTTTCCAGATCGAAAGCGGCGATCAGGCGTTCCTTGGCGCTCGTGTCCGGCACGCAGTTGTAGATCGGGTCGTAGGCCAGCAGCGGGTCGCCGGGGAAATACATCTGGGTGACCAGGCGCGTGAGGATGCTCGGCCCGAACAGCGAGAAATGCACGTGCGCCGGGCGCCAGGCGTTGTGGTGGTTGCCCCACGGGTAGGCGCCGGGCTTGATGGTCTGGAATTCGTAGCGGCCGTCGGCGTCGGTCACGGTGCGGCCGGTGCCGGTGAAGTTCGGGTCTAGCGGCGCGTCGTGCAGGTCGCGGGCATGGTTGTAGCGGCCGGCGGCGTTGGCCTGCCAGATTTCCACCAGGATGCCCGGCACCGGCTGGCCGTCTTCGTCCAGCACACGGCCGTGAATAATGATCCGCTCGCCCAATGGCTCGCCGGCGTGCTGCGCGGTCAGGTCGTGATCGTTGTCGCCGACCCGCTCGGCACCGATGGTCGGGCCGGTGATCTCCGACAGCGAATGCGGCAGGAACACCAACGGTTTGGACGGCGCACGCAGGTTGGTGGATTGATAGGTCGGGTGCAGGTACGGCGGCTGGGTGCCTTCCTGCGGACGGCGGTAGCCAGGCTTGTCAGTCATTTCGCTTTCCTCGGTTCTTGTTCGTCAGGGCGCAGGGTCAGACGCGTTCGATGGCCAGGGCCAGACCCTGGCCGACGCCGACGCACATGGTCGCCAGACCTTTGCGGCCGCCGCCCTTCTCCAGCTGATGCAGCGCCGTCAGCACCAGCCGGGCGCCGCTCATGCCCAGCGGATGGCCGAGGGCGATCGCGCCGCCGTTCGGGTTGACCTGCGGCGCATCGTCCGCCAGCCCCAGTTCGCGCAGCACCGCCAGGCCCTGGCTGGCGAACGCTTCGTTGAGTTCGATCACATCGAAATCGCTGACCGCCAGCCCCAGGCGTTCGGTGAGCTTGCGCACCGCCGGCACCGGGCCGATGCCCATCACCCGCGGCGCCACCCCGGCGCTGGCCATGCCCAGCACCTTGGCGCGGGCGGTCAGGCCGTATTTCTTCACCGCCTCGGCCGAGGCCAGGATCAGGGCCGCCGCACCGTCGTTGACACCCGAGGCGTTGCCGGCGGTGACGGTCTTGTCCGGGCCGTTGACCGGTTTCAGTTTGGCCAGGGCCTCAAGGGTGGTGTCGGCGCGGGGATGCTCGTCCTCGCTGACCACGGTTTCGCCCTTCTTGTGGGCGATCCGCACTTCGACGATCTCTTCGGCGAAGTAACCGGCGGCCTGGGCCGCAGCGGTGCGCTGCTGGCTGCGCAGGGCGAAGGCGTCCTGGTCGGCGCGGGACACCTTATAGTCGTCGGCCACGTTGTCGGCGGTCTGCGGCATCGCGTCCACGCCGTACTGGGCCTTCATCAGCGGGTTGATGAAACGCCAGCCGATGGTGGTGTCCTCCAGTTTCAGGTTGCGCGAGAACGCCGCGTCGGCCTTGCCCATCACGAACGGCGCACGGGACATCGACTCGACGCCGCCGGCGATGGCCAGTTCCATCTCGCCGCTGGCGATGGCGCGGAACGCGGTGCCGATGGCGTCCATGCCCGAGGCGCAGAGACGGTTGAGGGTCACCCCCGGCACGCTGTCCGGCAGGCCCGCCAGCAGCAGCGCCATGCGCGCCACGTTGCGGTTGTCTTCGCCGGCCTGGTTGGCGCAGCCGAGGAACACCTCGTCCAGGGCCGTCCAGTCCACCGACGGGTTGCGTTCCATCAGGGCCTTGATCGGCACGGCGGCCAGGTCGTCGGCGCGCACGGCGGACAGGCCGCCGCCGAACCGGCCGATGGGGGTGCGGATCGCATCGCAGATATACACGTCGCGCATCAGGCTTCTCCCGGGGCTTGGCCGTGGGCCGCGGCGGTGCGGGCTTCCAGGTCGCGCAGGGCGGTCAGCTCGACGGCGGTCGGCTCGGCGGTGGTGGCCACCTGCTCGGCGAAACGGATCGGCCAGCCGGTGGCGGCGCTCACCTGCTCGCGGGTCACGCCCGGATGCAACGCCGTCACCACGAACTCGTGGGTGCCGGCCTCCGGTTCCATGATGCACAGGTCGGTGATGATGCCCACCGGCCCGGCGCCCGGCAGCCCCAGACGCTGGCGCGAATCGCCGCCTTCGCCGTGGCCGACCGAGGTGATGAAGTCGAGCTTGTCGACAAACGAGCGCGCAGACTGTTTAAGGATGATCAGCACGCTCTTGGCCGAGCCGGCGATTTCCGGCGCACCGCCGGCCCCCGGCAAGCGCACTTTCGGCTGGTGGTAATCGCCCACCACTGTGGTGTTGATGTTGCCGAAACGGTCGACCTGGGCCGCACCGAGGAAGCCCACATCGATGCGCCCGCCCTGCAGCCAGTAGCGGAAGATCTCGCCGGTTGGCACCACCGTGTCGGCGGTTTCCGCCAGCTCGCCGTCGCCGATGGACAGCGGCAGCACGCTCGGCTTGGCGCCGATCGGGCCGGATTCGTAGATCAACACCACGTCCGGCGACGAGGTCAGGCGCGCCAGGTTGGCGGCTTTCGACGGCAGGCCGATGCCGACGAAGCACACCGAGCCGTTCTTCAGGCGACGGGCCGCAGCCACGGTCATCATTTCGTTAGTGGTGTAAGTCATTGCTGGGCCTCCGAAGCCGCGGCCAACTTGGCCTGGAACGCGCCGAAGTCAGCGCAGCCATGGATGTATTCGTCGATCCACGCGGTAAACGTCCCACGGTCGCGGGCAATGGGATCCCACGCCTGGTAGAAACGGTTGTCGCGCTCGGTGTAGCCGTGGGCGTAGGACGGGTGCGCGCCGCCCGGCACATGGCAGACCGCGCTCAGGGCCCAGGTCGGCAGGACGCAGGCGTTCATCGGTGCGTTGAGGTCATCGACGATTTCCTCGACGGTGACGATGCAGCGTTTGGCCGCCAGCGCCGCTTCCTTCTGCACCCCGAGGATCCCCCACAGCAGCACGTTGCCCTTTCTGTCGGCCTTCTGCGCGTGGATCACGGTCACGTCCGGGCGCACCGACGGCACCGCCGCCAGCACCTCACCGGTGAACGGGCAGGTCACGCTCTTGATCAGCGGGTTGACCTTCGGCAGGTCGGAACCGGCGTAGGCGCGCAGCACCGCGAATGGCAGGCCGGACGCGCCAGCCACGTAGGCGTTGGCCAGGTCGGCGTGGCTGTGCTCTTCGATCTCGATCGCGTGCGGCCATTGCTTCTCGACCGCGTCGCGCAGACGGTGCAGCGACCCCACGCCAGGGTTGCCGCCCCAGGAAAAGATCAGCTTGCGGGCGCAACCGGCACCGATCAGTTGGTCGTAGATCAGGTCAGGCGTCATCCGCACCAGGGTCAGGTCTTTCTTGCCCTGCCGGATGATTTCATGACCCGCCGCCGTAGGAATCAGGTGGGTGAAGCCTTCGAGCGCGACGGTGTCGCCATCGTTGACGAATTGCTTCACCGCGTCGTGCAGCGAAAGGATCTCGGCCATGGAGCTGGCTCCCGTTCTGTAGTGAATCGCCAGTGATAAAAAGGCGCGAGGTTCGGCGCCGGAGTCACTGAAGATTAAGCCCGTGAAAAACGCCAAACAATCCGATAATCGAGTGAGTGTTCGTTTATCGAACAGATTGTTATCTCGCTAACGATCACTGCCAAAAGCATCGCGAGCAGGCTCGCTCCTACAGAGAAATGCGTTTTCCTGTAGGAGCGAGCCTGCTCGCGAAAGCCGGATCATTCAGTGCTGTTTCAAGTCGCATCCGCGTGACTGACCACGCCCTTGATCAGCACCGCCGTGGTGGCCAGCGCCGCCGGAATCACCAGCGCCGTCAGCACTTGCTCGAAGTTCCAGCCCAGCCCCAACAGGGTGGCACCCATCCACGCCCCGAGAATCGCGCCGAACCGGCCGATCCCCAGCATCCACGACACCCCGGTCGCCCGCCCCTGGGTCGGGTAGAACCGCGCCGCCAGCGACGGCATCGCCGATTGCGCGCCGTTCACGCACATGCCGGCCACCAGCACCAGGGTCGCCAGCAGCGTGATGTGGCCCAGGCTCTGCCCCACCGCGTAGGCGAACACCCCGGCCAGCAGGTAGAACGTGCCGATGACCTTGTGCGGATTGAACCGGTCCATCGCCCAGCCGACGGCCACCGCGCTCAGCACGCCGCCGAACTGGAACAGCGCGCCGATGAACGCGGCCTGCTCCATGCTCGCGCCGCTGTCGCGCATCAGGGTCGGCAGCCAGCTGGTCAGCAGGTACACGATCACCAGGCCCATGAAATAGGTCAGCCACAGCAGCAGCGTGCCGGTGCTGTAGGTGCCGGAGAAGATCACCGCGAACACGTTGCGCGCCTTGACGGTCTTCTGCTCCGGCACGCTGAAGGCCGACGCCTGGGCGACCTGGGCGGGGTCAATCGGCGCCAGGGCCTTGCGCACCTTGTCGGTGCCACGGTTGCGCACCACCAGATACCGCGCCGACTCCGGCAGCCAGGCCATCAGCACCAACGCGAGGATCAGCGGCAGGATCCCGCCGATCAGCAGCAGGCTGTGCCAGCCGAACGCCGGAATCAGCTTGGCCGAAATGAATCCGCCGCCGGCCATGCCGAGGTTGAAGCCGCAGAACATGCTGGTCACCAGCAGCGACTTCTTACGCTCCGGGGTGTATTCGGACAGCAGCGTGGTGGCGTTCGGCATGCCCGCGCCCAACCCTAGGCCGGTGAGGAAGCGCAGCACCAGCAACTGCTCGACGTTGGTGCTGTAGGCCGACGCCAGGCTGAAGGCGCCGAACAGCGCCACTGCCCCGACCAGCACGACCTTGCGCCCGAAACGGTCGGCCAAAGGGCCCGAACCCAAGGCGCCGAACACCATGCCGATCAGCGCGGCGCTCATCACCGGACCCAGGCTGGCGCGGTCGATGCCCCAGTCCTGGGACAGGGCCGGGGCGATGAAGCCCATGGCTGCCGTATCGAGGCCATCGAGGAACACGATCAGGAAACACAGGATCACCACCCGCCACTGATAGCGCGAGATCGGTTGGGCATTGATGAAGGACTGCACGTCGAGGCAGTGCCCCACAGCGGACTGAGGCTGGTTCATTGTTTTTATTCCACGCAAAAAACGCAGTCGAACGGAGGCCGGCCGAAGAGCGGCACGGTCATGAGAATAGAAGGCTGGAGTCAGGGCGTTGCGTCAGGCCCGGCAACACGGGCGAGAACGGCGACAGTCGGGAAACGTGCGCATGGGAGGTTGCCTCTTGTCATTATTATCAGAGGCGTCAACGGCCGGCCGGAGAAGGCCTGTGCCGGATGACGCTGCCGCGACATTAATGATCCGGGGGAATGAGCGTCAATTCGATAAACGCAACTCTGTGCGTTTATCGAACAGCTTCCTCAGGCGAACAATTGCGCACTAAGGTCGCGGCTGGCGCTCAGCAGGCCTGGCAGGAAGCGTTGCTCAAGCTCGGTGCGGCTGACGCGCCCCGCGTGGGTGCTGACGTTGAGCGCGGCCACCACCTGGCCCGAGGCGTCGTACACCGGCACCGCGATCGAACGCAGGCCCTGCTCCAGTTCCTGGTCGACGATGCACCAGCCCTGGCGCCGCACTTCCTGCAGGCATTCGAGCAAGGTTTCGGGGGTGTGCAGCGTGCGGCTGGTCTTGGCCACCAGCTCCGCGTGGTCGAGGTATTCGCGCAGCGAGGTGTCGTCCAGCGCCGCCAGCAGGATCCGGCCCATGGAGGTGCAGTACGCCGGCAGCCGCCCGCCCACCGACAGATCCACCGAAATCAGCCGCTGGGTGGTGGCCGACCGGGCGATGTAGAGGATGTCGTCACCCTCCAGCGTGGCCATGTTGCAGGCCTCGTGCAGTTGCTCGCTCATGCGGTCGAGGTACGGCTGGGCCGAGACCGCCAGCGGCGTCGAGGACAGATAGGCGTGGCCGAGGGTCAACACCTTGGGCAGCAGCGAGTAGGTGCGGCCGTCGGTGGTGGCGTAACCGAGCTTGATCAACGTGTGCAGGCAACGGCGCACGGCGGCGCGGGGGATTTCCGTGCGGTGGCTGATCTGGGCGATGGTCAGATGGCGCTTGCGCTCCTGGAACGCCTGCACCACCGCCAGGCCCCGGGCCAGCGAGGTCATGAAATCCGGATCGCCGGTCATGGCCTGGATGCGCTTGGCCGGCGAGGCGACGATCGGCGGTGCCACCGAGGTGAAGGAGTTGCGCATTTGATCGTTCATGTCCGGTTCTCAATATTTCGCGGGGCAACGGCCATACAAGCGGCCCGCCAGCCAATGCACAAGCGGGGGGTCGTCAATATTGGGCGATTATCGAACCGGCGACCGATAATCGCAATCGCTCTCCGCGCGCCCCCGGTCGGCCGCAACGGTCGCCTTGAACTTGGAGCACTCGTTGAGTGCGAACCTTAGTTGTCCGGCTTAATGACGCCAAAATCACACCGCCGGCCATCGCCGCGACAACTACCGATAAAAAATGTCAGTCACAAAACAATCATGCCCGCGCAACCGTTTTTAACTTGCCGAAGATAGTCAATCCCGAATCGGCCGCTATAATGCAACTCAGTGACGCCGCGCCTTTAGTTGCCGACGGCGTCGCCCGCCGACGCGATGTCCATCGCCGTCGGCCCCGGCCAGCGCCTGATGCCCGTTACCCATACACCGCCAGCGCGCTCGCTGAACCCGGAAACTGATGCTGCGTCAGTTTTAATCTGGTGCCGTAGCCGCCTGCAACATGGAAGTCCCGAGCGTTCTGCCGACAACACCGTCGCCTGTTCAGGCCGGTTGCCCTCGGCGGACTCGCTTGAGTGATTCGTTGCTGTGCGTTTCACCAGACATTCATCTCAACTCAAACAGGTAGCACTGTGACGAAAGACGAACTGCGCGCGGAACTTGAGCGCCAGGAACAACGTTACAAGGAAGTTTACGGCGGGGAAGTCACCACCTACGCCGCCCAGCCCGAACCGGAACGCAAACCCTGGCGCAAACGCGCCACCGTTCAGGATCAGGTCTTCCAGCAAGAACTGCAGAAAATGGAAAAGGAACTCAAAGCCGAAGAGCCATGAGCCTCTGGCATTGACTTGTCCAAGGGTTTGCGTCGACACCGGTTACAAGCGCGGTGCCACGACGATGCCTTGCGCGCCCGCTACCCGCGGGCAGCGGCCTAACCGTTCCGTCCTACAGCGGAAACGACGGGCCTGACCCGTTTCAGAGATATTTCACACAAGCGTTCGAGGCCTCCGCGCCTTGGCCCTGACGCTTGCCGATGAGCCATTTATTCAATCAAATCAAGCACTTGCAAAACCCTGCAAAACGCTCGGACTTTGCCGCCTGATACAAATTAATTCGTTGAAGAATGTTACCGATGAGCAGGTAGGGGATCGATTTCCGGTCTTTTCTGGCATAATCGCGCCCCCTTATGACCGGGCCAGAAAACCTTCATGATCGATTTATTCAGCGGACTGGATGCCTGGGTGCTTGTGAGCCTCTTGCTCGCCCTGACATTTGTCCTCGCCTTCGAGTTCATCAATGGATTTCATGACACCGCCAACGCGGTAGCCACTGTGATCTACACCAAAGCGATGCCGCCGCACCTGGCGGTGTTCTTCTCGGGGGTGTTCAACTTCCTCGGCGTGCTGCTGGGCGGGGTCGGCGTGGCGTATGCCATCGTCCACCTGCTGCCGGTGGAACTGCTGATCAACGTCAACACCGGCCACGGCCTGGCCATGGTGTTCTCGCTGCTCGCCGCCGCCATCGCCTGGAACCTGGGCACCTGGTACTTCGGTATCCCGGCCTCCAGCTCCCACACCCTGATCGGTTCGATCCTCGGCGTCGGCCTGGCCAATGCCCTGATCAACGACATTCCGCTCGCGGACGGGGTGAACTGGCAGAAGGCGATCGACATCGCCGCCTCGCTGGTGTTCTCGCCGATGGCCGGTTTCCTGGTCGCGGCCCTGGTGCTGATCGGCCTGAAATGGTGGCGCCCGCTGTCGAAGATGCACAAGACGCCGGAGCAGCGCCGCAAGATCGACGACAAGAAGCACCCGCCGTTCTGGAACCGCCTGGTGCTGGTGATCTCGGCCATGGCCGTAAGCTTCGTGCACGGCTCCAACGACGGCCAGAAAGGCATCGGCCTGATCATGCTGGTGCTGATCGGCATCGTCCCGGCGCAGTTCGTGCTCGACCTGAACAGCACCACCTACCAGATCGAGCGCACCCGCGACGCCACCCTGCACCTGAGCCAGTTCTACAAGCGCAACGCCGATTCCCTGGGCGAGTTCCTGGCCCTGGGCAAGAGCGTTGAAGGCGACCTGCCGGAGAAGTTCCGCTGCAACCCGCAGCAGACCGAACCGACCATCGCCGCCCTGCTCGACACCCTCAAGGGCGTGGCGGACTACCATTCGCTGTCGTCGGAAAGCCGCATCGAAGTGCGCCGCTACCTGCTCTGCCTGGACGACACCGCGAAGAAGGTCGCCAAGCTGCCAGGCCTGCCGGCCCGTGAAAAGGCCGACCTGGACAAACTGCGCAAGGACCTGACCACCACCACCGAATACGCCCCGTTCTGGGTGATCCTGGCGGTCGCCCTGGCCCTGGGCCTGGGCACCATGATCGGCTGGAAGCGTGTGGTGCTGACCATCGGCGAGAAGATCGGCAAGCAAGGCATGACCTACGCCCAAGGCATGTCCGCCCAGATCACCGCCGCGTGCATGATCGGCATGGCCAACATCTTCAGCCTGCCGGTGTCCACCACCCACGTGCTGTCCTCGGGCGTGGCCGGCACCATGGTCGCCAACAAGAGCGGCCTGCAGAGCGGCACCGTGCGCACCATCCTGCTGGCCTGGGTACTGACCCTGCCGGCCACCGTGGCACTGTCGGCCGGACTGTTCTGGCTGGCGTCCAAGGCGCTGGGCAGTTGATCGTCACAGGTGTTGAAGAAGGCGTGATCCGAGAGGGTCACGCCTTTTTTGTTGCCTGAGGGGGCGGTCAGGTGGAGGGGGTTGGCTGGCAGGGCGTCATCGCCAGCAGGCTGGCTCCCACAGTTGGATCGGGTGGGGTCAGGTAGAGATTGGTCGGCTGTCAGGCCGCCATCGCTGGCAAGCCAGCTCCCACAGGGAATTGTGTCGGCCAGTCAGAAACAGGTCGGCTGTCAGGCCGTCATCGCCAGCAGGCTGGCTCCCACAGTTGGATTGGGGGCAGTCAGGGAGAGATTGGTCGGCTATCAGGCCGCCATCGCTGGCAAGCCAGCTTCCACAGTTGGATCGGGTGCAATCAGGTAGAGGTTGGTCGGCTGTCAGGCCGCCATCGCGCACGTATCAAAAGGCCGAGTGTCAGCTCGCCTAGCTTTTGATCTTGATCTGCCGGCCCCTTCGGAAGGCTGAGCGGAGGGGTTCATCCGGGGGTGGGCGCGCAGCGCCGTTTGGCGCAGCCAAACACATCGGAAGGAGGTGCAGCGAAGCAAACCGTAGCCGATGCCCCCGGATGAATCCCGGAGCGAAGGAACCCCGAGCCTCAGCGAGGGGCCGAACGCCGGGGCCAGCGTTTTTGGTTACTTTTTTGGCGTCTGAAAAAAGTGACCCGCCGTAAGGGCGGAACCCTAAGCCGCCGTTACCGCAGAAACGGATATGTACTCAACCAAACCGTAGCCTGGTCGGCCCAAAAGCCGCCAAGACCAACCCCCAAAAACCGCAGGCAAAAAAAAAGGGCAACCGAAGTTGCCCAAAATGCCTTGCGTGCTCATCAATCCAAAAGGACCTACGGTTTTTTGCGTTTATTCGCATCCTTCCAGATAAAAATTCCAAACCCTGCAAAAAACACAACCATGAGGCCAACGGTCAGGACGCCGGCAAACACCACGTTATCGAAAAACATGACACTGGCCTCCTGGCCCCTGCTCTGTTGCGATGGAGCTAAGTTAACCAATCGGACGGGGGGAGAAATTGACCGGGATCAATGCCGGTCGATGCGCGGGGGGAAGGAAGGGGAATAAATGACCTGCATCAACGGATGCAGGGGAGATCAGCGCTTTTTCGGTTTGTTTTTCGGCTTTTTCTTGGCTTTGCCCAACGGCATCGCCTGTTCGAAAGCCTGGCGCACTTCGTTCAGGCGCTTGTCGTTGAGGTCGTGAACCCGCTTGGCGCGTTCGGCGTTGAGGTCGATCAGCTTGTCGTCTTGGCTCATGGCGTTCGGTGCATGGGTGGAAGGATCGCAACTGCCGCGTCAACGACAGGACTGCGCCCATGATGCGGCCTGGCGTCGGCGCTGACCAGAGCCCGCAGCGCATGAACCTCGACAATTGATGTACCGCCCGGGTCAGATCTCGATGTCGACCCACAGCCCCTGGCGCGGCTGGTCTTCCATCAGCGGCACCACCGGCACGGTGTTGTCGGCGTTGAGTTCGGTGCCGGGCACGGCCAAGTGCTCCTCAGGATCCTCGTCGGCCTCGCGCCGGCGGCGGTCGCGCTCCTGCTGGCGGCGCTGCTCCTCGCGCAGCAGCAGGCCGTCCTCTTCCGGATCGCGCTTTTGCAGGTCGATGGTGCTTTCGTTGGAGCTTTCCTGCACCGGCACCACCGGAGGGATGTCCGGCCGCTGGCGGATCGGATCCTGCTGGGAAGTGATCGGCACGGCGCTCAGGGGGAGCATCGGTGGCAGCATATGAAGGGTCTCCTGTCAGCAGGCTATCGGCGGCACCCGGCACGCCTTGAGCCACCGGTCGAAAACTTGTGACCGGATCGGCATCGAACAGTGCCGCCGGCGTCCGCGAATCCGATGCATGACCTACGCTTCCCTCAGTTTGCCGCTGGCAGCTAAAAGCCGGGCACGGCTCCTAATCCTTTGGCCTCGGAGCCTCATTCCGTTAAGATAGCCCGCTTTTTCAAGGTGGGAGTCAGGCAGCATGGCGCAGCAGTATCAACCGGGGCAACGCTGGATCAGTGACAGCGAAGCAGAGCTTGGTTTAGGCACCGTTCTGGCACAGGACGGCCGCTTGTTGACCGTGCTTTACCCGGCCACTGGCGACACCCGCCAGTACGCGCTAAGGAATGCGCCCCTGACCCGCGTACGCTTTTCGCCGGGCGACACCATCACCCACTTCGAAGGCTGGAAGATGACCGTGCGCGAAGTCGAGGACGCCAACGGCCTGCTCGTCTACCACGGCCTCAACGGGCAGAACGAAGCGGTCACCCTGCCGGAGACCCAGCTGTCGAACTTCATCCAGTTCCGCCTGGCCAGCGACCGCCTGTTCGCCGGGCAGATCGACCCGCTGTCGTGGTTCTCCCTGCGCTACAACACCCTGGAACACACCAGCCGCCAGTTGCAGTCCACCCTTTGGGGCCTGGGCGGTTCCCGGGCGCAACCGATCGCCCACCAGCTGCACATCGCCCGTGAAGTCGCCGACCGCATCGCGCCGCGGGTACTGCTGGCGGACGAAGTGGGCCTGGGCAAGACCATCGAAGCCGGCCTGGTGATCCACCGTCAGTTGCTGTCGGGCCGCGCCAACCGCGTGCTGATCCTGGTGCCGGAGAACCTCCAGCACCAATGGCTGGTGGAGATGCGCCGCCGCTTCAACCTGCAGGTCGCGCTGTTCGATGAAGAGCGCTTCATCGAGAGCGATGCCGCCAACCCGTTCGAAGACACCCAACTGGCGCTGGTTGCGCTGGAATGGCTGGTCGACGACGAAAAGGCCCAGGACGCCCTGTTCGCCGCCGGCTGGGACCTGATGGTGGTCGACGAAGCGCACCACCTGGTCTGGCACGAAGAGAAGGCCAGCCCGGAGTACGCGCTGGTCGAGCAATTGGCCGAAGTGATTCCCGGCGTGCTGCTGCTCACCGCCACCCCGGAGCAACTGGGCCAGGACAGCCACTTCGCCCGCCTGCGCCTGCTGGACCCGAACCGTTTCCACGACCTGGCCGCCTTCCGCGCCGAGAGCGACAACTATCGCCCGGTGGCCGAAGCCGTGCAGGAACTGCTCGACAAGGGCCGCCTCTCGCCCGCCGCGCACAAGACCATCCATGACTTCCTCGGCGCCGAGGGCGAAGCGCTGCTCGCCGCCGTCAACGACGGCGACAGCGAAGCCAGCGCCCGCCTGGTGCGCGAGCTGCTCGACCGCCACGGCACCGGCCGCGTGCTGTTTCGCAACACCCGCGCCGCCGTGCAGGGGTTCCCGGAGCGCAAGCTGCATCCGTACCCGCTGCCGTGCCCGGACCAATACCTCGAACTGCCGTTGGGCGAACACGCCGAGCTGTACCCGGAAGTCAGCTTCCAGGCCCAGCCGGACGCCGGCGAAGAGGAACGCTGGTGGAAATTCGACCCGCGCGTCGAGTGGCTGATCGACCAGCTGAAGATGCTCAAACGCACCAAGGTGCTGGTGATCTGCGCCCACGCCGAAACCGCGATGGACCTGGAAGACGCCCTGCGCGTGCGTTCCGGCATCCCGGCCACGGTGTTCCATGAAGGCATGAGCATCCTGGAGCGTGACCGCGCCGCCGCCTACTTCGCCGACGAAGAGTTCGGCGCCCAAGTGCTGATCTGCTCCGAGATCGGCAGCGAAGGCCGCAACTTCCAGTTCTCCCACCACCTGGTGCTGTTCGACCTGCCGTCGCACCCGGACCTGCTGGAACAGCGCATCGGGCGTCTGGACCGGATCGGCCAGAAGCACGTCATCGAGCTGCACGTGCCGTACCTGGAGACCAGCCCGCAGGAGCGCCTGTTCCAGTGGTATCACGAGGCGCTGAACGCGTTCCTCAACACCTGCCCGACCGGCAACGCCCTGCAGCATCAGTTCGGCCCGCGCCTGCTGCCGCTGCTGGAAGAGGCCGACGACGGCCAGTGGCAAGCCCTGATCGACGAGGCGCGCACCGAGCGCCAGCGCCTGGAAGCCGAACTGCACACCGGTCGCGACCGTCTGCTGGAGCTCAACTCCGGCGGCGCTGGCGAAGGCGAGGCGCTGGTCGAGGCGATCCTGGAGCAGGACGACCAGTTCACCCTGCCGATCTACATGGAAACCCTGTTCGACGCCTTCGGCATCGACAGCGAAGACCATTCGGAAAACGCCCTGATCCTCAAGCCGAGCGAGAAGATGCTCGACGCCAGCTTCCCGCTGGGCGACGACGAAGGCGTGACCATCACCTACGACCGCAACCAGGCGCTGTCGCGCGAAGACATGCAGTTCATCACCTGGGAACACCCGATGGTGCAGGGCGGCATGGATCTGGTGCTGTCCGGCTCGATGGGCAACACCGCCGTGGCGCTGATCAAGAACAAGGCGCTCAAGCCCGGCACCGTGCTGCTGGAACTGCTCTACGTCAGCGAAGTCGTCGCCCCGCGCGCCCTGCAACTGGGCCGTTACCTGCCGCCGGCCGCCCTGCGCTGCCTGCTGGACACCAACGGCAACGACCTGGCGGCGCGGGTGTCGTTCAACACCCTCAACGACCAGCTGGAAAGCGTGCCCCGCGCCAGCGCCAACAAGTTCATCCAGGCCCAGCGCGACCAGCTGACGCCACGGATCAACGCCGGTGAAGACAAGATCGCCCCGCGCCACGCCGAGCGCGTGGCCGAGGCCCGCCGTCGCCTGGCGGCGGACACCGACGAAGAACTGGCGCGCCTGACCGCGTTGCAGGCGGTCAACCCGAGCGTGCGCGACAGCGAACTGGTCGCCCTGCGCAAGCAGCGCGAGGAAGGCCTGGCGATGCTGGACAAGGCCGCCCTGCGCCTGGAAGCGATCCGGGTGCTGGTGGCGGGCTGATCCACCCTGCCCTCCGGCAAAAAACGAAAAGGCCCGCAGCGATGCGGGCCTTTTTGTTTGCCTGTCGGATTTTCAGGCGCTGCGGACGGCCGCATCGCCAGCAGGCTGGCTCCCACAGCCTGAACGGCGTTCCAATGGGAGAGCCCGCCTGCCGGCGAAAGCGATCACGCCGTCGCCGCCTCACCCTGCGGCACCACCGCCGCCAGCCCCGTCTTCATCCGCTGGGCGTCGCGCACAAAGCACCGCGCCGCCAGGAACAGGAACACCATCGTCAGGAACAACGCCACCGGGATCAGGTACATCGCGTCATGCAGGCCGACGGCCTTGAACGCTTCGCTCATTTCCCCCGCGCCCGCCGCCAGCATCGCCGACTGCGCAAAATGATCCGACAAGGCTCCCACCACCACCGGCCCAAGGCCCCCGCCCAACAGGTACAGTCCGGCGAAGAACAGCGCCATCGCCGTGGCCCGCAGGCGTGGTTCGATCACGTCCTGGATCGCTGTGTAGACGCAGGTGTAGAAGTTGTAGGCAAACAGCCAGCCGACACTGAACACCGCCACGAACACGCCGATCTCGATGCGCCCGGCATGCAGCGCCCAGGCCGTGCACAGGGTGGAAACGATCAGGCTGAACCCGGCGAACAGCAACCGACCGTTGGCCACCCGCTGGTGGATCTTGTCGGCGACCCAGCCGCCGAGGGTCAGGCCGATGAGCCCGGTGACGCCGACGATCAGCCCGGTGGCGACCGCCGCCTCCTGCAGCGGCATCAGGAAATAGCGCTGCAGCATCGGCACCAGAAACGAGTTGCAGGCGTAGGTGGCGAAGTTGAAGCACAGCCCGGCCATCACCAGCCACAGGAAGGTCGGCACCGCCAGCACCCGGCGGATCGGCCTGTCGACGGGCGCCTGCGACACCTGCACGGTCTCCGCCGCGCCGCGCTTGGGTTCCTTGATGAAGAACATGAACACCGCCAGAACCAGCCCCGGCACCGCCGCGATGAAGAACGGCGCGCGCCAGCTGTCGAAGGCCTTGACCATCGCGCCGATGGTGAAGAACGCCAGCAGCAGCCCCAGCGGCAGGCCCAGCATGAAAATGCCCATGGCCCGCGCCCGGCGGTGGGCAGGGAACAGATCGCCGATCAGCGAGTTGGCGGCCGGCGCATAGCTGGCCTCGCCGATGCCGATGCCCATGCGCACCAGCAGGAAACTCCAGAAGCTACCGACCATGCCGTTGACCGCCGTCAACGCGCTCCAGGCCGCCAGGCCCCAGCCCATCAGTTTGCTGCGCGAGCCGGTGTCGGCCATGCGCCCCAGCGGCAGGCCGGCGATGGCGTAAACGATGGTGAAGGCGGTGCCGACGATCCCCAGCTGAAAATCGCTGAGGTGCCATTCCATGCGGATCGGTTCGATGATGATCGCCGGAATGGTGCGGTCGAAGAAGTTGAACAGGTTGGCCAGGAACAGCAGGAACAGAATGCGCCAGGCATTCGCCGCTTGGGTCGAGTGCTGCATGGGTCCGCCTCTTTTATTGTTATGTGGGCTGCACGGCCGACGCGTTCGAGCCCGGAACCTGCAATCTAGTCAGCCGTTCGGCGGATGTCTGTGATCATTCGCCGGCCTGATACCGGGCCATGGCGATGTTACGAAACGTAAGCCCTTGAATTGCCTGGAATCCCCCGGAAACCGGGGCTTTTGCGGCAAAATCCGGCAACGAAAAAATACTTTTGCGCCCCCCTTCCCAAGTCTGCGGCGAAGCCTAGAATAGCCGCCGGATCCGTCCGGATCCTTCCCATCCCTCCTTTGATGCCTGACCATGTCCGAAGCCAGTCCGTGTCTGAATTGCGGTGCCTGCTGTTCCCATTTCCGCGTGTCCTTTTTCTGGGGCGAGTGCGCCTCGGCCGGCGGAACGGTGCCTGACGAGCTGGTGACGCAGATCAGCCCCAGCCGGGTGGCGATGAACGGCACGGACTGCAAGTCGCCCCGCTGCACCGCGCTGGTCGGCGAGGTGGGCAGCACGGTGCACTGTTCGATCTACGAGCAGCGCTCCAGCCCTTGCCGGGAGTTCGAGTCGTCCTGGGAAAACGGCGAACAGAACACCGACTGCGACAAGGCCCGCGCCCGCTTCGGCCTGCCGCCGCTGGAGCCGCACTGGGCGCAGACGCCTTACGAACAGAGCGCCTGAGCCTCAGTCCCGCTCGCTATCGCTCCGTTGGCTATTGTTCCGTTGGCTATTGTTCCGTTGGCTATAGTTCCGTTCGCTATGACGCTAATGCCGAAATCATTAGCGCCAATGTGCCACTACCGCATTCGCCCCACATTCGGCCTCTATACTCCAGTCGTTCGTCTGCGTTCATGACGCGGCCGGAACGCACTCGGGACGCACTCAGAGACGGGGCATGCTATGGAGTGGCTTGGTTTACAGTTCGTTGCCGAGTTGCCGCAGAGCGGGCAGGTCATCCTCAATTGCACACATGACGCCTTGCTGGTGCTGGTGGCCTACCTCGTCGCCTGCGCGGCGAGCTTCGCCACCCTCGACATGGCCGAACGCGTCGGGCACGCCGAAGATCCGGCCTCGCAGCGCTTCTGGCGCTGGATCGGCGCCCTGTGCCTGGCCGGCGGCATCTGGGCCATGCACTTCATCGGCATGCTGGCGTTCCAGGCGCCGATCGACATCCAGTACGACCTGCCCGTCACGCTGTTTTCCCTGCTGATCGCGCTCTTCGCCTCGTGGCTGGCGATGCACACCCTGAGCGAGGCGCAACCGAGCCTGCTGCAATACCTCAAGACCGCCGTCGTCATCGGCCTGGGCATCGCCGGCATGCATTACGTCGGCATGGCGGCCATGCGCTCCGCCGCCACGGCCTGGTACGACCCCACCCTGTTCACGGTGTCGATCCTGATCGCCATCGGCGCCAGCTTCGCCGCATTGTGGGTGGCCGGCCGCCTGCGCGACGGCGCCGGCCTGTACCTGCAACTGCTCAAGTACGCGGCGGCGCTGATCCTCGGCGCCGGCATCCTGAGCATGCACTTCACCGGCATGGCCGCCCTGCAACTGGTGCTGCCGGAGAACAGCCTGCCGGCGTTGCCGCCGCAGTCCGGGCACATGCAACTGGGTCTCACGGTGGCGCTGATCACCCTGCTGATCCTCGGCAGCGCCATCAGCGCGGCGCTGGCCGACAAGAAACTGCAGCACAAGGAAAACGACCTGCGCCGGGTCAACACCCTGCTCACCCAGCTGGACCAGGCGCGCATGTCATTGCAGCAGGTGGCCAACTACGACGCGTTGACCAACCTGATCAACCGCCGCGGCTTCAATCAGATCTTCGCCGAAAAGCTCAGCCAGAAGACCAAGGAAGGCGGAATGCTGGCGGTGATGTTCCTCGACATCGACCATTTCAAGCGCATCAACGACAGCCTCGGCCACGACGCCGGCGACGAGCTGCTCAAGGTCATCGCCCGGCACATAAAAGGATCGGTGCGCAGCCATGAGGACGTGGTCGCCCGGTTCGGCGGCGACGAATTCTGCATCCTCATCGGCCTGCGCGACCGTGAGGAGGCGCGCAACCTGGCCCAGCGCATCATGCACAAGATGAAGGAGCCGATCGAACTGGCCGGGCGGCGGATGGTGATGACCACCAGCATCGGCATCAGCCTGTTCCCGGAGGACGGCACCACCTGCGAAGAGCTGCTCAAGCACGCGGACCTGGCGCTGTACCAATCCAAGGGCGCCGGGCGCAACGGCCTGCACTTCTTCAACGCCAACCTGAAGAACCGCGCCACCCTGGAACTGCAGCTGGAAGAGGAACTGCGCCTGGCCCTGCGCGAGGAGAACGGCCTGACCCTGCATTACCAGCCGATCCTCGAGCTGCGCAGCGGCCGGGTCACCAAGCTTGAGGCGCTGGTGCGCTGGCAACATCCGGTGCACGGCCTACTGACCCCGGACCGGTTCATCGCCATCGCCGAGACCAACGGTCTGATCGCCGAGCTGGACAACTGGGTGCTGCGCAAGGCCTGCGAAGACCTGGGCGAGTTGTCCCGCCACGGCTGCGACGAACTGAAGATCGCCTGGAACTGCTCGCCGCTGAACCTGGCGCGGGAAGAGCTGGCCGACGAGATCGAAACCGCCCTGCGCACCGCCGGGGTCTCACCCGAACGGCTGGAGCTGGAGGTCACCGAAAATGCCTTGATGGGCAACATCGCCAACACCCTGGTGCTGCTGCGCCAGATCCGCGCCCTCGGCGTGTCGCTGTCGATCGACGACTTCGGCACGGGCTACTCGTCGCTGGCCTACCTCAAGCGCCTGCCGCTGAACACCCTGAAGGTCGACCGCTCGTTCATCCTCGACATCCCCAAGGCCACCGCCGACATGGAGATCGTCCAGGCGATCATCGTCATGGCCCACACCCTTCACTTGCAGGTGGTCACCGAAGGCGTGGAAAGCCTGGAGCAATACGAATTCCTGGAGCGCTCGGGCTGCGATTTCATCCAGGGCTACCTGCTCAGCCGCCCGGTGCCGCTGAGCGAACTGCGGCCGGTGCTGGAGGAAATCGACCAGCGCAAGCACGCCCACACGGTCAATCCGCTGAGTCGGGCCCACGGTACATCTGCACCAGTGTCGCTGGATCCTGCTGCAAAAAGCCCTGGCTCCCATGCAGGCGCATCAGTTGTGCGGCCAATCCGCTGAGCGGCGTGGCCGAACCGGTCTCCCGGGAAAACTTCACTGCCGTGTCCAGATCTTTGAGCAGCGTGCGCACGTGCCACTTCACCGGCTCGAAGCGGCTGGCGGCCATCTGCGGGGCGAGGATCTGCAACGGCTTGGAATCGGCGAACCCGCCGGCCAGGGCTTCGGCGATCAGGCCCGCATCCACCCCGGCACTTTCGGCCAGCGCCACCACTTCGGCGATCACCAGGGCATTGCAGGCCACGATCATCTGGTTGCAGGCCTTGGTCACCTGGCCTGCGCCGACGCCGCCCATATGGGTCACGCGCTGGCCCAGGCTCATCAGCGCCGGGCGCACCCGCTCAAGGTCCGCCGCCTCGCCGCCGACCATGATCGCCAGGCTGCCGGCCTCGGCGCCGGCCACCCCGCCGGACACCGGCGAATCGAGCCAGCCCATGCCGGTGCGGCCACGGAGCTCGGCGGCCATCTCGCGGGTGGCGGTGGGCTCCAGGCTGGAGAAGTCCACCAGCAACTGACCGCCCTTCGCGCCTTCGGCGATGCCCGCCGGGCCGAACACCACCTCGCGCACCACCGCCGTGTCGGCCAGGCACAGCATCACCACATCGGCCTGAGCGCACAGTTCGGCGGGGGTCGCCACCTGCCGGGCGCCGGCTTCCACCAGCGGCGCGCATTTGGCCGGGTTGCGGTTCCACACCGTCAGCGGATAGCCCGCGGCCAGCAGCCGCCGGCACATCGGCAGGCCCATCAGGCCGATCCCGGCGAACCCCAACGAAGGTAGCGTTGACATCATTTAGCCTCCTTTTTATTAAAGATCGCCGAATCATGGCCGATCCATCATCAATCAGGAAAGGATTCCCCCGGACGACACCCAGGCCAACGGCCCGGAATCCGGGCCAAACACGCGCAGCAAACAGACGCGAGATTCCATTCCGTGAGGTTCGGCGACAGCGGTCGCCGGGCCAACCAGTCCAGGTAAATGGCGCCCAATGACTTCCAAGAACAATCCGGCCACTGCGGTATCCGATCTGACCCTGAGCCCGGCGGCGAACAGCCCGTCGCCATCGCCGTCGAAGCCATTGCCACCCTCGCGTCCGCTGGGCACCCAGCAGTACCTGTACTTCACCGAAACCAACACCGACCGAATCCTCGACAACCTCGACGGCCTGCGTGACCTGGTGTTCCCGCGCCCGCCGCACCTGGAAGGCGACAACGAACAGCACAACGACCAGGAATTCCCGTCGGTGTGCCTGATCGGCCTGGGCCGCTGCGGCTCCAACATCGCCCTGGACGTGGCGGAGCTGGTGTACAACGCGCGCAAGTTCTACCTCAACGAATTCAACAACGAGGACCGGGCCGTCGACCGCCGCTTGGCCGACAAGGGCTACAGCCCGGCCCAGTGGATCCGCACCAACCTGCGGATCGGCCCGAACAAGGCCAGCAAACCGGTGTTCCTGGTGGAGCCGCTGGTGATGCTCGGCGACCTGGACAAGGACATCGCCGGGCGCATCCGCTTCTCGCGCAAGGGCGAGAAGACCGGGTTCCTGCGCGACTACAGCAAGATGAAGATCATGGACCTGTCCGAAGTCCACGCCGGCGGCGCGGGCAACGCACCGATCCTGGGCCAGTACCTGGCCAAGATCATCCTGAACAAGGACACCCAGCGCTTCTCCAGCCCCGACTGGAAAATGATCCACTCGTACCTGATCGACAGCTGCGGCATCAAGGCCAACCAGTCGCGCCTGTACTTCTCGATCTTCAGCGCCGGCGGCGGCACAGGCTCCGGCATGGCCTCGGAATTCGGCCTGGCCCAGCAGCACTCGTACATGAACAAGACGTTCGACACCAAGCCGATGGACGAGCACGACGGCAAGAGCGGCCACTCGTTCGTGTTCGAGCCGATCTTCACCAGCGGCATTTGCGTGCTGCCGAACATCTCCGACCACCGCAGCGAGATGTCCGAAGCGTTGCACATCAACGCCGGCCGCCTGCTGTGCAAGTACCTGTCGGAAGAATGGGATTTCTCGTACAACTTCGCCAACGAAGACAGCAGCGAAGCCAGCGTCATGGGCCGCATCCGCCCTTGGAACGCCATGATGCTGATCTCCAACGACATCATGCGTTACGCCGAAGAGAACGATGACGGCAATATCCAGAACATTGACGTCAATGCGATGGAGAAGCACGCCAACCAGTACATCTCGCAGCAGATATTCAACATCCTGACGGCGCAGGCGGTGACCACCGACTACGACCAGAACTACTTCCGCCGCGCCGGCATCGACATCGGCGAGACCATCCGCCTGGACGCCAACGACCTGTTCATGAGCCTGGCGGGCCCTGTGGCCATCGCCTACGCCGAGTCCGTGGTGCCGGAGACCCCGCCGCCGAGCAGCGACAAGTTCAAGGTCTTCGACAAGGAGCCGCAGCGCCTGAACATCGACGACCTGTTCTTCCGCTCCATCGACCTGCCGCACTTCAACAAGGTCACCCAGGCCATCGAAGGCATCAGCCTGCTGCCGATCGAGTCCAAGCGCTACCGCGCCTCGCTGGAGCAGTACAAGAACTCCGGCTACGACGCGGCGGCCCTGCACGACCTGCACTTCTTCAAGAACTGCTCGTCGGTGGTCTCGATCGTCTCGCTGCCCAAGGACTACAAGCTGTCGTACATGGACCTGAACCGGTTGAAGACCCACCTCAACAGCCTGTTCCCCAACACCACGCTCAAACGCTACGCGCTGGTGATCGGCGCCTCGGCCAACCTGTCGCTGACCACCCTGATCGCCAAGAGCCCGTGCCTGTCGGACGACTTCCTGACCCTGATCGTGGCGTTCATCAAGCGTTGCTTCGCGAAGAACCCGTACCGCTTCGACGAGACCCTGGACAACTCGATCCTGGACTTCATCGTCCACGAGGACTTCGACGAAGACCGGATCGATGACCTGCTCAACGAATTCGAGAACCCGGCGAAGATCCTCGACACCAACTGGTACGCGATCAAACCGATGTACGAGAAGAAGTACCGCGAGCTGATCAACGACAAAGAGAAGTTCGTCTCGATCAACGACATCCGCCTTTCCCGCGATTGCGTGAAGAAAGCGATCAAGTACCTGCGCGAGATCTACCGTCACCGGATCGGCAAGACCAAAGTCATCTCGCTCAACAGCCACACCGGGCGCACCTACTCGGCCTGACTACAGACCGAGTTGCCCCCTTCGCCGGCAAGCCGGCTCCCACAAGATCCAGGTGAACACCATTATTGTGAGCGCCACCAAACCTGTGGGAGCTGGCTTGCCAGCGATGGGGCCAGACAACACCCTCAAAATTTCAGCCCTTCAAACATCCAGAAACAATTGAGCAGCCCTCAGGCTGCCCGATGAACTGTTCCCGTTACGTTTACGTCACCGTGATGCCACCTCCGCTTGTGGCATTTCTCTACGGCAACGTGCCATCACGCTACTCGGCTACACACTTTTCGCCGACGACATCACGCACACAATCGGTGCACGCTGTCACTCCGTCGCCCTTTCCTGGATCAGAATCCACGGCCGCACCACCACTGCCCACATCTCGGGGTCGCGCCCGAAAATGTCCAGCGCCCGCGTTTCAGAGAGCTTGGCGACCTTCTCGGCGGCCAGCCAGGCGGCCACTTTCTCCCCCTCGTCCGACGCCACGGCCTCGGCGACCGCGATCAGATCCAGCCCGGGATCGACCCACAATAGGGCACCCTGGGCATAGAAGCGCTCCAGCTCTTTCCAGCGGATCGATGCGGTTTCACCAAGCAGCTTGGCATAGAGGGTGCTAGGTTCTTGATTCATGGGACTGTCCGGAAAAGAAATCGGCGCGAATGATAACGTCGGTGGTCCGGCAGAAAAACCCGGTAGGAAACGGCTGTACCGAACGAAAAGAGCAGGAACGCCAAGGAATGCCGATGATTGGGGCATAAGCCCCCTGAACGCCCCGCCGCAATTCTGTCTTTTTCTTTCATCAAAGCGACACCCTCAGGATTTGCCCCCTGGCGCCAGCTTCCCAGGCCAACGACCGGCGCTCTACACTGTACCGGTACAGTTGCCGGGGGCATTTCCGGAAGGTATCGCAAAGATATCGGACCCGGTTCTGCTGCTACGGCGCCAGGACTCTAAAAAATACAACAGCAAGAGTGGAGCACTATGACTAAGGCTACTAAGCAGATTTCCAAACTGTTTGCCGCTATGGTTCTGGCCGGGGTGGCCAGCCATTCGTTCGCCGCCGACACCATCAAGATCGGTATCGCAGGTCCCAAGACCGGCCCGGTGACCCAGTACGGCGACATGCAGTTCGTCGGCGCCAAGCAAGCCATCAAGGACATCAACGCCAAGGGCGGCGTCGACGGCAAGATGCTCGAAGCCAAGGAATACGACGACGCCTGCGACCCTAAACAAGCCGTGGCCGTAGCCAACAAAGTGGTCAACGACGGCGTCAAGTTCGTGGTCGGTCACCTGTGCTCCAGCTCCACTCAGCCTGCTTCGGACATCTACGAAGACGAAGGCGTGATCATGATCACCCCGGCGGCCACCAGCCCCGACATCACCACCCGTGGCTACAAGCTGGTGTTCCGCACCATCGGTCTGGACAGCGCCCAGGGCCCTGCGGCCGGCAACTACATCGCCGACCACGTCAAGCCGAAGGTCGTCGCGGTCCTGCACGACAAGCAGCAGTACGGTGAAGGCATCGCCACCGCCGTCAAACAGACCCTGGAGAAGAAAGGCATCAAGGTTGCCGTCTTCGAAGGCCTGAACGCCGGTGACAAGGACTTCTCCTCGATCATCCAGAAACTCAAGCAAAACAACGTCGACTTCGTCTACTACGGCGGCTACCACCCTGAGCTGGGCCTGATCCTGCGCCAGTCCAAGGAAAAGGGCCTGAACGCCAAGTTCATGGGTCCGGAAGGCGTCGGCAACGACTCCATCTCGCAGATCGCCCAGGACGCTTCCGAAGGCCTGCTGGTGACCCTGCCGAAGTCCTTCGACGCCGACCCTGCGAACAAGGCCATCGTCGACGCCATCAAGGCTGACGGCAAGGATCCGAGCGGTCCGTTCGTGTTCCCGGCCTACTCCGCCGTCGAACTGATCGCCGAAGGCATCAAGGCCGCCAAGTCCGAAGACACCGCCAAGGTGGCCGAAGCCATCCACGCCGGCACCTTCAAGACGCCGACCGGCGAGCTGTCCTACGACGCCAAGGGCGACCTGAAGGACTTCAAGTTCGTGGTCTACCAGTGGCACTTCGGCAAGCCCAAGACCGAAGTTTCCCCTCAGTAAGCCTGGCATTACTGGTCAGTGAGCCCACTGTGCGAGCAGTGGGCTTTGTTTTACGAGGTTTATGGGCCAGTCGCCCGCGATCCGGGCGCTGGTTCACCTGAAAATCTTAAAACCGTCACCAGCGGTTCGCTGGCAAACGCTCCGTGCAAATGTGGCCACAGAACACAGCACAGGGCCGGAACATGACTCCACCAGTGAAATGCGTATCGGGTTTTTAGGAGCGCTGTAATGCCTGAGATCTATCATTTTTTCCAACAGCTGGTTAATGGACTGACCATTGGCAGCACGTATGCGTTGATAGCCATTGGCTACACAATGGTTTACGGCATCATTGGAATGATTAACTTCGCCCATGGCGAGGTCTACATGATTGGTTCCTACGTGGCCTTCATCGCCCTTGCCGGGCTGGCCATGATGGGCATCCACTCACTGCCGCTGCTCATGACCGCCGCGTTCATCGCGTCGATCGTCGTCACCAGTGCCTACGGCTACAGCATCGAACGCGTCGCTTACCGCCCCCTGCGCGGCAGCAACCGTCTGATCCCGCTGATCTCCGCCATCGGCATGTCGATTTTCCTGCAGAACACCGTGCTGCTGTCCCAGGACTCCAAGGACAAATCCATCCCCAACCTGATTCCGGGGAGCTTCTCCTTCGGTCCGGGCGGCGCCGAGGAAGTCCTGATCTCCTACATGCAGATCCTGGTCTTCGTCGTGACGCTGATCGCGATGCTCGGCCTGACCACGTTCATCTCCCGTTCCCGCCTGGGCCGCGCCTGCCGCGCCTGCGCCGAGGACATCAAGATGGCCAACCTGCTGGGCATCAACACCAACAACATCATCGCCCTGACCTTCGTCATCGGTGCCGCGCTGGCCGCGGTCGCCGCCGTGCTGCTGAGCATGCAGTACGGCGTGATCAACCCCAACGCCGGCTTCCTGGTGGGCCTGAAGGCCTTCACCGCAGCGGTCCTGGGCGGCATCGGCAGCATTCCGGGCGCGATGCTCGGCGGGCTGGTGCTGGGTGTGGCCGAAGCGTTCGGCGCCGACATCTTCGGCGACCAATACAAGGACGTGGTGGCGTTCGGTCTCCTGGTCCTGGTCCTGTTGTTCCGGCCGACCGGCATCCTGGGCCGTCCGGAGGTTGAGAAAGTATGAGCAAACATCTTAAACAAGCGCTGTTCAGCGCCCTGCTGGTCTGGGCCGTCGCCTTCCCTGTCCTCGGCCTCAAGCTGAGCATCGTCGGCATCAACCTCGAAGTGCACGGCACCGGCCCGCTGACGCTGACCGTCATCGCCCTGTGCTCGGTGCTGATGTTCCTGCGGGTGCTGTTCAGCGAACAGTTCAGTGCGCTGATGCGCACCGACCGCGGCCCGCTGGTCTCGCCCAAGGTCAGTCAGTTCCTGACCCTGCCGCGCACCCAGCGCTGGATCATCGTCGGCCTGATCGTGGTCGCGCTGATCTGGCCGTTCTTCGGCTCGCGCGGCGCGGTGGACATCGCCACCCTGATCCTGATCTACGTCCTGCTGGGCCTGGGCCTGAACATCGTGGTGGGCCTGGCCGGCCTGCTCGACCTGGGCTACGTGGGCTTCTACGCCGTGGGCGCCTACAGCTACGCGCTGCTGTCGCACTACTTCGGCTGGAGCTTCTGGCTGTGCCTGCCGATCGCCGGCCTGATGGCGGCCACCTTCGGCTTCCTGCTGGGCTTCCCGGTGCTGCGCCTGCGCGGTGACTACCTGGCCATCGTGACCCTGGGCTTCGGTGAGATCATCCGTCTGTTCCTGCGTAACCTCACCGACCTCACCGGCGGCCCGAACGGCATCAGCAACATCCCCAAGCCGACCTTCTTCGGCCTGAGCTTCGAACGCTCGGCCAGCGAAGGCATGCAGACCTTCCACGAGTTCTTCGGGCTGACCTACAACCCGGTGAGCAAAGTGGTGTTCCTGTACCTGGTGGCCCTGCTGCTGGCCCTGGGCGCGCTGTTCATCATCAACCGCCTGCTGCGCATGCCGATCGGCCGCGCGTGGGAAGCGCTGCGCGAAGACGAGATCGCCTGCCGCGCGCTGGGCCTGAACCCGACCGTGATCAAGCTCTCGGCCTTCACCCTGGGCGCCAGCTTCGCCGGTTTCGCCGGCAGCTTCTTCGCCGCGCGCCAAGGCCTGGTGACCCCGGAGTCGTTCACCTTCATCGAGTCGGCGATCATCCTCGCCATCGTGGTGCTGGGCGGCATGGGCTCGCAGTTGGGCGTGATCCTCGCCGCCGTGGTGATGATCCTGCTGCCGGAAATGATGCGTGAGTTCAGCGAGTACCGGATGCTGATGTTCGGTGCCCTGATGGTGCTGATGATGATCTGGCGTCCACAAGGTCTGCTGCCGATGCAACGCCCACACATGGAGTTGCGCAAATGAGCCGCGAGATCCTGAAAGTCGAAAACCTGAGCATGCGCTTCGGCGGCCTGCTGGCGGTCAATGGCGTGGCCCTGACCGTGAAAGAGAAACAAGTGGTGGCGCTGATCGGGCCGAACGGCGCGGGCAAGACCACCGTGTTCAACTGCCTGACCGGCTTCTACCAGCCCACCGGCGGCAGCATCCTGCTGGACGGCGAGCCGATCCAGGGCCTGCCGGGCCACAAGATCGCGCTCAAGGGCGTGGTGCGCACCTTCCAGAACGTGCGGCTGTTCAAGGAAATGACGGCCCTGGAGAACCTGCTGATCGCCCAGCACCGCCACCTGAACACCAACTTCCTGTCCGGTCTGTTCAAGACCCCGTCGTTCCGCAAGAGCGAGCAGGAAGCCATGGAGTACGCCGGCTACTGGCTGGACAAGGTCAACCTCAAGGAGTTCGCCAACCGTCCCGCCGGCACCCTGGCCTACGGTCAGCAGCGCCGCCTGGAGATCGCCCGCTGCATGATGACCCGTCCGCGGATCCTCATGCTCGACGAACCGGCGGCCGGCCTGAACCCCAAGGAGACCGAAGACCTCAAGGCGCTGATCAGCGTGCTGCGCGAAGAGCACAACGTCACCGTGCTGCTGATCGAACACGACATGAAGCTGGTCATGAGCATTTCCGACCACATCGTCGTGATCAACCAGGGCACGCCCCTGGCCAACGGCACGCCGGAACAGATCCGCGACAATCCCGAAGTGATCAAAGCCTACCTGGGGGAAGCGTAAATGCTGCAGTTCGAAAACGTTTCCACCTTCTACGGCAAGATCCAGGCCCTGCACAGCGTCAACGTCGAAGTCCGCCAGGGCGAGATCGTGACCCTGATCGGCGCCAACGGCGCCGGCAAGTCCACCCTGCTGATGACCCTGTGCGGCTCGCCCCGGGCCCACAGCGGCAGCATCCGCTACATGGGCGAGGAACTGGTCGGTCTGGACTCGTCGCAGATCATGCGCAAGAGCATCGCCGTGGTGCCGGAAGGCCGCCGGGTGTTTGCCCGCCTGACCGTGGAAGAGAACCTGTCCATGGGCGGATTCTTCACCGACAAGGGCGACTATCAGGAACAGATGGACAAGGTCCTCGGACTTTTCCCGCGCCTGAAAGAGCGTTTCACCCAACGCGGCGGCACCATGTCCGGCGGCGAACAGCAAATGCTCGCCATCGGCCGCGCGCTGATGAGCAAGCCCAAGCTGCTGCTGCTCGACGAGCCGTCGCTGGGCCTGGCGCCGATCATCATCCAGCAGATCTTCGACATCATCGAACAGCTGCGCAAGGACGGGGTGACGGTGTTCTTGGTCGAGCAGAACGCCAACCAGGCGCTGAAGATCGCCGACCGCGCCTACGTGCTGGAGAACGGCCGGGTAGTGATGCAGGGAACCGGCGAGGCGCTGCTGACCGATCCTAAGGTGCGCGAGGCGTATCTGGGGGGGTAAGCGGTTGCGGTGAACAGGAAACGGCCCTTCGGGGCCGTTTTTTTGTGCCTGTCATTTACCGTGCTTGACTGTCAGAAATTACAGGTACCTAGATCCGTTCACGATGACCGCCCGGCGCTTATGCCCGGGTGCTCTATACGACTCAAATCCACTGTAGGAGCGAGCCTGCTCGCGATGGCGGTGGGTCAGCCAACGAATTCGCCGACTGACGCGACGCCATCGCGAGCAGGCTCGCTCCCACAGGAAAAATCGGCGCATCGAAGATTTTTCGAAAAAAATTCGGGATCGCGTGTAACGCATCGCGAGGTCGTTTCTCTAGTGGGGCAAGCAAGCGCACTTCGCTTGCAGAACCCAAACCCAACCGGAGAAACACCATGACCGCCACCACCCGCACCCTGTCCGCCACCGCCCTCGTCCTGGCCCTCGGTTCCGCCCTGAGCCTGGCCACTGTCTCCACCGCCCACGCCGCCGACGACAACATGGAGAAATGCTTCGGCGTGGCCATGAAAGGCAAGAACAACTGCGCCGCCGGCCCAGGCACCACCTGCGCCGGCACCGCCAAGATGGACTACCAGTCCAACGCCTGGAAACTGGTGCCGAAGGGCACCTGCACCACCACCGAGAGCAAGACCTCGCCGACCGGCTTCGGCCAGCTCGAAGCGTTCAAGGCCAAGGCCTGATCCGACGGCTGCCCGAGTGTCGATCATGATCACATCCTGCGACCATGCCCTCCCCCGCACTCGGGCAGCCCTCACCGGGCTCCCGGCCCGTGCCGGCCTGGGGCTCAAGACCGGGCACTTCGATGAAGTGCTCGACACCCGCCCGGACATCGGCTTCTTCGAGGTCCACGCCGAAAACTACATGGTGGCCGGCGGCCCGTTCCATCACTTCCTGGGGCTGATCCGCGAACGCCATCCGCTGTCGCTGCACGGCGTCGGACTGTCCATCGGCGGCGAAGGCCCGCTGGACGCCCGGCATCTCCAGCGTCTGGCGGCGCTGATCGAACGCTACCAACCCCATGCCTTTTCCGAACACCTGGCCTGGTCGAGCCACGGCCCGGTGTTCCTCAACGACCTGCTGCCCCTGGCCTACGACACACCGACGCTGAACCGCGTCTGCGACCACATCGACCAGGTGCAAAACGCCCTCAAGCGGCCGATGCTGCTGGAAAACCCCGCCACCTACCTGGCCTTCCGGCACTCGACCTTCGACGAAGCGGACTTCCTCCACGAAATCATCCGGCGCAGCGGCTGCAGCCTGCTGCTGGACGTCAACAACGTCTACGTTTCCTGCATCAATCATCAGCGCGATCCGCTGGCCTACCTTGAGGCGCTGCCGCTGCACGCGGTCGGCGAGATCCATCTGGCCGGTTTCGCCGAAGATGCCGACAGCCTCGGCGACCGCCTGCTGATCGACGACCATGGCGCCCCCGTCGACCAGGCAGTCTGGGCCCTGTACCGGCAAGCGCTGCAACGCACCGGCCCGGTGGCGACCCTCATCGAACGGGACAATCACGTCCCGGCCTTCAATGTGTTGCTGGCCGAGGCGCGCCAGGCCGATGAGATGCTGCTGGCCGCAGGGGGGCACCCATGAGCGATCAAGCTGTGTTCAGCGCAGCCTTGCTCGATAGCCGCCGGCCCTGCCCCGAAGGCCTGTGCAGCGCCAACGGCGCCGACCCGGCGAGCCGTTTCGCGGTGTACCGCAACAACGTGCAGAGCTCGTTGATCAGTGCCCTGGCCGACAGCTACCCGGTGGTGGCCGAACTGGTCGGCGACGATTTCTTCCGGGCCATGGCCGCGCTGTTCCTGCAGGATCAACCGCCCCGCAGCCCGGTCATGAGCGAGTACGGCGAAGGCCTGGCGGACTTCATCGAGGGTTTCGAACCCGCCGCCGGTGTGCCTTATCTGGCGGATGTCGCCCGGCTGGAACGCCTGCGCACCGTCGCCTATCACGCCGCCGATGCCCCGCCGCTGCCCCATGAGCGGATCGCCGACGCCTTCGCCGATCCCGGCACCGTCAACGATCTGTGCATCGGCCTGCATCCCTCGCTGCACCTGCTCGATTCGGCCTTCGCCGTGGTGGACATCTGGGCTGCGCACCAGCAGGACGCAACGCTAGCCGGGATCGACCTGGCCTGTGCGCAGCACGCGCTGATCCTGCGCCACGGCCTTGACGTCGAGGTGTTCGCCCTCGAGCCCGGCGCAAGCCGCTTCATCCGCCGCCTGCTTCACGGCCAACCGCTGGGGCAGGCACTGGCGGACCTTCCGGCCTTCGACCTCAGCCAGACCCTGGCCCTGCTGATCAGCCGAAACGCCATCACCCACTTGAACCCCAAGGTGTCGCCATGAGCCACTTGATCGCCCGCGCCATCGCGCTGCTGGAACGGATTCCCCACAGCCTGATCGCCTTCATCGCGCGTTTTTCCATTGCCGCGGTGTTCTGGAAATCCGGACAGACCAAGGTCGAAGGCCTGGCCATCGACCTGATCGACGGCACCTTCGAACCCGGCTGGCCGCACCTGGCGGACTCGACGGTGCCGCTGTTCCAGAGCGAATACCACGTGCCGCTGCTGTCGCCGGAACTCGCCGCGCACCTGGCGGCGTTCGCCGAGCACTTCTTCCCGATCCTGATCCTGCTCGGTTTCGCCACCCGCTTTTCGGCGCTGGCGCTGCTGGGCATGACCCTGACCATCCAGTTGTTCGTCTACCCGGACGCCTACCCGACCCACGGCACCTGGGCGGCGCTGTTGCTGTACCTGATGGCGACGGGGCCTGGCAAGCTGTCAATCGACCACCTGATTGCCCGGCTGAACAAATGACTGCCTGTGTGGGAGCGAGCCTGCTCGCGATGGCGGCGGGTCAGTCAGTACATGCGTCGGCTGACACAGCGCCATCGCGAGCAGGCTCGCTCCTACAGGGATGGCGGCCTGGCCGCTAAAGCCTGTCCAGCGCCTCGCCGCTGCGCTTGAACCAGCCGACCAGGTAGTCCGCCAGCACCTGGGTGCGCTTGGGCAGCCCGCCCTGATACGGATGCACCAGGTACATGGGCATACGCCGGGTCTGGAAATCCCGCAGGAGCCATCGCAACCGACCGTCAGCCAATTCCGTCGGCAAAAGGTACGACGGCAGCCGGGCGATGCCGGCGCCAGCCAGCGCCGCCTTCTTCAGCAGGTTGTAGTGGTTGCTGGCAAACGGCCCGGACACCTTCACCCGAAGCAGTTCGTGCCGCTGGTGGTACAGCCATTCCTCGCGGCCGCTGTAGTGGCTGTTGAGCAGGCAACGGTGCTCGGCCAGCGCCTGCGGAGTCGCCGGCTCGCCGTAGCGTTCCAGGTAGGCCGGACTGGCGCAGGTCATTTCCTGCCAGGCCAACAGTGGCCTGGCCACCAGCCGCTCGTCGTTGGCCACGTCGGTGCGCACGGCCAGGTCAAAGCTGTCCCGGGCCAGGTCACGGAAGTTGTTGTTCAGCTCCAGTTCGATCTGCACGTCGGGGTACTTCTGCGAAAACTCCAGCAACAGGCCGTCGAAGAACGTCTCTCCCAGGGACACCGGCACCGTCATGCGCACCGGGCCGGCCATGTCGTCCTTGAGCCGCGCCAGCGCCTGACGCGCGCGCTCCGCCTGGGCGACCAGCGCCTGGGCCTGCGGCAACAGCGCCGCGCCCGCCGCCGTCAGGCTCAGGCGTCGGGTCGTGCGCTGCAGCAAGACCACGGAAAACTGCGCCTCCAACTGACTGATGCGCTTGGACAACTGCCCCTTGCTGCAGCCCAGCCGCTGCGCCGCCAGGGTGAAGCTGCCGGCCTCGATCAGCACGGCGAACGCCGCCAGATCATCCATTTCGCTCATGGATTGTTTCCACCTGAAAACCAAAGGTTGCCCATTAGTGCGCTTATCTGCGGAAAAAACCACTCTAGACTCAAGGCTCGTTCAATCACTTGAGGCAACCCACGATGAAAATCCTGTTGATCGGCGCCGGCGGCACCATCGGTTCGGCCGTGGACAAAGAACTGTCGCAACGCCATGAAATCATCCGCATCGGCCGCAGCAGCGGCGATTTCCAGGTCGACATCAGCGACAGCGCGTCGATCCGCCAACTGTTCGAAAAGACCGGCAAGTTCGACGCGCTGGTCTGCGCGGCCGGCAACGTCACCTTCGCCGCGCTGAACGAAATGAGTGAAGACAGCTTTGCGCTGGGCCTGAAAGACAAGCTGATGGGCCAGGTGAACCTGCTGCTGATCGGCCGCGAGTTCGCCAACGACGGCGCGTCGTTCACCTTCACCTCCGGCGTGCTCAGCCATGACCCGATCCGCACCGGCGCCTCGGCGGCGCTGGTCAACGGCGCCCTCGACAGCTTCGTGCGCGCCGCCGCGATCGAACTGCCGCGCGGCCTGCGGGTGAACTCGGTCAGCCCGACCGTGCTGGTGGAAGCCATGGGCAGCTACGCCCCATACTTCCGGGGCTACAAGCCGGTTCCTGCGGTGGACGTGGCATTGGCCTACGCCAAAAGCGTCGAGGGCTTGCAGACAGGTCAGACCTTTCACGTGGGCTGACCCCTTGTGATGAACGGTCAGGCTGCGTAACGTGGCGGCACCTGACTGGAGAGCCAAAGATGCGTGTCGCCCGTTCGTTGATCGTTGTTGCCTTGCTGCCGTTGTTTGCCGCGTGCCAGTTGTTCGACGGGGCGCGGCAAAGCGCCTCGCACGTCGGCCAGGTTCGGATGCAGGGCCAACTGATCGCCGCCGACGGCAAGCTGATGTTCGAGTCCTGCCAGGACCGGCGCCGCTATGAGGTCAACGACGTCGGCGGCACCAGCGTCCTGCAGGAGGCCGCCACCCTCGCCGACGAGCAGGGCAAGCTGTTCGCCGACGTGCGCGGCAAGGTCGCCGGCGACCGGCTCGACCTGGCCCGACTGTACCGCGTCGAGCGCTCGGGCACTGCGTGCGACGATCCGAACTTCAAGCTGCTGATCCTGCGCGCGGCCGGCCATGGCCCGGAGTGGAGCGTGAAAGTCAGCGGCAAGGGCATGGCCATCGACCGCGAAGGCCAACCGCCCCTGGCCGTGCCTTACGTCGAGGAGCAACTGGGCGACGGCCGCTTCAACCTCAGCAGCGAGGCCGACAACCGTCGGATCGAGCTGTGGGTGGCGCCGCAGCGCTGCGTCGACGGCCGCACCGGCAGCGTGCAGCCCATGAGCGCCGAGTTGCGCATCGACGGCAAGGCCGAGCGCGGTTGCGCGTATTTCGGCGGCTCCCGCGACGACTGATCGTTTAACCTCACGGGATCCGGCCGATGCGGCGTATAATCGCCGCCTTCAAACGCCCTGGCGCAGTTGTGCGCCCCGCGAACCGGATCCTGCCATGTTACGAATCACCGAACTCAAGCTGCCGCTCGACCATCCCGACGAAGACCTGCGCACCGCCATCGTGCAGCGCCTGGGGGTCGCCAGCGATGACCTGCTCGACTTCACCCTGTTCAAGCGCAGCTACGATGCGCGCAAGAAATCCTCCGAACTGAGCTTCATCTACACCATCGACCTCAACGTGCGCGACGAGGCCAAGGTGCTGGCGCGCTTCGCCGACGACCGCAACGTCAACGAGGCCCCGGATGTCAGCTACAAGTTCGTCGGCCAGGCGCCGGCCGACCTGAGCGAACGGCCGATCGTGGTCGGCTTCGGCCCGTGCGGCATCTTCGCCGGCCTGCTGCTGGCGCAGATGGGCTTCAAGCCGATCATCCTGGAGCGCGGCACCGAAGTGCGCCAGCGCACCAAGGACACCTGGGGCCTGTGGCGCAAGAGCGTGCTCAACCCCGAGTCCAACGTGCAGTTCGGCGAAGGCGGCGCGGGCACGTTCTCCGACGGCAAGCTGTACAGCCAGATCAAGGACCCGAAGTTCCTCGGCCGCAAGGTGCTGCACGAGTTCGTCAAGGCCGGCGCGCCGGAAGAGATCCTCTACGTCAGCAAGCCGCACATCGGCACCTTCCGCCTGACCGGCATGGTCGAGACCATGCGTGAAGAGATCCGTGCCCTGGGCGGCGAAGTGCGCTTCCAGCAACGCGTCACCGACGTGCTGATCGAAGACGGCCAACTGGTCGGCGTCGAACTGGCCAGCGGCGAGATCCTGCACTCGAAACACGTGGTTCTGGCCCTGGGCCACAGCGCCCGCGACACCTTCCGCATGCTCCACAGCCGTGGCGTGTTCATGGAGGCCAAGCCGTTCTCGGTGGGTTTCCGCATCGAGCACCCGCAGTCGCTGATCGACCGCGCGCGGCTGGGCAAGTACGCCGGCCACCCGAAACTCGGCGCCGCCGACTACAAGCTGGTGCACCACGCCAAGAACGGCCGCTCGGTCTACAGCTTCTGCATGTGCCCGGGCGGCACTGTGGTGGCGGCGACCTCCGAGCCGAACCGGGTGGTCACCAACGGCATGAGCCAATACTCGCGCAACGAGCGCAACGCCAACTCCGGCATCGTCGTCGGCATCACCCCTGAGGTCGACTATCCGGGCGGCCCGCTGGCGGGGATCGAGCTGCAGGAACGCCTGGAGTCCCACGCCTTTATCCTCGGCGGCAGCGACTACAAGGCACCGGCGCAACTGGTCGGCGACTTCATCGCCGGCAAGCCGTCCACCGAACTGGGCGAGGTCGAGCCGTCCTACAAGCCGGGCATTTCGCTGGGCGACCTGGCCCTGGCGCTGCCGGACTTCGCCATCGAGGCGATCCGCGAAGCCCTGCCGGCGTTCGAGAAGCAGATCCGCGGCTACTCGCTGCACGACGCGGTGCTGACCGGGATCGAGACCCGCACCTCGTCGCCGCTGCGCATCACCCGCAACGAGTCGTTGCAGAGCCTGAACGTGAAGGGGCTGTTCCCGGCCGGCGAAGGCGCAGGCTATGCCGGCGGGATCCTGTCGGCGGGCGTCGACGGCATCCGCATCGCCGAAGCCGTGGCCCGCGACATCCTGGGCCTGGAGGCCTGACGGAGCCACCGCAAAACCTGTGGGAGCGAACCTGCTTGCGATGGCGGAGCATCAGTCAATGGATGAGTTGGCTGATGTACCGTCATCGCGAGCAGGCTCGCTCCCACTTTGTTTGGTGCGACTGCCTCAGATGTTGGCGCGCAGCACCGATTCCGGCAGCGCCTCGCCCCGCTCGGCGCTCGCCGCCACTGCCGCGATCAGCCCGTCCAGCGCATACCCCTGGGCCTTGAGCCAGGCCGGGTCGTAATAGGTGTCGGCATAGCGCTCGCCGCCGTCGCACAGGATCGCCACGATCGACCCCGTCTCCCCCGCCGCCTTCATCTGCTGGGCCGCCATCAGCGCGCCGATCAGGTTGGTGCCGCTCGAACCGCCCACATGCCGTCCCAGACGCTTGGCCAGGTAATGCATGGCCGCCAGCGACAGGGCGTCCGGCACCTTGACCATCGCATCGATCACCTTGGGCAGGAACGACGCCTCGACCCGCGGCCGGCCGATGCCCTCGATCCGCGAACCGTGGCTCAGGCGCAGACTCGCGTCGCCGGTCCGGTAGAAATCGAAGAACACCGAACGCTCGGCATCGGCGCACAGCACGCGGGTGCAGTGCTGACGGTAGCGCACGTAACGGCCCAGGGTCGCGGTGGTGCCGCCGGTGCCGGGGCTGGAGATCAGCCAGGCCGGCGTCGGGTGCTGCTCGTAGCGCATCTGCTGGAAGATCGATTCGGCGATGTTGTTGTTCGCCCGCCAGTCGGTGGCGCGCTCGGCGTAGGTGAACTGATCGATGAAGTGGCCGTCGTGCTCGCGGGCCAGACGCTCGGACTCGGCGTAGATCTGCGTCGGGTCGTCCACCAGATGGCTCTGGCCGCCGTAGAAGGCGATCTGGGCGATTTTCTCCTTCGACGTGGTCGCCGGCATCACCGCGATGAACGGCAGGCCCAGCATGCGGGCGAAATACGCCTCCGAAATCGCCGTCGAACCGCTGGACGCCTCGATCACCGGCGCCCCGGGCTTCAGCCAACCGTTACACAACGCGTAAAGGAACAGCGAACGGGCCAGGCGGTGTTTGAGGCTACCGGTGGGGTGGCTCGACTCGTCCTTGAAGTACAGCTCGATGCCCGGGAACCCCGGCAGCGGCAAGGGGATCAGGTGAGTGTCGGCGCTGCGCTGGAAGTCCGCTTCGATGATCCGGATGGCTTCGCGGGCCCACTGTCGGTTGTCGCTCATGGCTGTCGTTCTCGTTGAATCGGGCAGGAATCGCCTTCGCAGGCTCAGTCCGCAAGCTTAGGAAAAATCCCTCACGATCAACAGATACAGCTGACCGCCAATACCTTTGGCAACTGCTAGGCTCAGCCCGCACCGTATCCCGCTCTGTAACGACATATAACAAAAAAGAATATAACTTTTGTTTTAACAACTAACGGTACGGGTTAGGGTGTCCCACCTTTTTGACGAATCCGATGGAGAGCGACCTTGCCTCTGCGTAGCACTTTCACGCGTTTCTTTCAGTTGGAAGCTGCCAGCGGTCTGTTGTTGATCGCTGCAGCCGTCCTGGCCCTGATCATCAACAACTCGCCGTTGTCGTGGCTGTACGCCGGCCTGCTCGACACCCCGGTGGTGGCGCAGGTCGGGGCGCTGAAGATCGCCAAGCCCCTGCTCCTGTGGATCAACGACGGCCTGATGGCGCTGTTCTTCCTGCTGATCGGCCTGGAAGTGAAGCGCGAAGTGCTCGACGGCCAGCTGTCGAAACCGTCGCAGATCGTCCTGCCCGGCGCGGCGGCCATTGGCGGCATGGTGGTGCCGGCGCTGATCTACTGGTTACTCAACCGCGACAACCCGGCGGCCCTGGGCGGCTGGGCGATCCCGACCGCCACCGACATCGCCTTCGCCCTCGGCGTGCTGGCCCTGCTGGGCAAGCGAGTGCCGGTGTCGCTGAAGCTGTTCCTGATGACCCTGGCGATCATCGACGACCTGGGCGCCATCGTGATCATCGCGATCTTCTACTCCGGCGCGCTGTCGACCCTGTCGCTGGCCCTGGCGGCCGCGTGCATCGCGGCGCTGGTGGCGATGAACCGGCTCGGCGTGGTCAAGCTGGGGCCGTACATGATCGTCGGGCTGATCCTGTGGGTGTGCGTGCTGAAGAGCGGCGTCCATGCGACGCTGGCCGGCGTGACCCTGGCCTTCTGCATTCCGCTGCGCACCCGCAACGCCGAGCCGTCGCCGTTGCTGAGCCTTGAACACGCCCTGCATCCCTGGGTGGCCTACGGCATCCTGCCGCTGTTCGCCTTCGCCAACGCCGGCCTGTCCCTGAGCGGCGTCACCGTCGAAAGCTTCACCCACCACGTGCCGATGGGCATCGCGGTCGGCCTGCTGCTGGGCAAGACCGTCGGCGTGTTCGGCCTGACCTGGCTGGCGGTCAAGACCGGCCTCGCCGCCCTGCCCCAGGGCGCCAACTGGGGCCAGGTGCTGGGCGTGGCGATCCTCTGCGGCATCGGTTTCACCATGAGCCTGTTCGTCGGCTCCCTGGCCTTCGTGCCGGGCGCCAGCGACTACGTCGGCATGGACCGGATGGGCATCCTGACCGGCTCGATCCTCGCGGCGCTGATCGGCTACGCCGTGACGGCGGCGGCGAGCAGGAAGACCGCGCTCACCTGAGCCCACCTGTAACAAGGGAGCCTGCTCCCTCGTTACACGCTCACGGCGAACAATCCCCACTTCATCGCAGATACGTCCTACAGCCACGCTTTGTTCCCTTCGCTAACGTCGTGCAGCCCCTTCGTCGGGGCTGTCGATGCATGAACGAAAGGACGATCAGTGGCTGGCAGAAAGGACATCCCCAAGATTCCCAACCCGCCGTCGGGCGACGGACATCTCATCACCCACCGCTACATGACGGCCACCGAACTGGCCGAGCGCGAGGCCCGGCAGAGCGCCTACGACGCCATGCTTGCGCGGCAGGCGGCTTTCGAACGCAGCCGCGAGACAGCCGCCGACAAGCCTGAACCGGTTCGCGCCGGTTGCGTGTTCGCCAAGTCCTGCAAATTGCCGGACGCGGTCATCGACTACGCCAATCCCTCCGGCATGGTGCCGACCGACAGCCTGAAGGACTACGGCGACCTGATCCTGCTCGGCGCCCGCGAGGCCGATGCCAGCGGCGGCGTGCCCCTCAGGAAAATCAGCGGCGCGGCCATCCCCGCAGGCCTGGGCACGTTCGCCCTCGCCGGTTCCCTGTTCGAAGCCTTGCCGACCGTGGCCGCCGGCACCGCTGCGGCCACGCTGACGGGACTGGTGGCATTGCTGATGCCGTTGAGCCTGGGCGACAGCGCGCTCTACACCGACGACCAACTGCGCGCCCTCAAACAGGCCCGCACCCGCGTGCGCCTGCGAATCGAACAGCAGGAGGACGGCAACCTCAAGGGTTACGGCTTCTACACCGGCAAGCACCGCGACTGGGAAATGGTCGACGTCGTGCAGTTCGCTCCGCGCGGCAACCAGTACACCGCAGACCTTGGCGAAGGCATTGAACTGATCTGGACACCGGCCAACGACGGCGCCGACACCCTCGGCATCCCGGCCCTGGAAGCCGCCCCGCAGGCGCCGCACATCTGGGTGTACCCGCCGACGGAAGCGGCGGACAGCATTCTGGTGAACCCGGTCTATCCGCCGGAATATCGGGATTTCATTCTGGTGTTTCCGGCGGATTCTGGGGTCAGGCCGGTTTACATTGTGGTGAGCGCTCCGCACGGCAACTACCATCAAAAGCCAAGTTTTCTACCTGCCTTTCCCGATGCGCGCTGGGCGACCCCAAAAACCCCGATAAAGGGAGGTGGAGGGTTACGTCCACGTTGGAAAGATAGAGACGGCACCATTTACGAATGAGACTTCCAGCATGGAGCGGTTGAAACATATACAAAGCGGGGGAAGCATCTTGGTGAGTTCAACCATGAAACGGGTGCTCAGACCAAACCTGCAGATCCAACCAGAAAGGTAGAACCATGAGACATCGGATAATGGGCGTCAAAAAGGGGGAGGATTTCCCGGAGTATGAAAAGAGCATTTCAATTGGTGCTGCAGAACTGAAAATCATCATGGGCTGGATCAATCAGGAGGAGAGCATGCATGACTATCGACTGACAGAGCAGCAAATGTGTGACATTGAGAAAGCGACCGCCCTGACTCTGCCGAGAAATCTCGATTTGTATTTGACCTCAGAGTCGTAAGGCTGAGCCCGGCCGCTTCGTGAACAATCAGCACACAAAGAAAAACCCCGACCGGTCACCCGGTCGGGGTTTTCTTCAACTGCAATCCGCTTAGTGCGAAACGCGGCTGGTGCCACCCACGGTGGAGATGCGTACGCGCTCGCCCACGCGGAACACTTCGTTCGGCTGCACTTCCTGCACGTAGGCGCGCATGCTGCCGTCGTCTTCGCGAACGGTGATCTCGACGCCCTGGGTGCGGGTCAGGCCTTCTTCGGCGGCGGAGCCGACCAGGCCGCCGGCCACGGCACCGATGACCGCCGCCACGATGCTGCCTTTGCCGCCGCCGATGGCGCTGCCGCCGACGCCGCCCACCGCTGCACCGGCGAGGCCGCCGATCGGGGTCTTGGTGCCTTCGATCTTCACCGGACGCAAGGATTCGATGGTGCCCATGCGAATCGTCTGCACGCGACGCGCTTCGTCACGGGAGTAGGTGTCGCCGGTCAGGCTCGACTGGCAGCCGGTGAGCAGCATCGCCATCGTGGAAAAGGAAGCAACCAGCAGGACAGACTTACGCATAGGATCAACTCCAAAGGACAGGTATTCATTAAACTCCGCAGCTTGACGCCTGTCACGGCGCCGCCCGGATTAAATTGGTTTCATTCAGGCCCGGTACAGGCGCCTCAAACGATTCACCCAACAGTAGCGCCAAAATCGGAAAACCGCGCCACAGCCCCAAGGATTTTCATGGATTACTTCATCATCGTCGCCACAACCGTTGCCGGTCTGTACTTCCATGGGTGGCTGTACGTGCGAATCAAACGCTGGATGGATCGCGATCTGGCATTGTCGCTGGCCGGCAAGGACGAAAGCAAACGCGCCTTCATGCTTGAACGCTTGGCACAGGCTCAAAAACAGAAGATCAAGCGTCGGGATCTGCCGCAGTGGCTCAAGGCCGCCGCGGCAGACTATCCCGAGCGGTAGACTGCCTACGGCGCCAGACGTTCCAGAATCCAGCCGGCGCCCTGCATGCGATAGTTGAGGCGATCGTGCAGACGGCTCGGACGGCCCTGCCAGAACTCGATGCGCTCGGGAAGCAGACGGTAACCGCCCCAGTGTTCAGGGCAGTCCGGCTGGGTGTCGCTGAAGCGCTGCTCGGTGGCCTTGAGCAGATCCTCCAGTTCCCCCCGCCCGTCGATCACCCGGCTCTGCGGCGACGCCCAGGCGCCCAGGCGGCTGCCCAGCGGGCGCACCTGATAATACGCGTCGGACTCGGCCGGCGTGACCTTGACCACCCGGCCTTCGATCCGCACCTGGCGCTCCAGGGTAGGCCAGAAGAACGTCATGGCGGCGAATGGGTTCGCCGCCAGATGCTGGCCCTTGGCGCTGTCGTAGTTGGTGAAGAAGGTGAACCCCTGCTCGTCCAGGCCCTTGAGCAGCAGAATGCGGCAATGCGGACGGCCGTCCGCATCGACCGTCGCCAGGGTCATGGCGTTGGCCTCCACCGGCGCCTGTTCGGTTTTCACCGCGTCGGCGAACCATTGGTGAAACAACGCGAACGGCTCGGCCGGGGCTTGCGCCTCGGTCAGGCCGTCACGGGTGTAATCACGACGCATATCTGCCAGAGCCTGGGTCATGGCGCATTCCTTTTCGTTAACGGATCACTTCTTTGAAGTATCGGCCGCGGCGACTTTCTTGTCGGCCGTGGCGGCTTTGGCCGGTGCGGTCTTCTTCACCGGGGTTTTCTTGGCCGGAGCCTTGGCGGCGGCTTTCTTGGCCGGGGCCTTTTTGGTGGCCGGCACGGCGGCTTTCTTGGCGGCCGGGGCCGGCGTCACCGGTTTGGCGGCTGGCTTGACGTCTTGCGCGGCGACCATGGTCACCGGCTTCGGCGCCGGCATGTTGTATTTGCTCAGCAGCGCGACCATGGTGTTCTGCGGGGTCACCAGCAGCTCGACGCGACGGTTCAGGGCACGGCCTTCGGCGCTGTCGTTGGCCGCACGCGGCGCTTCGGAACCCATGCCGCGCAGCATCAGGCGGTCACGCTGCAGGCCGCTGAGGCGGAAGATCGCCGCCACGGCCTGGGCACGTTCCTGGCTCAGCTTGATGTTGGCCGGGGCGGCACCGGTGGTGTCGCTGTGGCCGAGCACCAGCACGGCGGTCTTGGGATCCGCTTCGAGGATCTTCGCCACGCGGGTGAACGGACCGAGGGTGACCGGCAGCAGCATCGCCGGACGATCCGGGTTGAACGAGCCTTCCACCGGCGCCGTCACCACCAGCACGTTTTCGCGGCGCTCCAGTTGCAGGTTGCTTTCCTTGATCGCCTCGCGCAGGCGCGGCTCGTAGTCGTCGAGCCAGGCCTGGGTGACTTTCGGGTCAGGCATCGGCGCGGCCTTGGCGCTGGTGTCCTGATCCTTGCCGCCGAACGGCCACCACCACTTGCCGCCCTTGTCGGCGTCGGCCTTGGCCACGGCGACCGGTTTGGCTTCGGGTTTCGCTTCAGGCTTGGCCTCGGCCTTGACGTCGGCCTTGGCGTCGTCGGAACCGAACGGCCAGTACCAATGGCTGCCGCTTTCGGACTTGGCCACAGGCGCAGTGACGGCGGGCTTCAGCGGTGCCGGGGCCGGTGCCGGCTCTTTCGCCGCGACCTTGTCGGAGGAGCCGAACGGCCACCAGCTGCCGCCGTCGGCGTCGCTTTTCGGGGTCTGAGCGCAACCGGTGATCGCAAAACACAGGGCCAGGGCGAGAGTTGGTTTGGAAGACATTGGAAACCCACAAAATGAAGTGATGAACAACCGGCACGGGTCGGCCCGGATAAACAGACGCTTTGAATCGAAAAAACGGATGAGGTTCCGGCCCTGGAACCTCCGGCAATGCTTTACAGACAAGTGGCTAGCACCCGCGCCAGCTTCTGCGCGCGCGGATCCATCAAGACGTACGGCCCCAAGGTATTTGTCACAAAACCGAACGCGACATCGTGCTCCGGATCAGCAAAACCGACGGAACCGCCCGCCCCCGGATGGCCGAAGGCGCGCGGGCCGAGGCCGTAGGTGGCGTTCGGCACGTCGGGCTGGTCGAGCATGCAGCCGAGGCCGAAACGGGTGCGGGTCAGCAGGGTCTTGTCCTCGCCGAGGCTGTGTTCGCGGGTCAGCTCGTCGAGCATTTCGCCTTCCAGCAGGCTGCCGTCGAGCAGGCCGGCGTAGAACCCGGCCAGGCTGCGCGCATTGCCGTGGCCGTTGGCCGCCGGCTGCTGCATGCGCCGCCACTCCGGCTTGTTGGTGCTGGTGAGCACCGACGGCGGGTTGGTGAAGGCGCGGGTAGTCATGGCGGTCGGCTCGCGCATCGTCACCTGCAGCAGGCGCTGAGCGGCGGCATCACCGACGTTGCCCTTGCCCCGGGCGATATGGGCCACGCGATGGAATTCTTCGTCGGCCATGCCGACATGGAAGTCCAGCCCCAACGGCTTGGCGATCCGCGCCACGATGGATTCGCCCGGCCCGCGTCCGTCGGCGCGGCGCAGCAGTTCGCCCACCAGCCAGCCGTAGGTGATCGCGGCGTAGCCGTGGCCGGTGCCCGGCGTCCACCACGGCGCCTCCGCCGCGAGGGCGTCGACCATGGTCTGCCATTCGTACAGGGCTTGCGGGGCCATCAGCTCGCGCAGGGCCGGTAGGCCGGCCTGGTGGCAGAGCAATTGGCGCAGGGTGACGGATTCCTTGCCGGCGGCGGCGAATTCCGGCCAGTAGCGGGCGACGGGAACGTCCAGCTGCAACTTGCCTTCGGCCACCAGTTGCAGCGCCGTGACGGCGGCGAACGGCTTGGTGCAGGAGAACAGGTTGGCGATGGTGTCGCTGTGCCAGGCTTCGCTGCCGTCCTTGTCGGCGGTGCCGGACCAGAGGTCGAGGACGGTCTCGCCGCCGACCCGGATGCACAGCGCCGCGCCGCGCTCCTGGGGATCGTCGAACAATGCCGCGAAGGCGTCGCGCACCGCTTCGAACTGAAGCTCGTAATGTCCCTGAATCTGCACCCGCAACTCCCCCGCCCAAACGCTCTACAAAGTGGCCGGCATTGTTCCAGCCCTTGAGGGTTTTGGGAACTGCTGCGGGCCGGGCGGTTGTGCGGCCGAAGTGAGGATCGGAGGTTTTCGGCTGCGGCCGGCCTCACCGCCAGCAGGCCGGCTCCCACAGCCGTTGACTGCAACGCAATCCCTGTGGGAGCCCGCCTGCTGGCGATGGTGTCAGTGGCCGTTGCCCGAGTGCCCCCCGGCATGGCCGGCGCCCGGCCCCTTGCCGGCCTCGCCCTTGCGCCCGCCTTCGGCTTCATGCCCGGCGTCGCTCACAGGTCGCGCAGCCTCTTTGCCGATCTGCCCGACGGTCGCCAGGTTGCTCTTGCGCACCGCCTCGACAAAGCCCTGGAACGGCAGGTCGGTCACGCCCACCAGGCCGAAGTGGCCGTTCTCGCCGTCCAGCAGGCGTCCGGTCACCGGTTGGTCCAGGTACTGGAACCAGTGCACGCCGACGATCGCCGGCTCGCTCAGGGCCTGCTTGAGGAAGTTGGCGTAGGCCGGGCCGCGGTCCTCTTCCTTGGCCAGCGGCGTCACACCGCCCCAGAACGGGCCGCGGTCGGTGGAGCCGAAGTTGAATTCGGTGATCAGCACCGGTTTGTCCAGTTCACGCAACGCGGCGAAGTCGTAGCCGTCCTGGGGCTTGAGGGTGTACAGGTTGAAGCTCAGCACATCGCAGAACTGCGCGCAGGAGGCCACGGCTTCCGGGGTGCTGACGGCAAAGCGGCCGCCGAGCAGCATCTGGTTCGGCGCATGCCATTTGAGCGAATCGGAAATGGTCTTGAAGTAGGTGTCGGCGAACACTTTCTGGAAGTACTTGAAGTCGGCCTCGATCTCCGGGTGCTCGGCGCTCGGCAGCGGCGGCACGAAGCCCGGATCCTCCATCAGTTCCCAGGCCGGCAGGTCGATGCCCCAGGCCTTGGACAGGCCTTCCTGGTTGCGGTACTTGTCCCGCAACTGCTTGAGGAAGGCGCGCTTGGCCGGCACGTCGGTGGTCATTTTCAGGGTGCCGTAGGCCAGGGCGTAGCGCGACTTCGGGTCGTCGCCGGGGCCGGCCCAGGCCAGTTCGTTGTCGGCGTAGTAGCCGATCAGCCACGGATCGTCGCGGTGGTCGCGGGCGGCGATGGCCACGGCGCGCTCGGTGGCCATGGCAAAACGCGGGTCGAACGGGTCGGGCATGCCGCCCCACCAATCGTTGCCGGTGCTGATGCTGGTGTAGTCGCCGACGATGGACAGCGGCAACGTGTAAGGCATGCGCTGGGCGTTGCCCAATGGAGAAGCGCTCCAGTTGCCCACGGTGTTGAAGCCCCAGGCCAGCAGGCGGTCGAGGGTGTGGGCGGTCCAGCGCTTCTCGTCGATCGTGGCCTTGCACGGCACGGCGGCGGCAGCGGCCGCCTCGGCATCGGGTTGGCTCTGCACCTGCGTGGCGCAAGGATCGCCGTTCAAGCGTTGCAGGTTGGCGCCATAGAAATCGTACCAGCGCCCGACGTTGTAGCCGCGCCCCTGATCGGCGCCGTTGCCGCCGCGGTTGTCGCCTTCGCCGTAATGGTTGGCCAGCGGTTGGTCGGGCTTGGGCAGGGATTCGAACATCCATTCGCGCCCGGCGACGTAGGTCGGGTTCACGTCCGGGCTGACGGTGTTCACCCCCAGCGAGTAGAACGGATGGCCTTCCGGCGTCACCAGATACCAGCGACCGTCACGTTTTTCGGTGTGGAAGAAACCGCTGGCCTTGAACGCCGGGCCGCCGGTCGAGCCGCCGAACCTGTCCAGCGGCGCCTTCTCGCGTTCCGCCAGCCAGCCTTTGAGTTGCTGCTGTTCCTTGGCGGCGGCGGCCTTGAGCTGTTCGTCATTGGCGACCTTCTCCGGCCACTTGCCCCGGGTGGATTGGCCATAGGCATCCACCAGGTTGCCGTAGGCGGCCTTGACCGCCTCGTCGCCGTCCTGCACGCCGAAGCGCTCCAGCAACAGGCTTTGCGCAGCCTTGGGCCGATCCAGCGACAGGCTGACCGACACCACCTGGCTGCGATCCAGTTCGCCGCTGCTGCCGGCCAGCAGGATCCGCTGGCCGTCGACGGTCATCGGCATCGGCGGCGCGGCCTTCATGCCCTGGCTCAGGGGCGAGCTCGCGGTCAACGGCACCAGTAGGGTCTGCGCGGGGCCCGCCGGCAGGTCGACGCGGCTGGTCAGGGTCTTGCCGTCGTTGCTCTGGATCTGCACGTAGACAGTGACGGCCCAGTCCATGGCACTCTGCAGGCGCAGGCTCATCATGCCGGACTGCGACCAGTCCCAGGCGCCGGTCTGCGGGGCCAGACGCAGGGTCGGACGGGCGGCCGGGCTGAACGTCACCCGGCGCAGCACTTCGCCTTCGGGCGTCTGCTCGGCGTTGGCCTGGGGCAGGTCGGCGTTTTCGGTGGTCACCTTCACCACGTCGGCGGGACGGACGAAATTGAACAGGGTCTGCTGGCCGATTGGCGCCGCCAGCAACGGGGCGGCGAACATCAGGGCAAAAGCGGCAGGCAACGAACGGCGAATCATAAGAACGGAATTCTCCCTAGCGACCCGTGAAGGCCAATGGACAGGCGATGGCTGAGAGATAGACAACGCGGCGGGCAAAACTGCCCACCGGTGCCTCAGGAAATTTCACGCCGGAACGGCGGCAACGCATTGAGGATGGCCTTGCCGTAGCGCTGGGTGACCAGTCGCCGATCCAGCAAGGTGATGATGCCGCGGTCCTCTTCGGTGCGCAGCAGGCGGCCGCAGGCCTGGACCAGCTTGAGCGAGGCGTCCGGCACGGCGATCTCCATGAACGGGTTGCCGCCCCGGGCCTCGATCCACTCCGACAGCGCGGCCTCGACCGGATCGTCCGGCACCGAGAACGGGATCTTGGCGATCACCACGTGCTCGCAGTAGGCCCCCGGCAAGTCCACGCCCTCGGCGAAGCTGGCGAGGCCGAACAGCACGCTGGAATCGCCGCCGTCGACCCGCGCCTTGTGCTTGTTCAGGGTTTCCTGCTTCGACAGGTTGCCCTGGATGAACACCTGCTTGCGCCAGTCGCGGTCAAGGCCGTCGAACACGTCCTGCATCTGCTTGCGCGAGGAGAACAGCACCAGGCTGCCCCGCGAGCCTTCGACCAGATCCGGCAGGTCGCGGATAATCGCGGCGGTATGGCCGGCGGCGTCCCGCGGATCGGCGTTGAGGTCCGGCACCCGCAGCACGCCGGCGTCGGAATGGTGGAACGGGCTCGGCACCACGGCGGTGACGGCTTTCTTCGGCAGGCCGGCGCGCATGCGGAAACGGTCGAACGTGCCGAGCGCCGTCAGGGTCGCCGAGGTCACCAGGCAGCCGTGCGCCACGTTCCACAGGCTGCGGCGCAGGGTCTCCGCCGCCAGGATCGGGCTGGCGTTGACCTCGATGTCGAACAGCGAACCGCTTTCGGCCAGGGTCAGCCAGCGCGCCATGGGCGGGTTGTCTTCCGGATCCTCGGCGGTGAACGCGGTCCACAGCTCCCAGTTGCCGGAGGCCCGGGACAGCAGGCTGCCGAACAGCGGATACCACTCTTCGGCCTGGGTGCTGGCGATGCCGATGTTGACCTCGCCGTCCATGCCTTCCTTGAGCAGGTCGGTCAGGCGGGTGAACAGGTCGTTGAGCCGGGCGAAGCCCTTCTTCAGCTCGATGCCCATTTCGCGCATGTGCTCGGGGATCACCCCGCCGACGAAGCGGTGGCGCGGCCGCTCGCGGCCTTCGGTGTCTTCGCCTGGACGGAAGTCGGCGATCTGCTCGCAGGCGCTGAACATGAACTGCTGCTGGGCCTTGATCTCCCGCGCCAGCTCCGGCACCTGTTCGATCAGCTTGCCGAGGTCGCCGGGCAACGGATGCTGGGCCAGCAGTTTGGTGAGGTTCTTGGCGGTGGTCTCCAGCCAGTCGGCGGTGGAGCGCAGGCGCGTGTAATGGGCGAAATGGCCGATGGCCTTGTCGGGCAGGTGATGGCCTTCGTCGAACACGTAGATCGTGTCGCGCGGATCCGGCAGCACCGCGCCGCCGCCCAGCGCGAGGTCGGCCAGCACCATGTCGTGGTTGGTGACGATCACATCGACCTTGCCCATGCCTTCGCGGGCCTTGTAGAAGGCGCACTGGCCGAAGTTGGGGCAATGGCGGTTGGTGCACTGGCTGTGGTCGGTGGTCAGGCGCGCCCAGTCGGCGTCCTCCAGGGCGTTGGGCCAGCTGTCGCGGTCGCCGTCCCACTTATTGCCGGCGAGCTTCTCGATCATGCTGGTGAACAGCTTCTGGCTGGCCTCGTCGACCTCGATCTTGAAGCCTTCCTCTTCGAACAGCTGCGCGGTGGCGGTCTGCGCGTGGCCTTCCTGCAGCAGCATGTCGAGCTTGGACAGGCACAGGTAGCGGCCGCGGCCCTTGGCCAGGGCGAAGCTGAAGTTCAGCCCGCTGTTGCGCATCAGGTCGGGCAGGTCCTTGTAGACGATCTGCTCCTGCAGGGCCACGGTGGCGGTGGCGATCACCAGCCGCTTGCCGGCGGCCTTGGCGGTGGGGATCGCCGCCAGGCTGTAGGCCACCGTCTTGCCCGTACCGGTGCCGGCCTCCACCGCGACGATCGCGGGGTCGCCGCTGCGCTTGCCTTCGTCGTCGGTGTCGATGTCGCCGAGGACCTTGGTGACTTCAGCGATCATCAGGCGCTGGCCGTAGCGCGGCTTGAGGCTCTTGGCCTCGAGGAAACGCGAGTAGGCGCCCTGGATCGTGGTTTTGAGTTCGGTGCTGATCATGGGGTGTCGGGCGCAAAAAGCGCTGGATAAATTTTCAGTGGTTCGGATCGGCCGCTATCATACCCCGCTAATCAGTCCCGCGCAGAACGGAGTGCCCCAATGACACCTTTTAGCCTCGTTTACCCCGTGCATGTGCTCGCCGCCCTGGTCTGGGTCGGCGGCATGTTCTTCGCCTGGATGGTGCTGCGCCCCGCCGCGGTCAAGGCCCTGGACGGCCCCGGCCGGCTGACCCTGTGGGTGGAAGTGTTTCAAGGTTTTTTCCGCTGGGTGTGGGGTGCGGTGATCCTGCTGCCCGTCACTGGCGTGGGCATGCTGCACCTTCAGCAGATCGGCTTCGACAACGCGCCGCGGTACGTGCAGGTGATGATGGGGCTGTTCGTGGTCATGACGGCGCTGTTCATCCGGATTCAGGCCTTGATGCTGCCGGAGCTGCGCACGGCGGTGGAGGCGAAGGACTGGCCGGCGGGCGCGGCGGTGTTGGGACGGATCCGTCGGCTGGTGGGGATCAACCTGCTGGTCGGGATTGCGCTGGTGGCGGTGGCGGCGGCGCGGCCGACGTTCTGAGCCGCACGCGACACCGCTCAGGCCAGGGAGCCGGCTCCCTGGCCTGAGCGCAATGGCTTACAGATGCTGCACGGTCAAGGAGCCAGCCGCGCCCACAGGCCCCGGCTGGCCGTCGGCGCCCGGACGGCCGCTCTTGCCGCCGTCGGCGCGGTACACCAGGCAGCCCTTGGACTTGCCGCCCGCCCCTGGCTTGCCGCCAGGCCCCGCCGGGCCGCCCGCGCCGCCGGCCACATCGACCTTGATCAACTGCGCCGGGAAGTCCCGCGGCACTTCAAGACGCACCAGGCCGCCCGGCGCGCCCGGCTGGCCGTCGCTGCCGTTGCTGCCGTCGAAACCGCGTCCGGCCTGACCCCAGGTGCAGCCCGGATCCTGGCCGTTGGCGCCGTCCAGCCCGACGAACCCGGGCGCACCGGTGCCGCCGCGGGCATCGACCGACAGCTGCGGCGCGTTCAGCGCCTTGAACTGCAGGTTCAGGTTGCGCCCGGCGCGGGCCGCTTTTTCGTAAGTGCCCGGCGCCCCGCGCGCGGTGATCCGGCTGCCTTCGGCCAGGTCCGCACGGCTGACCTTCATGTCCAGCGCCTGTTCGCCCGGCACGATGGCGATCCGCGCTTCGTGGCCCAGGCGCAATTCCTTGACGGTCAGTTCGGTGACGTTGGACGGCACCAGCAAGGTGCCGTAGTCGGCGACCTCCAGCCGTTCCAGCTGCAGTGTGCTGGCGGTGTTGGGCAGGCGCATCAGGGAGTTGGTCTCGACGCTGACCACCTGGGCGCAGGCCAGTGGACTGATGAATGCAGCGAGCAGGCAGAGTTTACGCATGGGAAGCCTCCGGGGCGGCCGGGGCCGGGATGGTTTGCAGGTGGAAAACGCCGAACAGCAGGATGCGGCCACGGTCGCGCCAAGGGTGCGGACGCCCCTTGAGGCTGCGGTTGCACAGCAGCGCCTCCAGGACGTGGATCAGCAGCCAGAGACCGCCGGCCAGGTTGACCAGCAGGTGCAGCGGACGGACAAACGGCACCAACTGATTGGCCAGCACCACGCAAACGAACAGCAGGGTCAACAACCGCCCCAGCCCCCATAACAGCTTCATACGCTCCCCCGTGTCGGAATTATTCTTTGGGCGCACAGTAACGGCTTCGGTGATGGATTAGCCAGAGGGGAAAATGAAAAAAACCTGTCACCCGCCGGACGGCCGACGGCACGCCGTGATTCGGCGGCCGACAGCTCTAGCCTGCGGACTACAGACAATTCCTAACGATTGATGTGCAGTTCCACGCGACGGTTCTGCGCACGGCCCTCGTCGGTGTTGTTGTCCGCCACCGGTTCGCGCTCGCCGCGTCCTTCGCTGGTGAGCTTGCCGGGCTCCAGCCCCTGGCTCAGCAGGTACGCCGCCACGCTGCTGGCGCGCCGCTCCGACAGGGCCTGGTTGTAGGCGTCGGTGCCTTTGCTGTCGGTGTGGCCGATGACCTTGATGCTTACCACGTCGGCGTTGCGCAGCTTGTCCATCAACGAATCCAGTTGGCTTTTCGCAGCCGGGGTCAGGTCGGACTTGTCGAAATCGAACAGCACGTTGCCGGCATCGCTCAGGGTGATGACTTCGGTCTGTGGGGCCGGGGCCGGTTTCTCGGTGGCCGGGTACTGCGGCAGCGGGCAGCCGCGGTGGTCGACCGGTGTGTTGGCCGGTGTGTCGGGGCAACGGTCGCGGCGGTCGAACACGCCGTCGCCGTCTTCATCGCCGTCCTGGGTGTAACAGATCAGTCCGCCGGTGAGGATCCCCAACGCCGCGCCGCCGCCCGCCCAACCGCCGTTTTCGAGCGCGCCGAGACCGCCGCCGACCAGCCCGCCGATGAGGCTGCAGATCGGCCACGTGCGTTGATTGAGGGGAGCGGTGCCATCGCTGTGGGTGGCGCAACCGGTCAGCAGGCTGCCCAGCAGCAGAACCGGCAAGACGGACCTTGTGAGAACACTCATCGTGAAAGCTCCTGTGTCACCGGCCCATACCGGTTACACAGGAGTAAAGACCCGCATCCGCGACTGCACAAGCCGCGGATGCGAGGGGGCTCAACGCACGATTTTGATTTCCGTGCGACGGTTCAGCGCGCGGCCGTCCGCAGTCTTGTTGTCCGCCACCGGTTGGCTTTCACCGGCACCGGTCACCGACACGAAGCTTGCGCGAGGCACGCCTTGCTGGATCAGGTACTCGACCACCGAGTGCGCACGGCGGTCCGACAGTTTCTTGTTGTAGGCATCGCTGCCCACGCTGTCGGTGTGACCGGTCACGGTCAGCTGCGCGGTGGAGGATTCCTGTTTCAGGCGCGAGGCGACCTTGTCCAGGACCTGTTTATCGGATGGCGTCAGCGTGGCCTTGTCGAACTGGAAGTGCACATCGCGGATCACGATGGTTTCTTCCTTGACCACGACCGCTTCTTCCACCACTGGCGCAGGTGCCGGTGGAGGGCAGCCGTCGGCGTCGACCTTCACGCCGCGAGGCGTGTGGGGGCACTTGTCGCGGCTGTCCGGCACACCGTCGCCGTCCTCGTCGCCGTCACCGTGCACCCAGCAGTAGGCCGCTGCCGTACCACCGACCAACAGCGCGCCGTAACCGGCCCAGGACGAACTTTCCGTCGCCCCGAGACCTGCGCCGACGACACCGCCGACTGCCGCACAGGTCGGCCAGTCGGTTTTCTGCAAACCTGCACAACCAGTCAACACACTGGTTAGCAGAACCAAGGGCAATGCTGTCCGAACTATGCTCATCTAGTTTTCTCCTGAGGGATCGGCTTGCAACCGATTCAGGGAGTAAAGACCGGAGTTTTAATCTCCGCCAGCAATAGGTGATGGCTGTTTGCGCGCCTGTTCACGGGACTTCGCCGCACTTGCCGCAAACCCGCGAAACAGGGCGCTAGGCTCCGGCGCCCCGGCACGCTAGTCTTGACGGCCTGACCGAGGATTTTCCATGACCGTCGCCCTTTCCCCCCGTACGCCGCAGCAGGCGCTGGCCGCCCTGCTCGACCGCTACGCGCCGGCCCGCCTGCTGCTGATCGGCGCCAGCGAGTTCCCGGCCCTGGCCGCCTTCAAAGAGGCCCACCCGGACACCCGCGTCGCCCACGCCGCTCCCGGCGCCTTGCCCGATGAGCTCGCCGCGCAGCGGTTCGACCTGGCGCTGGTGGTCGATTGCCTGGAGCACCTGCCCAAGCGCGACGGCCTGAACCTGCTGGGCGGCATCCGCAACCTCAACGCCAGCCGCATCGCCGTGCTGGCGGACCTTGCGGCCAGCGGCTGGCAGGAGACGGACTTCTACTCCCTGGCCCTGCAGGCCAGCGAGCGCTTTGCCCGCGACGAGCAGGTGCTGACCCTGTTCACCTACGATCTGCTTGACTACAAGCAAGTCCCCGACTGGCTCAACTCGAAGTTCTGGGCCAACCCGGAAAACTTCGGCAAATATTGGTGGTGACGCAATGAGTACAGCCATTTGCCCCTGCGGCAGCGGCAACCTGCTGGAAGCCTGCTGCGGCCATTATCACGCCGGTCATCCGGCCCCCTGCGCCGAAGCCCTGATGCGCTCGCGCTACAGCGCCTATGTGCTGGGCCTGGTCGACTACCTGGTGGCGACCACCCTGCCTGCCCAGCAAGCGGGGCTGGATCGCCAGTCGATCAGCGACTGGAGCGCCCAGAGCACCTGGCTCGGCCTTGAGGTGGAAAGCTCGGAAGTGCTCGGCGGCCAGCCGGAGCACGCCTTCGTCACCTTCACCGCCCGCTGGCACGACAGCCAGGGCGAACACAGCCACCGCGAACGCTCGTCGTTCGTGCAGAACGCCGGCCGCTGGTACTTCATCGACCCGACCGTGGCGATGAAGACCGGCCGCAACGACGCGTGCCCCTGCGCCAGCGGGCAGAAGTTCAAGAAGTGCTGCGCGGGGTATTTCGGCGCGTGAGGTGAGCGGCGTCTAGACTGGGCCGAAAAGGAGTGACTCCATGCCCGGTCGATGGCGCAACCTGCAATTCCTCAGCCTGCTGCTGTTTCTGGCCCTGGGCGGCTGCGCCTCGTGGTTCGCCGACGACTTGCCGGATCCGGCGGTGCATCTGGTGAAGGTGGAAGTGGTGCGGGCCAAGCTGCTGGAACAGAAGTTCATCCTGCACTTTCGCATCGACAACCCCAACGACAGCGACCTGACCGTGCGCGGCCTCGAATACCGCGTGCACCTGGCCGGCCTGCTGCTGACCGAGGGCGAGCACGAACACTGGATCACGGTGGGGCCCAAACGCAGCGCTTTCTATAAGGTGCCGGTGCGCACCAACCTGTGGCCCCAGGTGAAAGAGGTGGTGAAACTGCTGAAGAACCCGAACCAGCAGATCCCCTACCGGCTGCAGGGCGAGATGGAAACCGGTTTATTCATCGCGCACTACGTGCACCTGGAGCGCAATGGCGTGATAATCCCCGCCGAATTGATTCCGGAGTGACCCCGATGACCCAGCAACCTCATGTCCATGGCCCTGACTGCAACCACGATCATGACCATCACCACCACGACCATGGCCATGTCCACGGCCCGAACTGCGGCCACGCCCACCAGGAGCCGGTGCGCAACGCCCTGAAGGACGTCGGCCGCAACGACCCTTGCCCGTGCGGCAACGGCAAGAAATTCAAGAAGTGCCACGGCGCGTGACGCCTGGGGCGAAGACCGCCTTCGCCTGACCGACCGCCATCGCCAGCAGGCTGGCTCCCACCTTGTTCGGCAGTGACCGCAAACACTGCATTCAACCGAGATTCTGTGGGAGCCAGCCTGCTGGCGATGGCGTCAGACCGAGCGCCGCAGGACTGACAGAAGACTGCTGTTCCCAGATTGAATCCGCGTCGCGCACATTTCCTGTGGGAGCTGGCTTGCCAGCGATGACGTCAGCCCATTCACCGCCTCTGCCCTCAGACCGCCGCCAGAATCTCGCGGCTGCCGACCACCGTCGCATACTCGCCGTGCAGGTTCCCCAGCGACATCGCATGCACATCCTCGGCCGAACGCAAGGCACCGAAGAAATCGGCCTTGTCGAAGGTGAAGCACGCATCCTCCGCCACCCAGGCCTCGAACCCCAGATTGCCCGCCGTGCGCGCCGTGGCCTCCACGGAGTTGTGGGTCGCCACGCCGACGATGACCAGTTGCCCGATCCCCGCCCCGCGCAACATCGCTTCAAGCCCGGTCGCGCAGAACGCATCCGGCACCTGCTTCTGGACCAGCCGCTCGCCGTCCTGCGGCGCGAAGCGTTCCTGAAACTCCACCCCCGATTGCCCGGGCCAGAACACCGAGTCCGGTGAACGGGACAAGTGCTGGACATGGATCACCGGCCGGCCGCTGCGGCGCCACGTCCCCAGCAGGTCGAGGATCCGCGCCTCGGCCTGCGGATTGTTCCGTCGCCCCAGGCGCGGATGCAGGATGCCTTTCTGCTGGTCGATGATGATCAGGGCAGCGTTGGCCTGAAGCTCCATGGCGGTGTTTCCCTCGAAAGGTCAGTTGATCGACCACTTCAACATCTCCGTTCGCTGCAGAGCAAGCACCCCGTTCCGTCGCACGCAGCGCCCCGCCCCGGAAATAACTGTGTCACCCGCTTGCGCGGCCCCTTCCCGCTCACTAACGTAGCGCCTTTACTGACGCTACCCCCCGCAGGAGCCTTGCCATGGCCTCGCCAGCCCTCACACAATTTCTTCCCCGGTTCGGCGTTGCCGCAGCAGTGGCCGGCGTCTTGAGCCTGGCCGGTTGCCAGACCTGGAACGCTCAGGATTCGCTCCCGCCCGTCTCCGGCGTGCAACCGCTCAAGGGCCTGGCGCAGAACGTCTCGGTGCGGCGCAACGCCATGGGCATGCCGCTGATCGAGAGCAACAGCTTCCACGATGCGCTCTTCGCGTTGGGCTATGTCCATGCCGGCGACCGGATCAACCAAATGGTGACCCTGCGCCTGCTGGCCCAGGGCCGTCTGGCGGAGATGTCCGGCCCGGCCCTGCTCGATGCCGACCGCTACATGCGCGCGGTCAACCTGAAGAAAAGCGCCGACGAGCTGTACAAGGCCTCGTCGCCGCGGCTCAAGCGCTTCTTCGAAGTCTATGCGCGGGGCGTCAACGCTTACCTGTTCCGCTACGCCGACAAGCTGCCGGGGGACCTGGCCGCCAGCGGCTACAAGCCGGAGTACTGGAAGCCTGAGGATTCGGCGCTGATCTTCTGCCTGCTGAACTTCAGCCAGTCGGCCAACCTGCCGGAAGAGATCGCCTCGCTGGTGCTCGCACAGACCGTCACCACCGACAAGCTGGCCTGGCTGACCCCGTCGGCGCCAGACGAAAACCTACCGCTGGCCGAAGCCGACAAGCTGCAAGGCATCAAGCTCAACGGCCAGGTGCCGGGCCTGAGCGAACTGAGCAACGCCACCCAGCAACTGGCGGCGTTGAACCTGCTCGGCGCCGGGTCGTCGAGCAACTGGGCCATCGCCCCGCAACGCAGCCGCAGCGGCAAGAGCCTGCTGGCCAGCGACAGCCACGGCCCGCTCGCCGCTCCGTCGCTGTGGAGCTTCGTGCAGATCCGCGCTCCCAAATACCAGGCCGCCGGGGTGACCGTGGCCGGCCTGCCGATGGTGCTCGGCGGCTTCAACGGCAAAGTGGCCTGGAGCATCAGCAGCGTGCAGGGCGACAACCAGGATCTGTTCCTGGAGAGGATCCGCCGTCAGGGCAGCAGCCTGACCTACGAGGTCAACGGCAAATGGCAGCCGTTGGCGGTGCGCCAGGAAACCTATTTCGTCAAAGGCCAGCGGCCGATCCGCGAAGCGGTGTACGAAACCCGCCACGGTGCGCTGCTCAACAGTGCCCAGGCGGCGGCCCAGGGCTCGGGTTTCGGGCTTGCGCTGCAAGTGCCGAGCTTCACCGACGACAAGTCCCTCGATGCGCTGTTCGACCTGAGCCGCGCGCAGAACGCCGAGCGCGCCTCGGACGCCAGCCGGGAAATCCGCGCCATCGGGCTGAACCTGGTGTTCGCCGACGCCAGCGACATCGGCTGGCAGGTCACCGGCCGCTTCCCGAACCGCCGCGAGGGCGAAGGCCTGTTGCCGTCGCCGGGCTGGGAGGGCCGCTACGATTGGGACGGCTACGCCGACCCGATGCTGCACCCCTACGATCAGGCCCCGGCCCAGGGCTGGCTCGGCACCGCCAACCAGCGGGTCATCCCCCATGGCTACGGCATGCAGCTGTCCAACTCCTGGGCTGCGCCGGAGCGCGGCGAGCGCCTGGCCGAGCTGGCCGGCAGCGGCAAGCACGACAGCCGCAGCGTGATTGCCATGCAGTACGACCAGACCACCCTGTTCGCCGCCAAACTGAAGAAGATGTTCGAAGCGCCGGGCATGGCCCAGCCGCTCAAGCGGGCGATCGAAGCCCTGCCGGACGCCGACCGCGCCAAGGCCCGCGAAGCCTACACGCGCCTGATGGCGTTCGACGGCAAGCTCAACCCGACCTCCGCCGATGCGGCGATCTACGAGCTGTTCCTGCAGGAAAGCATGAAGCAGATCTTCCTCGACGAACTCGGGCCGCAGAGCAGCCCGGCGTGGAAAGCCTTCGTCGCCAACGGCGACCTGTCCTACGCCGCCCAGGCCGACCACTTGCTGGGCCGCGAGGACAGCCCGTTCTGGGACGATGTCCGCACCCCGCAGAAAGAAGACAAACCGGCGATCCTGGCCCGCAGCCTGGCCGCCGCCATCAGCGCCGGCGACAGCCAGCTGGGCGGCGACCGCAGAGCCTGGCAGTGGGGCAAGCTGCACCGCTACGAGTGGAAAAACGCCAACGGCCAGACGATCCGCGGCCCGCTCGCCGCCGGCGGCGACCACACCACGCTCAACCTGGCGGCCTTCGCCTGGGGCCAGGACGCCGCCGTCAGCCGCGCGCCGTCGATGCGCTTCATCGTCGACTTCGGCCAAAGCGAACCGCTGTCGGCCCAGAACGGCACCGGTCAGTCCGGCAACCCGGCCAGCCCGAACTACCTGAACGGGATCGAACCGTGGCTCAAGGGGCAGTACATCGGCCTGCCGATGCAGCCGCAGAACTTCGACCGGGTCTACGGCAAGACCCGCCTGACCCTCACCCCAGGCAAATGAACGCCGCCCGCCGCCGCATCCGCTCGGCGGCGGGCACGGCCCCTGTAGGCGCCAGCCTGCTGGCGATGGCGGACAGCCTGGTCCATCGAGGCCATCTGTGCCGCCGTCATCGCAAGCAAGCTTGCTCCCACAGGATTTGCAGTGATCACAAACTCTGCATCCACCCAAATTCCCTTGTAGGAGCCAGCCTGCTGGCGATGGCGGCCGGTCTGGTCCATCGAGGCCGGATGTGCCGCCGTCATCGCAAGCAAGCTTGCTCCCACAGGGTTCTGCCGTGACCACAGATTCTGCATTCACCCACGCTTCACTGTGGGAGCCAGCCTGCTGGCGATGGCGTCCCGCCAAGACGCCGCAGGGCCGCGCTGTCACGCCCGCAGCCTGTGCGCACCACGCTCCCGAAACGGCTTTTTCGGCGCCCGCAAAATCGATAGAACTTTCGGACCCGCGCTCACCTCATAGCTGACAGGCCCCTCTATCGAGGTAACGACATGGAGCTTGTCATCGCGCGTCCGGAAGGCTTGTACTGCCCTGCCGGGGATTTCTATATCGACCCGTGGCGGCCGGTCGAACGCTCGGTGATCACCCATGCCCACGGCGACCATGCCCGCACCGGCAACCGGCATTACCTGGCCAGCAGCGCCAGCGCCGCAGTCCTGCGCGCACGCCTGGGCCCGGACATCAACCTGCAGACCCTGCCCTACGGCCAGCGCCTGACCCACCACGGCGTCACCTTGAGCTTCCATCCCGCCGGCCATGTGCTGGGATCGGCGCAGATCCGGCTGGAATACGGCGGCGAAGTCTGGGTCGCCTCCGGCGACTACAAGATCGAGGCCGACGGCACCTGCGCCCCGTTCGAACCGGTGCGCTGCCACACCTTCATCACCGAATCGACCTTCGGCCTGCCGATCTACCGCTGGCAGCCGCAGGCCGAGGTGTTCGCCGACATCAACCGGTGGTGGCAGGCGAACACCTGCGCCGGCAAGGCCAGCGTGCTGCTGTGCTATGCGTTCGGCAAGGCGCAGCGGATTCTGCACGGCATCGACCCGTCGCTCGGGCCGATCCTCTGCCACGGCGCGGTCGAGCCGCTGAACCGGGTCTACCGCGAGGCCGGCGTTCATCTGCCGCCGACGCGCTACGCCGGTGACGTGCAGAAGAACGACCCGTTGCTGCGCCAGGCCCTGATCATCGCTCCGCCCCAGGCCGGCGGCAGTAGCTGGATGCGCCGTTTCGGCGACTACAGCGACGGCTTCGCCAGCGGCTGGATGCGCCTGCGGGGCCCCCGGCGGCGGCGCGGCGTGGACCGGGGCTTCGTGCTGTCGGACCACGCCGACTGGCCCGGCCTGCTCTGGGCCATCGGCCAGACCGGCGCCGAACGCGTGAAGGTCACCCACGGCGCGGTCGGCACACTGGTGCGGCACCTGCGCGAACAAGGGCTGGACGCCCAAGCCTTCAGCACGGAATACGGCGACGACGAAGACGACAGCCCGGCCATCGCCCAGGTGCAGCCATGAAAGACTTCGCCCGCCTGTATGCCGAGCTCGACACCAGCACCTCCAGCAATGCCAAGCTCGCCGCCATGCAAGCGTATTTCACCCGGGCGGCGCCGCAGGATGCGGCTTGGGCCGTGTATTTCCTCGCCGGCGGACGTCCCCGGCAGCTGGTGCCGGTGCGGACCCTGCGGGATCTGGCGGTGGAGCGGTCGGGGTTGGCGCCGTGGCTGTTCGAAGAGTGCTATCAGGCGGTCGGGGACCTGGCGGAAACCCTCTCGCTGGTGCTGCCGCAGAACCCGGACATCTCCGAGGAGGGCCTGGCCGAGTGGATCGAACGCAAGCTCTTGCCGCTGCGCGGCGAAACCCCGGAGTACCTGGCCCGGCAACTGCCGGCGCTGTGGGCACAGCTGGACCGGCCGGGCCTGATGCTGTGCATCAAGCTGATCACCGGCAGCTTCCGGGTCGGCGTCTCGAAGCTGCTGGTGACCCGTGCCCTGGCCGCCCTGGCCGGGCTCGACAGCAAACGCGTGGCGCAGCGGCTGGTGGGCTACACCGACCTCGCCAACCGGCCTGACGCGGCGCGCTACCTGCAACTGATCGCCCCCGAATCCAGCGAAGAGCACGCCCGGCGCGGCGGCCAGCCCTATCCGTTCTTCCTTGCCCATGCCCTGTCGCAGCCGCCGGAGCAGTTCGAGGCGCTGCTGGGCCCGCCCGCCGGTTGGCAGGTGGAATGGAAGTGGGACGGCATCCGCGCCCAGGCGGTGCGGCGCGACGGCCGGCTGTGGATCTGGTCGCGGGGTGAGGAACTGGTGACCGAACGCTTCCCGGAACTGGGCGGCCTGCTCCGCGGCTTGCCCGACGGCACTGTGATCGACGGCGAAATCGTGGTCTGGAAAGACACCCCGGGGTCGCCGTCGGTGCAGCCGTTCGCCCTGCTCCAGCAACGGATCGGCCGCAAGCGCCTGGACAAGAAAATCCTCGAGGACGCCCCGGTGGCGATGATCGCCTATGACCTGCTGGAGTGGCAGGGCGAGGATTGGCGCAATCGGCCGCAAAGCCAACGGCGCGAACAGCTGGAGCAGGTCATCGCAGGCTGCGCCGATCCGGTTCTGCGGCTCTCGCCGATCCTCACCGCCGACGACTGGGCAGGCCTGGCTCGCCAGCGCGAGGCGTCGCGGCGCCTGGGGGTGGAAGGCATGATGCTCAAGGCCCGCGATGCGCTGTACGGCGTGGGCCGCACCAAGGACATGGGTGTGTGGTGGAAATGGAAGGTCGATCCGTTCAGCGTCGATGCGGTGCTGATCTACGCCCAGCGCGGCCAGGGCCGGCGCGCGAGCCTCTACAGCGACTACACCTTCGCGGTGTGGGACGGCCCGTCCGGCGCCGGCCAGCGCTCGCTGGTGCCGTTCGCCAAGGCCTACTCGGGGCTGACCGACGAGGAAATGCGCCAGGTCGACATCATCGTGCGCAAGACCACCGTGGAGAAGTTCGGCCCGGTCAGCAGCGTCACGCCCAGCCTGGTGTTCGAACTGGGCTTCGAAGGCATCGCCCTCTCGCGCCGGCACAAAAGCGGCATCGCCGTGCGCTTCCCGCGCATGCTGCGCTGGCGCCAGGACAAGAGCGTGGACGAGGCCGACGACCTGGCCACCTTGCAGAACCTGCTGACCTGATCCCTCGCCACACCTGCATCACTCACCACGGCTGTCACAAAACGGTGCGGCGCATCGCACCTGCCCGATTCCGTGCACCGATCCCCCGCGCCGTCCCTTCCTACACCTTTTAAAACACTTGTTCGGGACTCTGGTTCGGAAATTGCTACTTTCTATAGGTCGTAAGCGTTCCAGTAACAATACTTCTGCGCCCACAAGCGCTCTTATTGGTTCTTAGGGATTGAATAATGAAAAAAGCATTGCTGACCCTTTCTGCACTGGCGTTGTGCATGGCTGCCGGTTCCACGCTGGCCAAGGAGTACAAGGAGCTGCGGTTTGGCGTTGACCCTTCCTACGCGCCGTTCGAGTCGAAAGCGGCCGACGGCAGCCTGGTGGGCTTCGACATCGACCTGGGCAACGCGATCTGCGCCGAGCTCAAGGTCAAGTGCAAGTGGGTCGAAAGCGACTTCGACGGCATGATCCCGGGCCTCAAGGCCAACAAGTTCGACGGCGTGATCTCGTCGATGACCGTGACCGAGGCCCGCGAGAAGGTCATCGACTTCTCCAACGAGCTGTTCTCCGGCCCGACCTCCTTCGTGTACAAGAAAGGCGCCGGCATCACCACCGACACCGCGTCGCTCAAGGGCAAGACCGTCGGCTACGAGCAAGGCACCATCCAGGAAGCCTACGCCAAGGCCGTGCTGGACAAGGCCGGCGTGAAGACCCAGGCCTACGCCAACCAGGACCAGGTGTACGCCGACCTGGTCTCCGGTCGCCTGGACGCCTCGATCCAGGACATGCTGCAGGCCGAGCTGGGTTTCCTGAAGTCGCCGCAGGGCGCCGACTATGAAGTGAGCAAGCCGGTGGACGACAAACTGCTGCCGTCCAAGACCGCTGTCGGTATTAAGAAAGGTAACACCGAGCTGAAAGCGCTTTTGGATAAAGGTATCAAAGCGTTACACGATGATGGCAAATACGCAGAGATTCAAAAGAAACACTTCGGTGATCTGAATCTGTACAGCGGCAAGTAATGCCACGGCGCCCATCCCGGATGGGCGCCTTTCTCATCCGTTCAGGTTGCTGATTCATGTTCGAAAACCTATTACAGAATCTGGGGCTTTCCGCCTTCAGCCTCAAGGGCTTCGGCCCGTTGCTGTGGGAAGGCACCTGGATGACCATCAAATTGTCGGCGCTGTCGCTGCTGGTGGCCGTGCTGCTCGGCCTGATCGGCGCCAGCGCCAAACTGTCGAAGGTCAAGCTGGTGCGCCTGCCCGCCCAGCTCTACACCACGCTGATCCGCGGGGTGCCGGACCTGGTGCTGATGCTGCTGATCTTCTACAGCCTGCAGACCTGGCTGACCTCCCTCACCGATTACATGGAATGGGAATACATCGAGATCGACCCGTTCAGCGCCGGCGTGCTGACCCTGGGCTTCATCTACGGCGCGTATTTCACCGAAACCTTCCGCGGCGCGATCCTCGCGGTGCCCCGGGGCCAGGTCGAAGCCGCCACCGCCTACGGCCTCAAGCGCGGCCAGCGTTTCCGCTTCGTGGTGTTCCCGCAAATGATGCGTTTCGCCCTGCCGGGCATCGGCAACAACTGGATGGTGATGCTCAAGGCCACCGCGCTGGTGTCCATCATCGGCCTGGCCGACCTGGTCAAGGCCGCCCAGGACGCCGGCAAGAGCACCTATCAGCTGTTCTACTTCCTGGTGCTGGCCGCCTTGATTTACCTGCTGATCACCAGCGCCTCCAACTTCATCCTGCGCAAGCTTGAACGCCGCTACGCCGCCGGGGCCCGGGAGGCCATCCGATGATCGAACTCCTGCAGGACTACTGGAAAGCCTTCCTTTATACCGACGGCAACAACATCACCGGGCTGGCCATGACCCTCTGGCTGCTCAGCGCCTCGATCTTCATCGGCTTCATCACCTCGATCCCGCTGTCCATCGCCCGGGTCTCGCCGCACTTCTACATCCGCTGGCCGGTGCAGTTCTACACCTACCTGTTCCGCGGCACGCCGCTCTACATCCAGCTGCTGATCTGCTACACCGGGATCTACAGCCTGGCCGCCGTGCGCGCCCAGCCGGTGCTCGACAGTTTCTTCCGCGATGCGATGAACTGCACGATCCTGGCCTTCGCCCTGAACACCTGCGCCTACACCACGGAGATCTTCGCCGGGGCGATCCGCAGCATGAACCACGGCGAAGTCGAAGCGGCCAAGGCCTACGGTCTGACCGGCTGGAAACTGTACGCCTACGTGATCATGCCGTCGGCCCTGCGCCGTTCGCTGCCGTACTACAGCAACGAAGTGATCCTGATGCTGCACTCGACCACCGTGGCCTTCACCGCGACCATCCCGGACATCCTGAAAGTCGCGCGGGACGCCAACTCGGCGACCTTCCTGACCTTCCAGTCGTTCGGCATCGCCGCCCTGATCTACCTGACCGTCACCTTTGCGCTGGTCGGCCTGTTCCGCCTCGCCGAACGCCGATGGCTGGCCTTCCTCGGGCCGACCCACTAGGACACCTTTGCAATGCGCCATCAGATACATGAGCTGCTGGCCCCGCTGCCGGGGACCGCGCGCCAGATCCACAGCTTCCACTTCGGCCCGCAGAAGGGCCAAGGCAAGATCTACATCCAGTCCTCGCTGCACGCCGACGAACTGCCCGGCATGCTGGTGGCCTGGCACCTCAAGCGACGGCTGACGGAGCTGGAGGCCGCCGACCGCCTGCGCAGCGAAATCGTGCTGGTGCCGGTGGCCAACCCGGTCGGCCTCGAACAGGTGCTGATGGACGTGCCGCTGGGCCGCTACGAGCTGGAGAGCGGGCAGAACTTCAACCGCTGGTTCGTCGACCTCAGCGAAGAGATCGGCAACGACATCGCCGAGCGGCTGGGCGACGATCCCCGGCGCAACCTCGAACTGATCCGCGCCAGCCTGCGTGCAGCCCTTGATCGCCAGACCCCCGCCACCCAGCTGCAATCCCAGCGCCTGACCCTGCAGCGGCTGGCCTGCGATGCGGACATGGTGCTGGACCTGCACTGCGACTTCGAGGCCGTCACCCACCTCTACACCACGCCCGAGGCCTGGCCGCAGGTCGAACCGCTGGCGCGCTCCATCGGCTCCCAGGCCAGCCTGCTGGCCACCGATTCCGGCGGCCAGTCGTTCGACGAATGCTTCACGCTGCTCTGGTGGCAGCTGCAAGAGCGCTTCGGCGAACGCTTCGACATTCCGCCCGGCAGCTTTTCGGTGACCGTCGAACTGCGCGGCCAGGGCGACGTCAGCCATCCGCTGGCCGAACAGGACAGCCAGGCGCTGATCGATTACCTGACCCACTTCGGCGCGATCGCCGGCGAACCGGCGCCGCTGCCGCCGCTGCCCTTCCCGGCCACGCCGCTGGCCGGGGTCGAGCCGGTCGCCACGCCGGTCGGCGGGCTGCTGGTGTTCACCGCCACGCCGGGCCAGTACCTGGAGGCCGGCCAACAGATCGCCGACATCATCGACCCGATCACCGACCGCGTGACCCCCGTCCACTGCACCGTCGCCGGCCTGCTGTACGCGCGCTCGCTGCGCCGCATGGCCACCGCCGGCATGGTCGTCGCCCATGTGGCCGGCGCCGAAGCCTACCGCAGCGGCTATCTGCTTTCGCCTTGAGGATGCCTGTTCCATGTACAAACTGACTGTTGAAGACCTGCACAAGAGCTACGGCGACCATCAGGTGCTCAAAGGCGTTTCGCTCAAGGCCAAGACCGGCGACGTGATCAGCCTGATCGGCGCCAGTGGCTCGGGCAAGAGCACCTTCCTGCGCTGCATCAACTTCCTCGAACAGCCCAACAGCGGCGCGATGAGCCTCGACGGCCAGCCGATCCGCATGGCCACCGACCGCCACGGCATGCACGTCGCCGACCCGGACGAACTGCAGCGCCTGCGCACCCGCCTTGCCATGGTGTTCCAGCACTTCAACCTGTGGAGCCACATGACCGTGCTGGAGAACATCACCATGGCCCCGCGCCGGGTGCTGGGCTGCGCCAAGGCCGAGGCCGAAGACCGCGCCCGCCGCTACCTGGACAAGGTCGGCCTGCCGGCGCGGGTGGCCGACCAGTACCCGGCGTTCCTTTCCGGCGGCCAGCAGCAACGGGTGGCCATCGCCCGGGCGCTGGCGATGGAGCCGGAGGTGATGCTGTTCGACGAGCCGACCTCGGCCCTCGACCCGGAACTGGTCGGCGAGGTGCTCAAGGTGATCCAGGGCCTGGCCGACGAGGGCCGCACCATGATCATGGTGACCCACGAAATGAGCTTCGCGCGCAAGGTGTCCAGCCAGGTGCTGTTCCTGCACCAAGGGTTGGTGGAGGAAGAAGGCGCGCCGGAGAACGTGCTGGGCAACCCCAGGAGCGAGCGGCTGAAGCAGTTCCTCAGCGGCAACCTCAAGTGAACCGTCCCTGAAAACGCAACGGCCGGTCAGCGGAAACCTTTTCGGCTTCCGTTGACCGGCCGTTCATTCGGGCGACGGTTCAAGCGACAGGCGCCGGCGGCGGTTCGTCCGGCAAGGTGGGCTCACCGGGTTCGGTCGGCTGTTCGTTGGGCGTATCGGGGTCGGGTTGACCGGGAATGCCCCCGGCCATGCCGACGGGCGGTTGCGCCAGCAACGACCAGGCCAATACCCCGACCTGATTGGGCTCGAGCCTTGCCAGTTCGGCGGTGATTCGCGGATCGATCTTCATGGGGGCCCTCCTCGGCGAAGGCCCGCTCTGCGCAAGGCAAAACGGGCGGTACACCCCATAGAGTGTCCACCCGCCGAAGAATTCCCGGCAAATGCCGGACGGGCGGATCAGGTGCGCGGCAGGGTCACGCCGCGCTGGCCCTGATACTTGCCGCCGCGATCCTTGTAGGAGACTTCGCATTGCTCGTCGGATTCCAGGAACAGCATTTGCGCCACGCCTTCGTTGGCGTAGATCTTCGCCGGCAGGTTGGTGGTGTTCGAGAATTCCAGGGTCACGTGGCCTTCCCACTCGGGTTCCAGCGGCGTGACGTTGACGATGATGCCGCAGCGGGCATAGGTGCTCTTGCCCAGGCAGATGGTCAGCACGTTGCGCGGAATGCGGAAGTACTCGACGGTGCTGGCCAGGGCGAAGGAGTTCGGCGGAATGATGCACACGTCGCTGTGAATGTCGACGAAGCTGCCGGCGTCGAAGTTCTTAGGATCGACGATGGCCGAATTGATGTTGGTGAACACCTTGAAATGATTGGTGCAACGCACGTCGTAGCCGTAGCTCGACACACCGTAGGAAATCACTCGGCTGTCGTCGCTGCCGCGCATCTGGCGCTCGACGAACGGTTCGATCATGCCGTGTTCCTGCGCCATGCGGCGAATCCACTTGTCCGATTTGATGCTCATGGCGGGTGTCCTGAATAGCGAGGTGGAAAAAATCTGTCCGGCATCTTACCGGGCGCGTCGCCGGGTTCAAAGTCCGGGGCGCGATTATCCCCCCATCGCCAGGTTTCACGGGGCCTGGCGACGAACCGTCACACCGCCGATCCCGAAAACGGAGAAACCTTCGCAAGAAGCATTGGCACGTTCATGAAAAAGGGTTAAGGTGGCGCCACTGTGCTGCTTGTGTCACTGAGAATCTCTCCACGATATGTTGAATTTCGATCCAACCGTCTACAAGAATTTTTCCTGCTCTTTGCACTCAGTCTCGGCCAGGGTTCTTCCTGAGTCGCAGTAATCTTTGTCCAAGGAGTTTCACCATGTCCAATCGCCAAACCGGTACCGTTAAGTGGTTCAACGATGAGAAAGGCTTCGGCTTCATCACCCCACAATCCGGTGACGATCTGTTCGTACACTTCAAAGCCATCCAGGCTGACGGTTTCAAAACCCTGAAAGAAGGCCAGCAGGTTTCTTTCATCGCTACCCGCGGTCAGAAAGGCATGCAAGCTGAAGAAGTACAAGTTATCTAACTTGTCGCTTTAGCAAAAAAGAGCCCCGCCCTCAAAGCGGGGCTTTTTTGTGGGCGCCTGCTTATGGCGCAGGCAAAAAAACGCAGCCCGACGGCTGCGTTTTTTGTGGGCGGCGTTACCAGGCCACACCGAACCCGGCGGTGTAGCGGGTCTTGTTCAGATCCGCATCGTTGGTGCCGCTGATGATGTCGCGCTCGGCCTTGACGTTCAGCGAGGCCCAGTCGGTGACCTTGTAGCGCAGGCCCATCTCCGCATCCAGGGCGTAGTTCGCGACATCGGACAACGGCTTGCCGACTTCGCCGTTGGTGAAGAACTCCACCTTCTTGCCGATCAGGTAGCGGTTGTAGTCCCACTTCACCGCCACCGAGTAGAAATTGTCCTTGCTGCCGTCGCGGTACTCATAGTCGGTGCGGTTGAACAGCGAGCCCAGGGAGAACGCCCCCAGCTCGTCGTCCCAGAACTGGTAGCCTGGACCGGTGCCGACCACCCGCTGGCGCGCCAGCTCTTCGATGTGGTCGCGCTTGTAGCTCAGGCGGCCTCGCCAGAACCACTGATCGGTGAGGAAGCGGTCGAGGGAGTACTCGGCGCGCCAGTTGTCGGTGGTGGTGACGTCATCCTGCAACTCGCGGTTGTATTCGCCTTCACCGGTGTGCCGCCAGCGGCCGTGGCGCGCAGAGGTCTTGAAGCCGATGTCGTAGTCGTCGGTGTCCTTTTCGGCCCGCTGGTAATCCAGGGCCAGGTCGACGTTGCCCTTCCACACCAGATCCTCGACCACAGGCTTGGGCTTGAGGATCTGCTGGATGCTCGCCAGTTCGACGGTCTTCGGCGCCTCGCCGTTGGCCAGGGTGACCTTGCCGTCGCCGGCGGCGCTCAGCGACTTGGCCTTCTCGCCGCTGTAGGCATCCTGCTTGACCAGCAGTTCCTGATCGCTCTCCAGGGTCTTGACCTGTTTCCAGTCGATCGTGACGGCACCGGCGTACGGGGTCTGGATCAACAGCTTGCCGCCGTCGAACAGCGTGATCTTGCCGCTCAGCTTGTCGCCGTTGTTCAACCAGACGGTATCGGCAAGCAGGGGGGTGGATGCGCTGAAGACAGCGAGGCACAGCAGGGTTCTGGACAACATAAGCGAATCGGGGGCTCGAGTTTGCGGGAAAAAAGGTCGGCATTATCCGTAGGAATAAGTCCCTGACAACGACTGACATGACTATTTCTGTTGAGTTCATTTCTCAATTGGCCCTGCACCGATTAGGCTTAAAGGCATCGAGGCGATTGTTTTGCACAACCGCGCAGGAACCGCAGACGTGACAGACCCGAACCCAACCGACGAAAGCCAGGCGCAAATCCGACGCACGGCGCTCTACTCGACCCTGGCCCAAGTGCCCGAAGGCAAGGTCGTCAGCTATGGTCAATTGGCCGAACTGGCCGGGTTGGGGCGCGCCGCCCGCTGGGTCGGCCGCACCCTGAGCCAACTGCCCGGCGACACCCGGCTGCCGTGGCACCGCGTGCTCGGCGCCGGCGGCCGCATCAGCCTCCCGGCCGGCAGCCCATCGGGGGACGAACAACGGGCGCGGTTGCGCATGGAAGGGGTCACCGTCCTGAACAATCGTGTGGATATTCGGCGCCATGGCTGGCGTCCGGTAGAGCACAGCGGTTAGAGTGCGCGCTTTGTTTTCGCAATCTTGAGGCAGACTTCAGCCCATGCCCCGTAAAACCTGGCGCGCCGCGCTCGCCGCCTATGCCAGTCCTTCGACGCTCGTGCTGTTGTTGCTGGGTTTCGCCGCCGGCCTGCCGTACATGCTGGTGTTTTCAACGCTGTCGGTCTGGCTGCGCGAAGCCGGCGTGGCCCGCGAAACCATCGGCTACGCGAGCCTGATCGGCCTGGCCTATGCGTTCAAGTGGGTCTGGTCGCCGCTGCTCGACCAATGGCGCCTGCCGCTGCTGGGCAAACTGGGGCGTCGCCGCTCCTGGCTGGTGCTGTCGCAGTCGCTGGTGATCCTCGGCCTGGTCGGCATGGGTTTCTGCGATCCGCAGAAGCACCTGTCCTGGCTGATCGCCATCGCCGTCCTCGTCGCGTTCGCCTCCGCCACCCAGGACATCGCCGTGGACGCCTATCGCCTGGAGATCGCGGACGACAACCGCCAGGCCGCGCTCGCCGCCAGCTACATGTCCGGCTACCGGGTCGCAGCCCTGCTGGCGACCGCCGGTGCACTGTTCTTCGCCGAAGGCTTCGGCTCCACCGGCTTCAACTACCAGCATTCAGCCTGGACCGGCACCTACGTCCTGTTCGGCGTCCTGATGGTGCCGGCGCTGCTGACCTCCCTGCTGATGCGCGAGCCGCCCGTGCCGCTGCGCACCCAACTGCAGGCCGGCCGCTACACGTTCATGCACCAGCTGATGTCGGTGTTCGTGCTGATCATCCTGCTGGTGTCCGTGCCGGCGATGTTCACCCAGCTCTACAACACCGACTTCGCCAGCGTGCTGTTCGAAGGCGTCAGCCTGCTCGACCTGCTGCTGGAGGACCGCGCGTTCCTGCGGGCGATCCTCTACACCACCCTCACCTGCCTGTGCCTGTCGGCCATGGGCCGCCGGGGCCTGGCGCCGGTGCTGACGCCGGTCAACGACTTCATCCTGCGCTACCGCTGGCAGGCCCTGCTGCTGCTTGGGCTGATCGCCACCTACCGGATGTCCGACACGGTGATGGGCGTGATGGCCAACGTGTTCTACATCGACCAGGGCTTCACCAAGGACCAGATCGCCAGCGTCAGCAAGATCTTCGGCCTGATCATGACCCTCGTCGGCGCCGGCATGGGCGGCCTGCTGATCGTGCGTTTCGGCATCCTGCCGATCCTGTTCATCGGCGGCGCGGCCTCGGCGGCCACCAACCTGCTGTTCCTGATGCTGGCCGACATGGGCCCGAACCTGAAGATGCTGGTGCTGACCATCTCCCTGGACAACTTCAGCTCCGGCCTGGCCACCTCGGCGTTCGTCGCGTACCTGTCGAGCCTGACCAACCTCAAGTTCTCCGCCACCCAGTACGCCCTGCTCAGCTCGATCATGCTCCTGCTGCCGCGGCTGATCGGCGGCTATTCCGGGGTGATGGTCGAGAAGTTCGGCTACCACAACTTCTTCCTGATCACCGCGATGCTCGGTGTGCCGACCCTGGTGCTGATCGCCCTGCACTGGTTCCAGGAAAGCCGCCGCGAAGGCCCGACGCCGACGCCCGAGCCCGTGCAGGCGCCGGTCGCGGAAGAGTCGTAGGGCATTTCGCCAAAGGCGGGACGAATCCCGCCGTTCTGCCCCGCCGCCGGCCGCACGCCTGTACGTCAGCAAATCTCGCCCGTACAATGCTCCGTCTATTTCCAGTCTCAGCAACCGACAACGGCCAATCATGCGCACCAGTCAATTTTTGCTCGCCACACAGAAAGAAACGCCTTCCGACGCGGTCGTGATCAGCCATCAGCTGATGCTGCGCGCCGGCATGATCCGCAAACTCGCTTCGGGCCTGTACACCTGGCTGCCGATGGGCCTGCGGGTAATGCGCAAGGTGGAAGCCATCGTCCGCGAAGAAATGGACGCCGCCGGCTCTCTGGAAGTGTTGATGCCGGGCACCCAGCCGGCCGAACTGTGGCAGGAGTCGGGACGCTGGGAAGAATACGGCCCTGAACTGCTGCGCATCAAAGACCGCCACGGCCGCGACTTCTGCGCAGGCCCGACCCACGAAGAGGTCATCACCGACCTGATGCGCAACGAGTTGAGCAGCTACAAGCAGCTGCCGATCAACCTGTACCAGATCCAGACCAAGTTCCGTGACGAGATCCGCCCACGCTTCGGCCTGATGCGCGGCCGCGAATTCATCATGAAGGACGCCTACTCGTTCCACGCCGACCTGGCCTCGCTGCAGGTCACCTACGACCGCATGCACCAGGCGTACTGCAACGTGTTCACCCGCCTGGGCCTGAAGTTCCGCCCTGTGGAGGCCGACAACGGTTCCATCGGCGGCGCCGGCTCCCATGAGTTCCACGTGCTGGCCGAGTCCGGCGAAGACGACATCGTCTTCAGCAACGGCTCCGACTACGCGGCCAACATCGAGAAGGCCGAAGCCGTGCCGCGCGAAACCTCGCGTCCTGCACCGACCGAAGAGCTGCGCCTGGTCGACACCCCGGACACCAAGACCATCGCGGCCCTGGTGGAAAAATTCGGCCTGCCGATCGAAAAGACCGTCAAGACCCTGATCGTGCACGCCGAAGAGAAAGGCAAGCTGATTGCCCTGATCATCCGCGGCGACCACGAACTCAACGAAATCAAGGCCGCCAACCAGCCTGGCGTGGCCAGCCCTCTGGTCATGGCCAGCGACGCGGAGCTGCGTGACGCCATCGGCGCCGGCGCCGGCTCCCTCGGCCCGCTGAACCTGCCGCTGCCGATCATCATCGACCGCTCGGTCGAACTGATGAGCGACTTCGGCGTCGGCGCCAACATCGACGACAAGCACTACTTCGGCCTGAACTGGGAACGCGACCTGCCGGTTCCGACCGTGGCCGACCTGCGCAACGTCGTGTCCGGCGATCCGAGCCCGGACGGCAAGGGCACCCTGGAGATCAAGCGCGGCATCGAAGTCGGGCACATCTTCCAGCTGGGCAACAAGTACAGCAAGGCGATGAAGTGCGAAGTGCTGGGCGAGAACGGCAAGCCGGTCACCCTGGAAATGGGTTGCTACGGCATCGGCGTGTCCCGCGTGGTGGCTGCGGCCATCGAGCAGAACAACGACGAGAACGGCATCATCTGGAGCGACGCCCTGGCACCGTTCCAGATCGCCCTGGTGCCGCTGCGCTACGAGACTGACCTGGTGCGCGAAGCCACCGACAAGCTGTACGCGGAACTGACCGCCGCCGGCTTCGAAGTGCTGCTGGACGACCGCGACAAGAAGACCAGCCCGGGCATCAAGTTCGCGGACATGGAACTGATCGGCATCCCTCACCGGATCGTGGTCAGCGACCGTGGCCTCGCCGACGGCAACCTGGAATACAAGAGCCGTTCCGAGGCCGAGGCGCAAGCGCTGCCGGTCGCTGACGCGCTGTCCTTCCTGCAGGCCCGCATCCGCCGCTGACACCAGATAGAGACGTCATGTTCAAGCGAAACACCTTAGGCCTCGGTGGCGCCGCCCTGTGCGGCGCCCTGCTGGTCAGCGGCTGTGCCAACCACATGTCGCAACGCAGCGAGCACGAGGAACGGGTCGAGCGCAAACTGCTCGATCACAGCCTGCAGATCGATGTCGGCGAGCCCAAGGTGCTTGAGCTGCCGCAGCGGCGCGTGAAGATCCACGAGCAGAAGACCTTCGAGGTCACCGAGTTCGAGGTCACCCGTCACTACGACCGCTACACGCCTTACCAACCCTGGCGGGAAATCTACGAGATCCCGCTGGGTGCGGTGGCGGTGGTGGCCGGCGTCGGCGCCAACGTGGTCAACGTGTTCGCCCTGGGCAACCTGCCGGACAGCGTGACCAAGGACTGGCTGAGCTACGGCTTCGCCGGGCTCAACCCGTTCATGAACGTACAGTCCCACGGCCGTGCGCAACAGAACCTGGCCGGCATCGACGAAGTCCAGCGCGACAAGCGCACGGAATACTCAAGCCTGCCGTGGAGCGAGCGCCCGGTTCAGGTCAAGGCCGGCAAGCAGACCTTCGACATGACCACCGACCGCAACGGCGTGCTGCGCCTGAACCTGCTGGACAGCCCGTTCGCCGAGCATGACCTCAATCACCTGGGCAAACTGCAGATCAGCGTGGAAGACGCCAAGGACGACGTGCACACCGACTCGTCGCTGGCGATCAGCGGCCACCTGCGCGGCAAGCTGCTGGAGGCCCACGCGCTGATCTACGACGATCTGGAAGACGACGAAGTGAGCCAGTGGGTGCACCGGGTCAAGCGCCTGTCGGAGCTGGGCCTGGAAGAGGAAGCCAGCGAGCTGGAACAGAGCCTGATCGAGCTGACCCGCAACGATCCGGAACTGCAGACCGAATTCCTCAAGTCCCTGACCAGGGATGCCGGGCGCCTGGTGGCGGATCCGGGGCCGAACTGAGAACAAAGCAATGGGGGCCATGGCGGTCTGCCTGACGGGCCGCCTTAGCCAGGCTCCACCACCGGATCAGCGCTCAAACAGCTCCATCTGCTCGAACCCGCCCCGCAGATCCTCCAGCCTCACCCCCACGCCCAGCAACCGCACCGGCTTGCCGCCCCGGTTGAACGCCTGGGTCAGCATCAACTGATAACTGCCCAGATCCCGCCCTGCCCCGGCCTGCTCCAATGTGGTCTGGGTGAAGTCATGGAACTTCACCTTGACGAACGGCTTGCCCGGCCGGTAGCTGCTGTCGATCCGCGCCATGCGGGTCTTGAGGGTCTCCAGCAGTTCCGGAAGCTTGTCCAGGCAACTACGCAGATCCGGGAGATCGACGTCGTAGGTGTTTTCGACGCTGATCGACTGCCGGCGGCTGTCGTTGTGCACCTGCCGCTCATCGATCCCGCGGGCCAAGCTCCACAGACGCTCGCCGAAACTGCCGAACTCGCGCACCAGCGTCAACTTGTCCCATTCGCGCAACTGCCGGCAGTCGTCGATGCCCAGCTTGTGCAGCTTGTCGGCGGTGACCTTGCCCACGCCGTGCAGCTTGCCGACCGGCAAGCCGGCGACGAAGTCCTCGACCTGGTCCGGCGTGACCACGAACAGACCATTGGGCTTTTTCCAGTCGCTGGCAATCTTGGCCAGAAACTTGTTCGGCGCCACCCCGGCGGACACCGTGATGTGCAGCTGATTGGACACCCGTCGGCGGATGTCCTGGGCGATCCGTGTGGCGCTGCCGCCAAAATGAGCGCTGTCCGACACATCGAGGTAAGCCTCGTCCAGCGACAGCGGTTCGATCAGGTCGGTGTAGTCGCGAAAGATCGTGTGAATTTCCTTCGACGCCTCGCGATAGGCGTCCATCCGGGGCTTGACGATGGTCAGATCCGGGCACAGCTTCAGTGCATGGCCGGAAGACATGGCCGAACGCACGCCGTACGCACGCGCCTCGTAGTTGCATGTAGCGATCACCCCGCGACGCTCCGGCGAGCCGCCAACGGCCAGAGGCTTGCCGGCCAGGCTCGGGTCGTCACGCATCTCGATGGCGGCGTAGAAACAGTCACAGTCGATGTGGATGATTTTTCGCTGGGTCATGACAGAAAGGAAAACATGGCAAGCCGGATCGGCAGTATCTCACTGACACCTGTATATAGCACCAGTACTCAGAAGGTTCTTTTTCACCCGTAGGAAATCCGAACCGAATTTATTTCTTCAATCGAGATTAGCCGGGCAATAGAGCTGAAACCCTTGCCCTGCCTGCCCCGCAGCCTTCCAGGCCACCGTGAAATTCCGCTAAGCGGTTGAAGCTCAACAGATTTTTTCCACATTGCCGGTTGACACCCCGGCAATCCTCTGTAGAATGCCGCCACATCAGACGCGGGATGGAGCAGCCTGGTAGCTCGTCGGGCTCATAACCCGAAGGTCGTCGGTTCAAATCCGGCTCCCGCAACCAAACATCAGAAAAGGCCACTTGAAAAAGTGGCCTTTTTTGTGCGCGCGTGTTTTTCGCGCACAACAGAAATCCTTGCGGTTGAGCCACTTAGCGCTCCACCCGCGACTGCTTGTCCAAAATCCACACTAATTTGACCCTTATCAGGATTAGCGGTTGACACTGCGCCGCCGGTCTGTAGAATGCCGCCTCACAGACGCGGGATGGAGCAGCCTGGTAGCTCGTCGGGCTCATAACCCGAAGGTCGTCGGTTCAAATCCGGCTCCCGCAACCAAACATCAAAGAAGGCTACTCGAAAGAGTGGCCTTTTTTGTATCTGTGGAAAAAGTCCTTTCGCAACAATGATCTGTCATCGTGCAGTGAACCCTTCAGGATCCTCAGACCCGCCGCACAGCGACTATGCTTGAGTCGCGGGCCGGTGCCTGCGATCCGGAAACCGCCCTCGCCGCCATCCGGCGGGAGGCGTAGTATTTTGTGATTATTTTTTTCTACAGGGATTGGTAACTTGGCTGGATACCCCCATCCTGTCGCGCACAATCCACGAGGTGATTGATGCGCGCCAACTCGTCTGATCCACAAGACACCGTCACAGCGACCCAACCGATCAAGACCGAGCGCCTGCGCTTGCTGGATCGCCTGAGCAAGTACCGCCAGCCGATCGGCCTGGCGGTTACGCTGCTGCTGTTCGCCATCGCGCTGATCGCGTGCCGCCACCTGTTGAGCGAGCTCGATCTCGACGCCCTGCACGACTCGATCCTGGACGTACCGAAACCGGCCCTGCTCGGCGCCTTCGGCGCGACGGTCGCCGGCTTCATCATCCTGCTGGGCTACGAGTGGTCCGCCAGCCGCTACGCCGGCGTGACACTCGCGCCGCGCACCCTCGCCCTCGGCGGCTTCACCGCGTTCGCCATCGGCAACGCCATCGGCCTGTCGCTGCTGTCCGGCGGCTCGGTGCGCTACCGTCTGTATGCGCGCCACGGGCTGGGCGCGACGGAAGTCGCGCATATGACCCTGTTCGCCAGCCTGTCGCTGGGTTGCGCCCTGCCGCCGCTGGCCGCCCTCGCCACCCTGAGCGACCTGCCCGCCGCCTCGCAGGCCCTGGGCCTGTCCGAAGGCCTGCTGGGGACGATCGCCGGCGCCGTGCTGCTGCTGGGCTCGATCCTGGTCATCGGCATCTACCGCCGGCGCCTGCCGGAGCAGCCCTACCCGGACAACCTGCTGGTCAAGGCCGGCCGCCGCACCCTGCGCCTGCCGGGCCGGCGCCTGACCGTCCTGCAACTGGTCATCACCGCCCTCGACGTCGCCGCCGCCGCCACCGTGCTGTACCTGCTGCTACCGGAAGCCCCGCCGTTCGGCGCCTTCCTGCTGGTGTACCTGCTGGCCCTGGCCGCCGGCGTGCTCAGCCATGTGCCCGGCGGCGTCGGCGTGTTCGAAGCCATCCTGCTGGCCGCCTTCGCCGACAAGCTCGGCGCCGCGCCGCTGGCCGCCGCGCTGCTGCTGTACCGCCTGATCTACGTGGTGCTGCCGATGCTGGTGGCGTGCGTGCTGCTGCTGATCAACGAAGGCCAGCGCCTGTTCCAGTCCCAGACCCTGCGTGCGGCCTCCGGCCTGGCGGCGCCGATCCTGGCGGTGCTGGTGTTCCTGTCCGGCGTGGTGCTGCTGTTTTCCGGCGCGACCCCGGAGATCGACACGCGCCTGGAACACATCGGTTTCCTGATTCCCCACCGCCTGGTCGATGCCTCGCACTTCGGCGCCAGCCTGATCGGCGTGCTGTGCCTGATGCTCGCCCAGGGCCTGCGCCGCCGGCTGTCGGCGGCGTGGATGCTGACCACCATCCTGTTGCTGGTGGGCGCCCTGCTCTCCTTGCTCAAGGGGTTCGACTGGGAAGAAGCCACCCTGATGACCCTCACCGCCGCGCTGCTGGGGGTGTTCCGCCGTTCCTTCTATCGTCCGAGCCGCCTGACCGAGCTGCCGTTCTCGCCGCTGTACCTGGTGGCCAGCCTGTGCGTGCTGGGCGCATCGACCTGGCTGCTGCTGTTCGCCTACCAGGACGTGCCGTACAGCCATCAGCTGTGGTGGCAGTTCACCCTCGACGCCGATGCCCCGCGCGGCCTGCGCTCGCTGCTCGGCGCCGCCGTCCTGCTGCTGGTGATCGCCCTGACCTGGCTGCTGCGCACCGCGCGCCCGGTGATCCACCTGCCGACCGCCGACGAACTCGACCGCGCCGCGAAAATCCTCATGGCCTCGTCGCAGCCCGACGGCGGCCTGGCCCTGACCGGCGACAAGGCGCTGCTGTTCCACCCCAACGATGAAGCGTTCCTGATGTACGCCCGCCGCGGCCGCAGTCTGGTGGCCCTGTACGACCCGATCGGCCCCGGCCAGCAGCGGGCGGAAATGATCTGGCAGTTCCGCGACCTGTGCGACATCCATCACGCCCGCCCGGTGTTCTACCAGGTGCGCGCCGAGAACCTGCCGTACTACATGGACATCGGCCTGACCGCGATCAAGCTCGGCGAAGAGGCCCGGGTCGATCTGCATCGCTTTGACCTGGACGCCAAGGGCAAGGAGATGAAGGACCTGCGCTACACCTGGAACCGCGGCACCCGCGACGGCCTGTCGCTGGAGATCCATGAGCCGGGCCAGGCGCCGATGGACGAGCTCAAGGTCATCTCCGATGCCTGGCTGACCGGCAAGAACGTGCGCGAGAAAGGCTTCTCCCTGGGCCGTTTCAGCGACGATTACCTGAAGCATTTCCGCATTGCGGTGATCCGCTTCGAAGGCCGTCCGGTGGCGTTCGCCAACCTGCTCGAGACCTACAGCCATGACCTGGCCAGCCTCGACCTGATGCGCTCGCACCCGGATGCGCCGAAGCTGACCATGGAGTTTCTGATGGTCGGCCTGATTCAACACTATAAGAGTCACGGATACGCGCGCTTCAGCCTGGGCATGGTGCCGCTGTCGGGGTTGCAGCCCCGGCGCGGGGCACCGCTGACCCAGCGCCTGGGCTCGATGGTATTCCGCCGTGGTGAGCAGCTGTACAACTTCCAAGGCTTGCGCCGTTTCAAAGACAAGTTCCAGCCTGATTGGGAACCCCGTTACATGGCCGTGCCCGCCGGACTCGATCCCCTGGTGGCGCTGGCCGACACTGCCGCCCTGATCGCGGGCGGCTTGACTGGATTGGTGAAACGCTGATGATTCAACGCTCCCTGAAGTACATCCTGGCCACGCTGATCGTGCTGGCCGTGATTGCCGGCGGCGGATTCTGGTACCTCAAACGCCCGGCACCGGAACCGACCCTCGAACAACTGACGCCCGCCGACGGCCCGGCCATGACCCGGGTCATTCCCGGCACCAAGCCCAAGGCCCAGGTGCTGGTGGCGGTCAACGACGACCAGAAGCTCAGCGACAAGCAACTGAGCACCCTGAGCCGCAGCGCTTCGGCGCAGATCGTTCAGGTGATCCTGCCCAAGGACTGCCTGCAGCAAAGCCGTGCCCTGCAGACCGGCCTGCGCCAGCTGAACGGGCCGGCCACCCTGGTCAGCGGCATCGGCCCGGGCGCGGTGCTGGCCTGGCGCTGGCTGTCCGAGCAGAAAGACGACAAGGCCCAGGCCGTGTCCGTCGACCTGGCACTGGAAAAGGGCGGCTGCACTCACCTGCTGCCCAAGTCCGCCGCCCACGGCCACTGGCTGGTGGCGTGGAACGACAACCCGGACGACACCAGCGCCGGCTTCGTGCGCGACCAGCCGAACGCCGAAACCAGCATCAGCGACTACGACATCAACCTGCCGCAGGTGCTGAACAACGAACTGCGCAAGCTCCTCGTCGGCGGCGACAAGGCCAACGGCGGCCTGCAGATTCCGGTGGTGGAAGTCCCGGCCGGCCAGGCCCGGGACACCGTCACCCTGTTCCTCTCCGGCGACGGCGGCTGGCGCGACCTGGACCGCGACGTGGCCGGGGAAATGGCCAAGATCGGCTACCCGGTGGTGGGCATCGACACCCTGCGCTACTACTGGCAGCACAAGAGCCCCGAGCAGAGTGCGCTGGACCTGACCGAACTGATGCAGCACTACCGGCAGAAATGGGGCACCAAGCGCTTCATCCTCACCGGCTACTCGTTCGGCGCCGACGTGCTGCCGGCGATCTACAACCGCCTGCCGGAGACCGAGCAGCAACGGGTCGACGCCATCATCCTGCTGGCCTTCGCCCGCACCGGCAGCTTCGAGATCGAAGTCGAAGGCTGGCTCGGCAACGCCGGCAAGGAAGCCGCCACCGGCCCGGAAATGGCCAAGCTGCCGGCCGCCAAGGTGGTGTGCATCTACGGCGAGGAAGAGACCGACGAAAGCGGCTGCACCGACAAGACCGCCGTGGGCGAAGCGGTGAAGCTGCCCGGCGGCCACCACTTCGACGAGAACTACCCGGCGCTGGCCAAGCGCTTGGTGGATCTGATCGAGAAGCGTCAGGCGAGCGAGCAGACCGCCGCCGAGTAACCTGAGCGGCCTCAATGAAAAGCCCCCGCAGCCGCAAGGCTCCGGGGGCTTTCGTTTAAAGGCGACGCTCTGCGGCGTCGTAGACCTCTTCGTCGCGTCGCGCGCCGACGGCGACGATCAGAACCTGGATGGCCTTACCGTCGACCCGATAGACAATCCGCGTGTCGCCGGTTCGGATCCGCCTGCAGCCGGCAAGGCTGGCCCTCAACGGTTTGCCGATCTTGTCCGGCTCGCCATGGATGATCCGCTCTTCAATGACATCGAGAATCCGGTTGGCCGCTGCCGCTCCCAGCTGATCCAGATCGCCCTGGACTTCCGGATGATAAACCACTCCCCAAACCATCCAGCGCTCCCTTAATCCTTCCGGGCGTACCTTGCCCGCATATCCTCATGACTGACTGCGCGGGTCTGATCAAAGCTGCCCAGACGCTCACGGGCTGCCGCTTCGATGCGCAGGTTCTCAAGCTCGTCCAGCATTTCCTGATAGGCCTGCACATTGATGATGACCGCTGCCGGCTGGTTGTCCTTGAAGATGACCAGACGTTCGGTGGCACGACTGGAAATCTCCTTGAGCCTCGCGCTGAAGCCCCGGACCATGGCAGTCACGGAGATAGCCTGTTCAGCACGCTCTAGTAATGCCGTCATATTCACCTCTTGCTCAGTTGCTGTTGCGCACGATAATGCACAGAGTATTGCGTTGTATTAAACACAGTGCAACTTGATGCTTCCGTCGTGCACCCCGCAACCGAACGCTCCCGCCGCCCACAAAAAAGCCCCCGCCAGCCGCAAGGCCGACGGGGCTTTCGCTTTACGCCGGGGTTACATCTCCACCTGCGTCCCCAGCTCGATCACCCGGTTCAGCGGCAGGTTGAAGAAGCGCAGGTTGCCGTTGGCGTTCTTCAGCATGAAGGCGAACAGCGCCTCGCGCCAACGGGCCATGCCTTCGAGCTTGGAGGCGATGACCGTTTCGCGGCTGAGGAAGTAGGTGGTGCGCATCGGGCTGAAGTCCAGGTCGTCCAGATGGCACAGCTTCAGCGCCTGGGGCACGTCCGGCTCGTCGGTGAAGCCGAAATGCAGGATCACCCGGAAGAAGCCTTCGCCGTGGGCCTCGACCTCGAAGCGCCGGGACGGCGGCACGCGCGGGATGTCTTCGTAGACCACCGTCAGCAGCACCACTTGCTCATGCAGCACCTGGTTGTGCAGCAGGTTGTGCAACAGGGCGTGGGGCACGGCGTCGGAGCGGGCGGTCAGGAACACGGCGGTGCCCTGCACTCGGTGCGGCGGCTGCACGCGGATGCTGCTGATGAAGATCGGCAGCGGCAACGCGCCTTCGTCCAGACGCTCGACCAGCAGTTGCTTGCCGCGCTTCCAGGTGGTCATCAGGATGAACAGTGCCAGGCCGGCGATCACCGGGAATGCGCCGCCCTGGACGATCTTCGGCACGTTGGCGGCGAAGTACAGGCCGTCCACCAGCAGGAAGCCGAGCAGGACCGGCACAGCGAGCACCGGCGGCCACTTCCACAGCAGCAGCATCACCGCCGACACCAGGATGGTGGTCATCAGCATGGTGCCGGTCACGGCCACGCCGTAGGCCGAGGCCAGGGCGCCGGAGGACTCGAAGCCGATCACCAGCAGCACCACGCCGACCATCAGCGACCAGTTCACCGCACCGATGTAGATCTGCCCTTGCTCGTCGCTGGAGGTGTGCTGGATGTACATGCGCGGGATGTAGCCGAGCTGGATCGCCTGACGGGTCAGGGAGAACGCGCCGGAAATCACCGCCTGGGACGCGATCACCGTGGCCAGGGTCGACAGGCCCACCAGCGGGATCAGGGCCCAACTAGGCGCCAGCAGGTAGAACGGGTTGCGCGCGGCGTCCGGGTTCTCCAGCAGCAGTGCGCCCTGGCCGAAGTAGTTGAGCACCAGGGCCGGCAGCACCAGCAGGAACCAGGCGCGGGCGATCGGCTTGCGGCCGAAGTGGCCCATGTCGGCGTACAGCGCTTCGGCGCCGGTCAGCGCCAGCACCACCGCGCCGAGGATCGCCACGCCCATGCCGGCATGCACCATGAAGAAACGCACGGCCCAGACCGGGTTGAGCGCGTGCAGCACTTCCGGGTAGTGGCTGATGCCGTAGATCCCGAGGGCGCCGAGCACCAGGAACCAGGTGACCATGATCGGCCCGAAGAGAATGCCGATCCGCGCCGTGCCGTGCTTCTGGATCAGGAACAGGCCCACCAGCACCACCAGCGACAGCGGCACCACCCAGTGGTCGATGCCCTCGAACGCCAGCCCCAGGCCTTCGATGGCCGAGAGCACGGAAATCGCCGGGGTGATCATGCTGTCGCCGTAGAACAGCGCCGCCCCGATCAGCCCGCAGACCACCAGCAGCGTGCGCAGCCTGGCCCGCTGCCCCGCCGCCCGCCGCGCCAGCGCGGTGAGGGCCATGATCCCGCCTTCGCCCTGGTTGTCGGCGCGCAGCACGAACATCATGTACTTGATCGACACGACCCAGATCAGCGACCAGAAAATCAGCGACAGGATGCCCAGCACCCCGTCGTGATTGACGGGCACGCCATAGGCGCCGGAAAACACTTCTTTCAGGGTGTACAACGGACTTGTGCCAATGTCGCCGTAAACCACCCCGACCGCCGCGACCAGCATGCTCAGCGGCTTGGTTGCCGAACCTTCGGCGCCCGCCGCATGACTACTTGCGTGACCCATCCAACACTCCTGATTCCCAGACCGGCCTCTGAACGAAGCACTTTGCTTTTTGATGCAGCCTGCGCCCTTATTACCTGTTGTTACAGTCGATTGGTTGACTATAAAAAAGCGGTAAAGCGCATTGGCGCGAAGCATAGCGCAGCACTCGTCGCATTTCCCCGTATAAAGCTGGTCAAGTGCGCTGCTCGTCGCTAGAATTGCGCACTTTTTGATCAGAGGCGCAGTTCAAGCGCCCGTCCGTCGGCTCATGCATCAGGCAAGCGACGTCACAGACACCGAGGTTAGACATGTCCACCACTCCTGCGCCGGCCAATCCCAAGGTTGGCTTCGTATCCCTGGGTTGCCCCAAAGCACTGGTCGACTCCGAGCGCATCCTGACCCAGCTGCGCATGGAAGGCTATGACGTGGTGTCCACCTATCAGGACGCCGATGTCGTGGTGGTCAACACCTGCGGCTTCATCGACTCCGCCAAGGCCGAGTCGCTGGAAGTCATCGGCGAAGCGATCAAGGAAAACGGCAAGGTGATCGTCACCGGCTGCATGGGCGTGGAAGAAGGCAACATCCGCGACGTGCACCCGAGCGTGCTGGCCGTGACCGGCCCGCAGCAGTACGAGCAAGTGGTCAGCGCCGTGCACGAAGTCGTGCCGCCCAAGCAGGACCACAACCCGCTGATCGACCTGGTGCCGCCGCAAGGCGTCAAGCTGACCCCGCGCCACTACGCCTACCTGAAGATTTCCGAAGGCTGCAACCACAGCTGCAGCTTCTGCATCATCCCGTCGATGCGCGGCAAGCTGGTCAGCCGTCCGGTGGGCGATGTGCTCGACGAGGCCCAGCGCCTGGTCAAGTCCGGCGTCAAGGAACTGCTGGTGATCTCCCAGGACACCAGCGCCTACGGCGTCGACGTGAAGTACCGCACCGGCTTCTGGAACGGCGCGCCGGTGAAGACCCGCATGACCGAGCTGTGCGAAGCCCTCAGCACCCTCGGCGTCTGGGTGCGCCTGCACTACGTCTACCCGTACCCGCACGTCGACGAGCTGATCCCGCTGATGGCCGCCGGCAAGATCCTGCCGTACCTGGACATCCCGTTCCAGCACGCCAGCCCCAAGGTCCTCAAGTCGATGAAACGCCCGGCGTTCGAAGACAAGACCCTGGCGCGGATCAAGAACTGGCGCGAGATCTGCCCGGACCTGATCATCCGCTCGACCTTCATCGTCGGCTTCCCCGGCGAAACCGAAGAAGACTTCCAGTACCTGCTGGACTGGCTGACCGAAGCCCAGCTCGACCGCGTCGGCTGCTTCCAGTACTCGCCGGTCGAAGGCGCCCCGGCCAACGACCTGGGCCTGGACATCGTGCCGGACGACGTCAAGCAAGACCGCTGGGAGCGCTTCATGGCGCACCAGCAGGCCATCAGCTCGGCGCGCCTGCAACTGCGCATCGGCCGCGAGATCGAAGTGCTGGTGGACGAAGTCGACGAGCAAGGCGCGGTCGGCCGCTGCTTCTTCGATGCCCCGGAAATCGACGGCAACGTGTTCATCGACAACGGCAGCAACCTCAAGCCGGGCGACAAGGTCTGGTGCAAGGTGACCGACGCCGACGAGTACGACCTCTGGGCCGAACAGATCTGATTCGGCAAACCCTGCTCCCGCAGGGAATTGCCCGCTGAAAGCCAAGCCCTGCTCTCTTTGCCGAGATGCGGGGCTTTTTTACGGCTATTGTTGGTGAATCCACTGATGAGGAGGCAAACGGACATGCGTCATCTTTCGGTCATCCACACGCCGAAACTGAGCGACTACCCGGAACTGACCCGGGTCTGGGAAGCCTCGGTGCGCGCCACCCATGACTTTCTGCCGGACAGCTACATCCTGTTGCTCAAGGATCTGGTGCTGACCCGCTACCTGGATGCCGTGATGCTGATCTGCACCAAGGACCACCGCCAGCGCATCACCGGCTTCGCGGGCGTGGCGGCGGGCAAGGTGGAAATGCTCTTCATTGATCCGGACCATCGCGGGCAAGGCCTGGGCAAGCAATTGCTGCGCTACGCCCTGGAACACCTGAACGCCGACGAACTGGACGTCAACGAGCAGAACCCTCAGGCCCTGGGCTTCTATTTCAAGCAAGGTTTCGAGGTGATCGGCCGTTCGGACGTCGACGGCATGGGCCAGCCCTACCCGTTGCTGCACATGCGGCTGCGCCAGAACCGCCAGCGCTCGAGCACTGGCTAGAGGAGCGGCTGCCTTGCTCAGGCTTTGCGGCGCCGTCAATGACGCCATCGCCAGCAGGCTGGCTCCCACAGGTTTGGCTGCACCGCAAGACCCAGGCGGGAGCAGGCTCGCTCCCGCGTCAAATCCGCACAGGAAACGCAGCGAACCGAAATGGATCCGGGCCTTGGCGCCCCCATGGAGGTACAATGCCGACCCCTTTTTTATTGCGACCCTGCCATGACTGACCCGATCCGCCTTTCCAAACGCCTCATCGAACTGGTCGGCTGCTCCCGCCGTGAGGCCGAACTGTTCATCGAGGGCGGCTGGGTCACCGTGGACGGCGAAGTCGTCGACGAACCGCAGTTCAAGGTCGGCGACCAGAAAGTCGAGCTCGACAAGGACGCCAAGGCCACCGCGCCGGAGCCGGTGACCCTGCTGCTCAACGTACCGGCCGGCATGGACACCGAGACCGCCATGCGCTCGCTCGGCGCCGACACCCTCAGCGAAGAGCACCGGTTCGGCAAACGGCCGCTGCGCGGGCACTTCCTGCGCCTGACCGCCGGCGCCGACCTGCAGCCGGGCGCCAGCGGCCTGATGGTGTTCACCCAGGATTGGAAAGTGCTGCGCAAACTCACCGCCGACGCCGCGAAGATCGAGCAGGAGTACGTGGTCGAGGTCGAGGGCGAAATGACCGAGCACGGCCTGAACCGCATGCAGCACGGCCTGCGCGTCAAGGGCACCGAACTGCCGCCGGTCAAGGCCAGCTGGCAGAGCGAAAACCGCCTGCGCTTCGCCATGAAGAACCCGCAGCCCGGGCTCCTCGCTCGGCTGTGCGAAGCGGTCGGGCTGAAGGTGCTGGGCATCCGTCGCATCCGCATCGGCGGCGTGTCCATCGGCAAGGTGCCGGCGGGCCAGTGGCGCTACCTGTCCGGCAAAGAGAAGTTCTGACGCCCGGCCGCCTCCCGACATCCGGCATCGCCTGCGCGGTGCCCACAACGAACCCTCAGGATTGCACACATGATTCACAACGACGTACTGCGCAGCGTGCGCTACATGCTCGACATCAGCGACAAGAAGGTCGTCGAGATCACCAAGATGGGCGGCATGGACGTGGCGCTGAAAGACGTGGTGGCCTACCTCGACAAGAAGGAAGAGGACGAAGAAGGCTTCGTGCGCTGCCCGGACGACGTCATGGCCCACTTCCTCGACGGCCTGGTGATCCTCAAGCGCGGCAAGGACGACAGCCGCCCGCCGCTGCCGGTCGAACTGCCGGTGACCAACAACATCATCCTGAAGAAACTGCGCGTGGCCTTCGAGCTGAAGGAAGACGACCTGCATGTGATCCTCAAGTCCGTCGACTTCCCGGTGTCCAAGCCTGAGCTGAGCGCCCTGTTCCGCAAGGTCGGCCACAACAACTACCGCCCGTGCGGCGACCAGTTGCTGCGCAATTTCCTCAAGGGCCTGACCCTGCGCGTGCGCGGCTGAGCCATGGCCTACAGCGTCTCCCCCATCGGCTTCGTGCGCTCCTGCTTCAAGGAGAAGTTCGCCATTCCCCGTCAGCCGCAACTGGCCCCGGCCGCCCGCGGCGTGCTGGAACTGGTGGCGCCGTTCGACCAGGGCGATGCGGTGCAGGGCCTTGAGCAGGTCAGCCACGTGTGGCTGCTGTTCCTGTTCCATCAGGCGCTGGAGGACACGCCACGGCTGAAGGTGCGCCCGCCTCGCCTGGGCGGCAACAAGTCCATGGGGGTGTTCGCCACCCGCGCCACCCATCGGCCCAACGGCATCGGCCAGTCCGTGGTGAAACTGGACAAGGTCGAGGCCGGCAGGTTGTTCATCTCCGGCATCGACTTGCTGGACGGCACGCCGGTACTCGACATCAAGCCTTACGTGCCCTACGCCGACATCGTCCCCGAAGCCTGCAACGGCATCGCCAGCGCCGCGCCGGTGCTGATTGACGTGGAATGGGCAGAGGCGGCGTTGCAACAGGCCCACGGGCATGCCCAGCGCCTCGGCGAACCGCTGGTCGAGCTGATCGGGCAATGCCTGGCCCAGGATCCGCGCCCGGCCTACCAGACGCCCCAGCCTGAGCGCGAGTACGGTGCGCAGTTCTGGGACCTGGACGTGCGCTGGCATTATCCGACGCCGGAGCGGATCCGCGTCCTGGAAGTGGTTCCCGCCGGCGCCTGAGCCCGGAAACGAAAAAGCCCGCGCTGCCGGTGAAGGCAACGCGGGCTTTTTCATGTCTGCGGGAGCGTGCTCGCTCCTGCAGGGGGTAGGCTTACTTCTCGACGAACGCGCGCTCGATCAGGTAGTCGCCAGGCTCGCGCATGCGGGCCGAGATCTTCAGGCCGAAGCTGTCGAGCACTTCGCTGGTCTCGTCGAGCATGCTCGGGCTGCCGCAGATCATCGCGCGGTCGTCCTGCGGGTTGATCGGCGGCAGGCCGATGTCGCTGAACAGTTTGCCGCTGCGCATCAGGTCCGTCAGGCGGCCCTGGTTCTCGAACGGCTCGCGGGTCACGGTCGGGTAGTAGATCAGCTTGTCGCGCAGCGCTTCGCCGAAGAACTCGTTCTGCGGCAGGTGCTCGGTGATGAACTCACGGTAGGCGACTTCGTTGACGTAGCGAACGCCGTGAACCAGGATCACTTTCTCGAAGCGCTCGTAGGTTTCCGGATCCTGGATCACGCTCATGAACGGGGCGAGGCCGGTGCCGGTGCTCAGCAGGTACAGGTGCTTGCCCGGGTTCAGGTCGTCCAGCACCAGGGTGCCGGTCGGCTTCTTGCTGATGATGATCTCGTCGCCTTCCTTCAGGTGCTGCAGCTGGGAGGTCAACGGGCCATCCGGCACCTTGATGCTGAAGAACTCCAGATGCTCTTCCCAGTTCGGGCTGGCGATCGAGTAGGCGCGCATAAGCGGGCGGCCGTTGGGCTGTTGCAGGCCGATCATCACGAACTGACCGTTCTCGAAGCGCAGGCCCGGATCGCGGGTGCACTTGAAGCTGAACAGAGTGTCGTTCCAGTGGTGAACACTGAGGACACGCTCGTGGTTCATGTTGCTCATGTACGGGGGACTCCTGGAGATTGATCTGCGCCTTGCTCTGCACTGCTCTCGAAGAGCGCCGACGGTGCGCAATTGCATCGCATTCTAATAGCGCCGACAATATCTGTTAACTGGATTATCAAGATAACGGTTATCGGTTATATCGATATGCGATTTACACTCCGTCAACTGCAAGTCTTCGTCGCCGTGGCCCAGCAGGAAAGCGTTTCCCGGGCTGCCGGGCTGCTCAACCTGTCGCAATCGGCGGCGAGCACCTCGATCACTGAACTGGAGCGTCAGTCCAGCTGCCAGCTGTTCGACCGCGCCGGCAAGCGCCTGAGCCTCAACGCCCTGGGCAAGCAACTGCTGCCGCAGGCGGTGGCGATGCTCGACCAGGCCAAGGAAATCGAGGACCTGCTCAACGGCAAGTCCGGTTTCGGCTCGCTGTCGGTGGGCGCGACGCTCACCATCGGCAATTACCTGGCGACCCTGCTGATCGGCGGCTTCATGCAGCGCCACCCGGAAAGCCAAGTGAAGCTGCATGTGCAGAACACCGCCAACATCGTGCAACAGGTCGCCCACTACGAAATTGATCTGGGTCTAATCGAAGGCGATTGCAGCCACCCGGACATCGAAGTGCAGAGCTGGGTCGAGGATGAGTTGGTGGTGTTCTGCGCCCCGCAGCATCCGCTGGCCCAGCGCGGCAGCGTGACCATGGACGAACTGACCCAGGAAGCGTGGATCCTGCGCGAACAAGGCTCCGGCACGCGCCTGACCTTCGATCAGGCCATGCGTCATCACCGCAGCGCGCTGAACATCCGGCTGGAGCTGGAGCACACCGAGGCGATCAAGCGCGCGGTGGAGTCGGGGTTGGGGATCGGCTGCATCTCGCGCCTGGCGCTGCGCGACGCCTTCCGGCGCGGCAGCCTGGTGCCGGTGGAGACACCGGACCTGGATCTGGCCCGGCAGTTCTACTTCATCTGGCACAAGCAGAAGTACCAGACCTCCGCCATGCGCGAATTCCTCGAACTGTGCCGCGCCTTCACCGCCGGGGTGCAGCGCAGCGACGAGATCGTGCTGCCCAGCATCGCTTAAAGCAGGATCACCGCCCAGACCAGGGCGATCATGCTCAGGGCCACGAACTGCGCGGCGCTGCCCATGTCCTTGGCGTTCTTGGACAGCGGGTGCAGTTCCAGGGAAATGCGGTCGATGGCCGCCTCCACCGCCGAGTTCAGCAGTTCGACGATCAGCGCCAGCAGGCACACGGCGATCAGCAGCGCCTGTTCGACCCGGCTGACGTCGAGGAAGAACGACAGCGGAATCAGCACTACGTTGAGCAGCACCAGTTGACGGAACGCCGCTTCGCCGTTGAAGGCTGCGCGCAAGCCGTCCAGCGAGTAGCCGGAGGCGTTGAGGATGCGTTTGAGGCCCGTCTGGCCCTTGAAAGGTGACATAAAGTAGATAACCGACCAAAAAGAAGTGGGAAAGCTAGATCAACGAAAGTCAAAAAAGCGTGAAGGCGCCAGCCCTCACTGGCTGGGAATTGACTCAAGTTGTTGCAGCAGCAACGCCGCCTGGGTGCGGGTGCGCACGTCCAGCTTGCGGAAGATCGCCGTGACGTGAGCCTTGATGGTCGCCTCCGACACGTTCAGCTCATAGGCGATCTGCTTGTTCAGCAGCCCTTCGCAGACCATCGTCAGCACCCGGAACTGCTGCGGCGTGAGACTGGCCAGGCCATCGCTGGCGGCCTTGGCTTCCTTGGAGACGCTGACGGCCTCGAACGCCTGGGGCGGCCAGAACACATCGCCGTCCAGCACCTTGCGCACCGCTTCCTGGATCACGTTCAGGTCGCTGGACTTGGGAATGAAGCCGCTGGCGCCGAACTCCCGGGACTTGACCATCACCGAGGCCTCCTCCTGGGCGGACACCATGACCACCGGAATCTGCGGGTACTGGCCGCGCAGCAGCACCAGCCCGGAGAATCCGTAGGCGCCCGGCATGTTCAGGTCCAGCAGCACCAGGTCCCAATCGGCCTTTTCGGTCAGGCGGGCCTCCAGTTCGGCGATGCTCGCCACCTCCACCAGCCGCACATCCGGGCCGAGGCCCAGGGTCAGCGCCTGATGCAGCGCGCTGCGAAACAACGGGTGGTCATCGGCAATCAGGATGTCGTATGTGGCCATTTTTCAAATGATCCTGTTCTTGATGGCTGGCCCGATGCATTCGGGCCATGCCAAGGCAACTCAAGATAACGCCAGGCAGCGGTATCCACAGGGGCACGTTCAACGCCAATCACGGAAAAAACGGCGTTTCAGACCTTGGCCGCCCCCGAACCGGCGCCAAGCATGCCCAGCGAAGACGGGGTGGTCAAGCGCAACGCCCCCTGCTTTAGCAGTATGGGCCAGTATCAGGCCGGCACCGCTGGCGCGGCGTCAATGAACGGCAGCAGTTCGGCGTGGGCCGGGGTGGACACATTCACCTCCCGCTGCTGCTTGGCGCCCAGGTAATGCTGGCTGAACACGTCGAAATAGGCGTCCAGCGCCGAAGCGGCGTCCGAATCGCCCGCCAGCTCCAGGCACAGCGCCGCGACTTCGGCGGTGCACAGGTGCTCGCTGCGGGTGGAGCGGCGCAGGCGGTAGCGCGACAGCCGGTCGGGCAGCAGGCTGAGGATCGGCAACCGGTCGAAGTACGGGCTCTTGCGGAAGATCTTGCGGGCCTCGGTCCAGGTCGCGTCCAGCAAGATGAACAGCGGGCGCTTGCCGCCGTCGGGCGTCACGGTGTGCGTCACCCGGGACGGCTCGACGTACTCGCCGGGGAACACCAGGTACGGTTGCCGCTGCGGATCGTTGAGCAGCGCAAGCAGCTGTTCGTCGGTGTCGGTGCGCGACCAGATGAAGGCATGGTTGTCGCGCACCACGTCGGCGATCAGCCAGCCGGTGTTGCTGGGTTTGAACACTTCCTTGCCGGTCATGATCAGGCAGACCCCGGAACGGGATTCGACCTTCGGGCGCCACGCGCACAGGCAATGGCTCTGGATCACCCGGCAATCGCGGCAACGGGGCGCGCGCCAGCCACGGGCCTGGATCGGCTTGATGCCTTCGTCTTCGCGCTGGTCGCGCAGGCGGGCCACGGCGTTGGGGGCATGGGTCATTGCGGGCGACGCCGGCAGACAGGGGAACTCGACACGAACAGCACTCGGCAAGGCGATAAAGGCCGGCAGTCTACCAGAGCGGTGGGCGCAAGCCTGTACCCTCCCGACCGGCTCCCCTATAATTCGCCGCCACTGAACGCACAGCCCCGTGGCGGGTCGAACCACCAGTCACTGAACCAGGAGAGTTTCATGCTGCGCCTTACCGTTCCCGTCGCTGCCATTGCGCTGGCGTCTTCCCTCAGCGCCCAGGCCGCCTCCCTGAGTGAGCAGAACCTGAACAGAGAGCTGCGCAACGTCGCCACGCAGAGCAGCGTCGGCACGCCTCGGGCGATCAACGAAGACATTCTCGATCAGGGCTACACCGTCGAGGGCACCACGCTGATCAACCACCTGAGCGTGCAGAAGAGCCACGCCGACCAGATGCGCGCCGACCCCAAGGCCGTGTATTTCCAGCTGGGCGCCTCGGTGTGCAACAACCCGTCCTACCGCAAGCTGATGGCCAAGGGCGCGGTCATGCGCTACGACTTCACCGAAGTGAAGACCAACCGTCCGGTCGGTTCCGCCAGCTACCAAGAGTCGGATTGCCCGAAACCCGGCCCGGCCAAGAAGAAGTAATCACCTGGAATTGGCGCGCCGCTGCTCATCCTCGGCGCGCAGTTCGGCCAGCAAGGCCTGCAGGTAGCGCGAGCGGCGCTCCCCTCCCGCCAGGCGTCGGCAGCACTCCTCCTCGAGACTCACATGATTGGTCTCGGCCGACGCTTTGAGCAACCGATACAGCTGCGTATCGATCTCCAGAATGACTCTGGCCATGTTCCGCCTCCTTGCCACCCGCAAATCCTTGAATCGCATGCGCCCCGTGTACGGCCGCTGACGCAAACCTGTCGCACCGCGCCTGTAACTTAGTAAATCAGAGCATCGGCCGTCCGGCACGGCTTCGGACGAGCGGTGAAAGCACCTTGCAAAGCGACAATAAGCGGTTGCCGGCAAAGACTTTGCGGCGCAATGATGAAGTCGACGAACTGTCTTGCGACGGTCTAGATTGAATGTGTTTCCCGTTCACTTTTCCGCGGCAGGAAGGAGCTGCCCGCCACATTGTTTTGCAGCGCGGCACTGACGCCGCTCGTCAGGGCACAAGGGCTCTGTGCAGAAGGAGACGTTGAATGCCTTACCAACCGAATGACCTGCTCAGCCGGCATTTTCAGGAAAGCGGCCACGACCTCGTCGGCAAGGTCGAAGAACAACTCAACCTGGTTTCACCCGACAGCCCCAACCTCCCCATCTACCGCGACATGATCCTGACCGTGCTGCGCATGGCCCAGGACGACCACAACCGCTGGAACGCCAAGATCACCCTGCAGGCCCTGCGCGAACTGGAGCAGTCGTTCCGCACCCTCGAACAGTTCAAGGGACGGCGCAAGGTCACGGTGTTCGGCTCGGCGCGCACGCCGGTGGAGCACCCGCTGTATGCCCTGGCCCGTGAACTGGGCGCCGGGCTTGCCCGCTCGGGCATGATGGTCATCACCGGCGCCGGCGGCGGGATCATGGCCGCCGCCCATGAAGGCGCCGGCCGCGACCACAGCCTGGGGTTCAACATCACCCTGCCCTTCGAGCAGCATGCCAATCCGACCGTGGGCGGCACCGGCAACCTGCTGCCGTTTCACTTTTTCTTCACCCGCAAGCTGTTCTTCGTCAAGGAAGCCGATGCGCTGGTGCTGTGCCCGGGGGGCTTCGGCACCCTGGACGAAGCGCTCGAAGTGCTGACCCTGATCCAGACCGGCAAAAGCCCGCTGGTGCCGGTGGTGCTGCTGGACGCACCGGGCGGCACGTTCTGGCAGAGCGCACTGGACTTCATCCGCCAACAACTGGAGGACAACCGCTATATCCTGCCGACCGACCTGAAACTGATGCGCCTGGTCTTCAGCGCCGAGGAGGCGGTGGAGCAGATCCAGCAGTTCTACGGCAACTTCCACTCCAGCCGCTGGCTCAAGCGCCAGTTCCTGATCCGCATGAACCACAGGCTCAGCGACCAGGCCCTGGCCCACATGCAGGACGCCTTCGCCGACCTGTGCCTGAGCGACCGGTTCCACCAGCACACCTTCAACAGCGAAGAAGACGAGGCCCAGTTCAGCCATCTCGCGCGGCTGACGTTCGCGTTCAACGCCCGGAACCACGGACGGCTGCGTGAGTTGGTGGACTACATCAACCTGCCGGAAAACTGGGCCCGGTCCAGACCGCAAACCCCACAACGCAGCCGGGAGCCCTCGAAGGCAACGTGAGGGCAAAAAAAAAACGGCCCGCTATCGAAATAGCGGGCCGTTTTCATTTAATCGTCCATCCCTCGACCGCTGAACAAGCGGTTGATCATCTCCATCGAGAATCCCCTGTAGGCCAGGAAACGGCCTTGTTTGGCCCGTTCCTTGGCGTCTGCAGGCAGTTGCCCGGAGAACTTGCGTCGCCACGTATCCTCCAGTTGCGCCTGCCAAGGGATGCCGCTCTCGCGCAGGGCGAGGTCGATGTCGGCACGCTGCAAACCACGTTGGCTCAACTCTTCACGAATCCGCATCGGGCCGTAGCCGGCGCGGGCGCGGTAGGAGACAAAGCTTTCGAGGTAGCGTGCTTCGCTGAGCAGACCCTCTTCCGTCAAACGGTCGAGGGCGGATTCGATCATTTCATCCGGAGCGCCGCGCTGACGCAGCTTGCGCGTCAGTTCAACCCGACCGTGCTCGCGTCGTGCGAGCAGATCCATGGCGGTTCGCCGCACCGCGACGAGGGTATCGAGTACGGCGGTTGTCATCGCTGCAATCAGATATCGGCGTCAGCCATGTCGTCTTCGGTCTCGGTGACCGAAGCGCCAGCCTTGGCATCTGCAACGGCCGACGAAGACAGCAGCTTGTCGCGCAGTTGCTTCTCGAGCGCGGCGGCGACGTCTGGGTTGTCCGCCAGGTACTTGGCCGAGTTGGCCTTGCCCTGACCGATCTTGGTGCCGTTGTAGGCATACCAGGCGCCGGACTTCTCGACGAAGCCGTGCAACACGCCCAGGTCGATCATCTCGCCGTTGAGGTAGATGCCCTTGCCGTACAGGATCTGGAACTCAGCCTGACGGAACGGCGAAGCGACCTTGTTCTTCACGACCTTGACGCGGGTTTCGCTGCCGACCACTTCGTCGCCTTCCTTCACCGCGCCGGTACGGCGGATGTCGAGACGAACCGAAGCGTAGAACTTGAGCGCGTTACCGCCGGTGGTGGTTTCCGGGCTGCCGAACATCACGCCGATCTTCATGCGGATCTGGTTGATGAAGATCACCAGGCAGTTGGCGTTCTTGATGTTGCCGGTGATCTTGCGCAGCGCCTGGGACATCAGACGGGCTTGCAGGCCCACGTGCATGTCACCCATTTCGCCTTCGATCTCAGCCTTCGGCACCAGCGCGGCCACGGAGTCTACGATGATCACGTCAACGGCGTTGGAGCGCACCAGCATGTCGGTGATTTCCAGGGCCTGCTCGCCAGTGTCCGGCTGGGAGACCAGCAGGTCGTCGACGTTGACGCCCAACTTGCCGGCGTACTCGGGATCCAGGGCGTGTTCTGCGTCGACGAAGGCGCAGGTCGCGCCGGCCTTCTGGGCCTGGGCGATCACGGACAGCGTCAAGGTGGTCTTACCGGACGATTCAGGGCCGTAGATCTCGATGATCCGGCCTTTTGGCAGGCCGCCGATGCCCAGTGCGATGTCCAGACCCAGAGAGCCGGTGGAAATGGCCGGGATCGCCTGACGGTCCTGATCGCCCATACGCATTACGGCACCCTTGCCGAATTGACGTTCGATCTGACCCAGGGCCGCAGCCAAGGCTTTCTTCTTGTTGTCGTCCATTAAAGTCCTCACGTAATCAATAAGGCCTGACGGCCAACACCTGTATAAGTAGCCAGTATTATTCCACAGCGTTCGAGGATCGCCTACCCCTGATTTTCGATTTCTCGTGCCGTCAGTCGCAGCAACCCCTCTAGCGCGGCCTTCACCGTTTGTCGGCGGACGTCGTCACGGGTGCCGGGGAAGTGCTGCACCTCGCTGCACACCGTATCGCCCGCGCCCCAGGCCAGCCACACCGTGCCCACCGGTTTGTTCGGCGAACCGCCGTCCGGCCCGGCCACGCCGCTGACCGCCACGGCGAAGCGCGCCCGGCTGTTGGCCTGGGCACCGCGCACCATGGCCTCGACCACTTCGCGGCTGACCGCGCCCACGGTCGGGAACAGCTCCGCCGGCACATTCAGCTGCAAGGTCTTCTGCCGGTTGGAATACGTCACGTAGCCGGCCTCGAACCATGCCGAGCTGCCGGGAATGCGGGTGATCGCCTCGGCGATCCCGCCGCCGGTGCAGGACTCGGCGGTGGTGACGTGGGCGTTGAGCAACTGCAGGCGCCGGCCAAGTTCAGCGGCCAGTTGGGTGATTTCTTTCACGGCGCACTCCGGATCGGATGGGATGTGCACCACCGTACACGAGCCCATGGCGCATGCAAGGCGCAGGCTCATTCAAGATGTGAAGGTGCGGGCGCCAGGGTCCTGACATAGGCCTGGCAGGCCTGCAGGGCGATCAGTCCGCGGTCGCCTTCGTCGGTGATGGCGACAATTCGTTGAGCATGCGCCGGGTCAAGTCGGGCGCGTAGGGCTGCATGATCCACGCCGCCGGCGCCGGGGGCGGCGGGCAGGTCGCAGCCATGGGCAACGTCGCCGGCATCGACGAGGACTGACAGGCGCAGATCAGCAGTGGCAAGGCGGTCGCGCAGGCGAGCCTGATCACGTTGGGCATCATTGAGCGCTCGGTAGTGGGTCTGTTCGCTGGCCTGGAGCCGTTGCTCCAGGGCCAGGCGCTTGTCCTGTTCGGCCTGTTGCGCGGCGGCGGCCGTCAGGGTGAGTCGATTGAGGACTTGGGCATGTTCAAGGGCCTGTTCGGCCAGTCGCCGGCCGTAGCGCCAGTCCTGGAACCGCCAGGCCAGCGCCGCCGCCGCGACGGCCAGCAGCGCGATGCCGGCCAGCCGCCAGAGGTTCAGGCCGAGACCGGGCATAGCACCGCCCTCGCCCGCCCCCAGAGCTCCAGACGGTCCTGCAGGCCGTTGAGCCCGCCGTTGATGCGCCGGGTGATGGTGTTGAACTGGTCGCGGTCGGCCAGTTCGTTCAAGCCGTTCTGCGCCCAGAACCACGCGGCGGACTCGGCCGCCCATTGCGGCTGCTCCAGCAGTTCCGGCAGGGCCAGCAGGCGTTCGTCGCCGAACAGCCCGAGGCTGCATTGCCGATAGTTGGCGCGGCCGGTGATCTGGATCAGCCCTCGGCCGCAGTATTTCTGCCCGTCGCCGTCGGCTTCGGGGGTGTTGCCCAACCGGGCCGCGAGGGCGCCGGTGTCGTATTTGCTCAGGTACTGCTGACTGCCCAGTTCCCGCACGTAGCGCAACTGGCCCGACTCATGGCCGACCTGGGCCAGGAATGCGGCAATGCGCTTGGGCGTGTCGATGCGCTGACGGGCCATGGCGGCGTTGAGCGCCGGAACGAAAACGCCCGCTTGGGAGCGGGCGTTCGGCATGATGCTGACAAGCTGGTTTTCGGTGATTGGCATGATGTTCGATCCTCCCTGGATACTGCGATTGAATCACGGTTGGCGGGAGAAACTCGCCAACCAGTTGTTTTCCAGAGTTTTCACGCTTGATCCTTTAATGAAGGGTTTAAATGATGCGCTTGAAAAAGCCCAGGACGCCGCGCTGCGGTTCCTCTGCGTCGGGATCGTCAAGCCGGGGCAGCACCTGCCCTCCCGCCGCCAGCCACGCCTGATACTCGAGCCAGTCGCGGTTGCCCGGATCCTGCGGAATGTAGGCCGCGTCGCTCAGGCGCATCACGCCTTGTGCGGTCAGTCGATAGTCCATCGTTCCTCCTAGATTTCGGCATCGGCCGTCCATTCGATCTGCAGGGTCTGTCCGGGGGCGCTGCCGACGGGCGTGACGGTGGCGAACGAGATCGCACGGTCCGTCAGGCCCTGCAGGAACGTTCCGGTGCAGGATTTGCCGATCGACTGGTTCCAGACCTGAGCGCTGTTTTCACCTGGACAGTAGGCCACGACCGTCGGCAGGACGCGCTTCTGCACCAGCATGCCGATCGTCATGCCGTACTGGCCGGTGTTGGCGGCCGGGACTTGAGTGAATGTCGAGATGCAGGTGCCGGAGCCGTTGTTCGCCCGGATCGGCAGTCCCCCCGTGAACGAGCGCTCGAAATAGCGTTGGCAGTCGCTCAGTTCCTGCGCTTCGGTGCGGCGTTCGAAAGGCGTCGGCACCGGCCCCTCCTCCAGCTGGATCCGGGCCAGGTCCACGGTCTGCAGCACATTGAGCGGCAGGTCGAAGGCCAGCCTCAGGTGATGGTTCGCCCCCAGCATCTTTCCGGCGAGGCCCGGCACCTGAAATGAAACGCTGTACTGGGCCCAGGCAGTGCCGACCTGAACGTCGCCGACCGCTCGCTCGACCGTTTCCGAACCGGCCGCGCCGAAGTTCTGGAAGATCATGACCCGCAGTTGCCGGGCCGCGTCGGAACGGGCCCAGAACGAAACGGTCGCCGTCCTGCCCGCCAACGTCCTGACCGATTCGACGTTCTGGGAAATGCGATGCACGGTCGAGCCGGTGCCGGCCGCCGTTTGCTGCCAACGCAAAAATGCCTGAGGCTCGCCCGCGACTTCGCCTTGACCGGGAACGAAGCTTTGCCGGCTGATCGCGACACCGGCATTGCCGTTCCAGTCGCAACGGAAACGGTCGGCCACGAAGCCGCCGATGTTCGGTGCCGGGTTGGCGGTCCCGCGTTGCCAGATATCGAAACCGCCGTTGATCAGCACGTTCTTGCGGTACACCTGCACCGGAAACTGCTGCAGCGGATCCGGCTTGGCCAGCTGGCGGATGGCCCTGGCCAACTGATCGGTCTGCTCCTCGTCCGGCGTCAGTCCGGCAGCGGTGATCGCATTGAGGATCTCTTCAGTGACGCTGTTGCCCCAACTGGCCGGAATCAGGGAACCCGGCGTTCCGGCGATCGCGTCTTCGTCGACGAATCGGCCGTTCACCAGCCCTGAGCCGGGAATGCGCTTGGGATAGTCCATGTGAATCTCCTGGGTCAGATCGCCGAAGCCAACCAGCGCGGCGCTGCCGGACGATGCTCGCTGAACGGAAAGAACGAGCCCTGCGGCCAGTCCCGCAGCGCACGCCGGTAGGTTTGCAGTTCGGTGTATTGCTCGGTGGTCAGGGTGGTGCCGCCGCCGTCCTCCAGCTCGTCGCGGTCACGGGCCACCAGGCCGTCGGTGGCGGCCAACTGCGCGTCGCGCCAGCGGCGTTCGGCGTCGGCGGCCTCGTCGGGCGTCAGCGGCGGCGGATCGGTCAGCACCGGAAAGCCGTTGTTGGGATTGACGCCGATGACCTTCGCCACGACCGCCTGCTGCTGCAGCAGGGAAATCCAGTAGTCCTGGGGAATCTCGATGACATCGCCGGGAATGTCCGACGAGTTGATGCCCGGTACATAGACGCCCCGGGTGCTGGCGCTGAACAACACTTTGAACGCGTTCATTCAATACCCCTTCGCAAAGTAATTCACGCTCCAGCCCTGCTGCACTTGCCCTGCGCTGTTGCGGATTCTCAGCGTGCAGCCCTGCTGGGTGACGCTGCCGCCGACCAGGGCGACCATCGCCGCATCGCCGCCCGAGTGAGTGGCCACGAGGGACGAAAACGCCGTCGGGAACGAAATGGGAAAGGTGACGAAAACGTTGCCGTCGGCATTTGAGGTGCCGACTCCCCATTGCTCGATGTTGCCGCTGGGATAGCGCTGATACCCGACATTGCCGTAGACGCCGAAATGGGCCGTGGCGTACCGGTCGCTGACCGAACCGCCGTACAGGCGCCACTGGCCGCTCAGCTTGATGAATTGGGCGCTGTCGCCGATGCCGAGCTTCAGCGCGCCGAAGGTGCCGTTGCAGGTTTCGATGGTTTCGCTGGCGGCGGGATTGATGGTCAGGACGCCGTTGCCGGCGTTGATGACATGCACGGTGCTGCCATGGGCAAGCCCGGCGATGGACGGCAAGGTCGCCGTGATCGGCGTCCCGCTGGCGAAACTGGCCACGCCGCCCACGCTCGATGCGCTGAGGGCGGTGCTCACCGCATAGGACGAAAAACCGGAAAACTGCAGGCCGCTGCGGGTCACGAACCCGGTGGTCGCGACCGACTGGCCGTTGTCGAACTGCGGCGGGGTGACAAACAGCTTGCTGCTGCGTAAAGCCTTGAGCAGCTGGTCATTGGCCGCCTCGGTCGGCGTGATGCCGGCCATGCGGATGACATTCAGCAGTTCCTGGGTGACGCCGTTGCCCCAACTGGCCGGAATCAGCGACCCCGGCTTGCCCGAGACCGGATCCTCATCGACGAATTGGCCGTCCACCAGGCCGGCGCTGGGTACATTGTTCGGATAATCCACTGTTCTTCTCCTGATATTGAAATGACAGGCGCCGCGATGGCGTCAACCGCCGTCGGCACCCAGCCATGGCGGAGCCGCCGGCCGCTGGGTTGCGCCGGCACCTGGCCAATCGCGCAGGGCCTGGCGGTACTGGAGCAGCGCCAGGTACTGCGGCGCGGCCAGGGTCGGCGCGCGGCCGAGCTCCTGCTCGTCGCGGTGGCGCGCCATCAGCCATTGGGTGTCCGCCAGCACGGACTCGCGCCAGGCCTTTTCCTGCGCCCGCGACGGTTCTTCCGTAATGGCCGGTGCTACTGGCACCGACGCGACCGACGCGGGCGCCGGTTCGGCGGCCCGCCGGATATCGCCCAGCGGCGCACCGATCTCGACCTCGGCGCCCTCAGGCACCTGCACCATCGACTCGACGAAGGACGGGGCGTACAGCTGGGTGATCGCGTAGTCCCCGGTGTCGATCAGTTCGACGGCAATGCCGTTTTCCACCCGTGCATACAGGGCCATTAGGCGTACTCCCAGATTTCACAGAAAGCGTTACCGCCCGCACCGCTCACGAAAGAGGTGGAGGCACTGTTCGAGCAGGCACCGCTGCCGCCCGATCCACGGACGCCGGGCCAACCGTTTCCGTTGACGCCGGTGAACGTGCCGCCGCCGTCGAACGGGCTTGCGCCACCGCCGCCGGAGAGCATTCCCCAATTGTTGTTGAACATCGCAAAGCTTCCGGTGTTGCCGCGGGCATTGGCCAGGTTGCCGCCGGTGACGGTCTGGCCGCCCACGCCGCCCTGCACGAAACCGGAAGCTGTCGCCGTCACTGCAACGGTCAGCACCTGCCCGCCCCCGCCGCCTGCCGCACTCATGTAAGCGCCGAAGGAAGCGCCACCGCCCGCCTGCCCGGCCGCGTTGCGCGCGGCACCTCCCGCGCCCAGCGAAACCGGCACGCCGGCGAGCATTTGCGCAGTGACGTCATAGAAGCTCTCGCCGTAGGCGCCCGATCCGCCGCCTCCGCCGATCGCCAGGGAGTTGGCCGGCACCGGCCCGCATCCGCCCCCGGAGCCGCCAGCCCCGATCAATCTCACGCGGATCCGCTTGGCCCTGGGATCAGGCTGGTACACCGTGATCCCGACCGTGTCGAACTGCTTGACCGCCAATAGCCGTCCGGTCGCATCGGTGATGCCGTAGCCGCTCAGCGTGGTCGGGGTGTTTCTCAGTTTGGTGAAGTCGACCAGGGCACCGATGGCCGAGGCGAGCTGATCGTTGCGGGTTTCGTCGGGCGTCAGCCCGGCCGCCTTGATGGCGTTGAGGATTTCTTGCGTCACGCTGTTGCCCCAGGCAGCGGGGATCAGCGAGCCCGGCGTGCCGGCCACGGGGTTCTCATCGATGAAGCCGCCGTTGACCAGGCCGACGCCGGGGATGCTTTTGGGGTAGTCCATTGCACAACCTTCGAATGGGTTTCTACGGGCAGCCGAATGCCGGCAGCACTGAACCGCCTGTAGAGGGGTGAGGGAGTGTCAGTCAGGCGGAGGGCGGCACCGCGGTGCGGCCCGGCGCGACCGGCCAGACGATGTTGCGCGGATAGTCCGCCTGCTGCTCGATCTGCGACAGGTGGATGGCGTAGCGTTTCCAGGCCTGCATCATCGCGACCTGATCGCTGCCCGCTTCGCCCAGTTCATAGGCGTACTGCAGCGGCGCCACACGGATGACCGCTTCACGCAGACGGTTATCCCGATCGATGTCGGCCTGCGCCGCCAGACCTGCTCGCTCGGCCTCTTCATCCAGCACCCAGTCACCTTCCTTCCAGAAGCAGTAGGCGTTAGGCCGGGGTTTGACGGTCAAGTGATCGGGCAACGGCCCCAATTGGGTCCAATACAGGGCATTGCCGTTTTCCTTGAAATAAACCGTTCGGTTGCGCAGATCGATCAGTTGCACCGCTTGCTGATCGCGCCATACCCAGACATGGCCCGGCTCGGCGGCAGGCAATGCTTCAGGCAAGCCGATGGCGTTGCCCGGCACCACAACGCCCAACCCCGGATATTCCGGGAGTTCGACGGGCCCGGTCATTTCCTGGGTCAGTTCGTTGACGTAGTAGAAAGCCATAAGCACCTCAAATGAGTTTAAGACGGCCCGGATAGGCGATGTTCCGAGGCCGGGCCAAGCCCCAGTACGGGGAGCCGAAGTTTTCGGCGGCCGTCGCGGCGACGTAGTAGGTCAGCCCGGTATAGGCAGTCGGATCCGCCCCGATCGTCGCCAGGTTGCCGATCCCGTGGACCGCCGGGGCGGAACCGTTGTCGCCGGCGATGTTGGTGCCGGTCTGCCAGGAACCGGCCACCCGTGAGGCGTCGATGTTGCGCTGCTCATCCAGCGTCCGGATGAATTCGCCGCGCACTTCCGGGCCCCGGAAGGTCTTGACGCCGTCGCCGCTGCTCCAGCCGCCCGCGCGGTCGGCCTCGGCGCGCAGCATCCCGGACTGAACGGCGTGATCCCACAGCCATGGCCATTCGGCGCGCTGGAACTCTCTGCCGTTCAGTGCGCCGTAACCGCCGGGACTGAGGGCGGTCGAACTCTCGTACACGATCCGCCCCAGCGCCGTCCCGTCAAACCGCCCGACCGGCCACCAGTTGCCCGAGCCGTCGCTGCGCAGATGCCACCAGTCGCCCGCCCCCATCAACACGAAAAACGGATAACCGCTGGCGGACAGGTGAGTGTGAAACCTGATCCGGTCGTTGCCGCCGGCCTGCACGACCAGCCGGTTGGCGCTGTTGTCGGTGCGGCGGACAATCACGTCCCGCACGCCTGACAGCGCGTTCACCGCCGGCAGGGTGACGGTCGTGTCCGCCGTGCCGGCGCTGATCAGGACCAGCCCCAGCTCATCGGCGCCCAATACCCTCGATCCGGACACCTCGACGACTTTTGATGACATGGGGCTGGCCAGGCTCAGCAGCTTCTTGACGGCCGTCAGCAACTGATCGTTCACCCCTTCGGCCGGCGCGATGCCGGCCGCCTTGATGACGGTCAGCAGCTCTTCGGTCACACCGTTGCCCCACACCGCCGGAATCAACGAACCCGGCGTGCCTGCCACCGGGTTTTCATCGACGAACCGGCCGTCGACCAGGCCGACGCTGGGGACGCTTTTTGGATAATCCATACTTCAATCCTTTATCTGAATCATGGTTGCGGGGCCGGCGAGGCGGCCGCGGCTCACTCGGCTTTCAGCCAGGCGGGTTTCTTCGGCCGGGAGCGTGCGGAAGGAAATTTCTTCGTCTGCGGCCACTTGCGCAGCGCTTGCAGATAAGCCAACAGCGACTGGTATTCGGCGTCCGACAGCGTGGTGGACTTCATCAACTCGACTTCATCCCGATGGCGGTCACGCAGCCAGACCACCCGATCGAACTCCTTGTCGCGCCAGGCCTTGGCCTGCCGCGCCGTTTGCTCGTCCGAGACCGGCGCGGCCTCGATCAACACCGGCAGCCCCTGGTCGTCGTGAGACCGCTCGGTTCCCGCCGCCGGATTGGCGATCACCGTCTCGTAGCGCTCATCGTCGATTTCGACGGCATCGTCCGGCAGTGAAGTGTGATGACCGGCCAGATAGGTGTTGCCTGTCGTACGGCTATAGAATCGTTTCATTTCAGTTCCCCACGCTCACGACGCTGATGAAGCCCGTGCCGCCGGAGTTGCTCATCACCTGCACCTGATTCACGTCGAAATAGGTCACCAACGGCGGCGTGGTGATGTCCAGATAGGGGGCGTTCCCGGCGTGCGAATAACTCGCCCAGGCACCGCTGCACTGGTTCTTGAAGGCCAGCGGCCAAGACTTGGACACGTAGCCTTTGTCCACGCTGATCGTGACCAAGACCCATTGGATGGTGAAACCGCCCATCCAGGCGGGGAACACGACGTAGCCGTTTTCCCCGAAGCTGTAGGTGACCCCCAGCCGCAGTTTCTTCGGCGTCACGACGGTGGCGTCATCGGCGCCGGCATTGACCTGCGCCTGGGTGGCGATCCGCGCCCAGCCCAGCACCGACTCGGTCGCCTGCACCAGTTTCTTTTCGATGGCCTGAAACACTCGCAGCGGCGTCATCAGGCGAACGCTGCTGGTGCCTGACTCCGCTTCGTCCTTGCTCGCCAACGCGTCGTTCTTGCTCTTCTCGACGATCGCTGAGATCGCCGCCTTGAGCTGCGTGCTGTCGCCTTCGTCCGGCACCAGCCCGGCGGCGACGATCGCATTGACGATTTCGTCCGTGACGCTGTTGCCCCAGCGAGCCGGGATCAGCGACCCCGGCGTGCCGGTCAGCGGGTTCTCATCGACAAACTTGCCGTTCACCAGCCCGGAGCTGGGGACACTCTTCGGATAATCCATTCCGTCAAACCTCCCTAGTCATAATTGATGTGCACCTTGGTGTGCGCCGGCGCTGCGCGGTGGATCAGGCATTCGAGCGCCGAGCCCGGGTTGACGCCGAAGCGTTCGCCCCAGTAGCTCGCGCCGTAGCGCCGGCCCAGCAGCAGGCGGCCGCCGGTGTTGAGCGTCCACATGAACTGCGCCTCCCAGGTGCCGAAGTGCGCCGTGCCGAACCGCGAGCGGCCCATGCGCGGGGCTTCGAGTTCGGTGATGGTGGCGTTGGGGTAGCCCTGGCTCTTGGCGATCTCAAGGTAGTAACCGACGGCCTGGCTGCCGACCGCCAGCAGGCGGCGGCGCACGGCCAGGCGGCGGTCGTCGAACAGCGGCGTGGCGCCCAGGCACGGGTCGGGCAGGTTCATCACCTTTTCCCAATCCGGCACCAGTTCGCTGACGCCGGCCGGATCCATCTCGTTGAGCAGGTCGGCGGCGCGGGCGTCGAGGCGCGCCAGTTCGACGGCGACGCCGTGCAGCACCTCTTCCAGCTCCGGCACCCGTTCCGGATCCCAGGCGGGCCCCCCGGGCAGCAGCGCGCGCAATTGCGCCTGGTACTGCGCGGCGGTTCTGATCACCCCCATACGCAACCTCCGAAGGTGAGCAGTTCGCTTTGCCCGGCCGGTACGTTGGCGACCGGCGCGGTGAGCGTGTGGTCGTACTCGCCGCCGGCGCTGCTGATGGCTTCGCGGATGTGGCTGATCAGCAGCGACTGGCCGAGGTCGGCCTCGCGGTTGTGCAGGTCGCGCAACTGCGCCTCGACCGCCGCCCGCACCGCCGTGGTGTCCGGATTGACGCTCAGGCGATAGGTGACCGGCACCTGCACCGGCCGCTGCACATGCACCTCGGCGGTGACCGGGCGCAGCGGTTCGATGTGGGCCTGGACCTCGGCCAGTTGCTCGTCGTTGGGCACCGGCTGCGGGTCGTCGTCGCGCATGATGAACACTGTCACCGTGCCCGGGCCGAGCAGGCCGCCGCGGCACCAGGCGCGGGTCACGCCGGGGCATTCCAGCGCCCAGGTCTCGTAGTCCTGGGCCGAGCCGCCATGGGGGATCACGCGGTAGGAGCGGATCACCCGCGAACGCAGGGACTCCAGGCTCTCCCGCGCCACACCGCCGCTCAGGCCCGGCGCCGCGACCACGAAACTGTTGCCGACAATGCCGGCGACCGGCTGCACCGGGGTCAGCGCCAGGCCCGCATCGGCGTTGCCCAGGCTGCCGGCGTCGAGCGCGGCGACGGTGGTGGTGTTGGTGCCGCTGACCGTGGTGCGCGCGGCGGTGACCTTGTAGGTGCGACCGTCGCTGGCCTGCAGCAGCGTATCCACGTCCAGCACCGCGCCGGCCGCAGCGCTGAAGCTCACGCTGCCGGTGGCGGCCTGGGCGGCCTTGCGCGGCTGGTTCAGGCGCAGCGCGGCGATCCGCTCAAGGGTCGATTCGTCGGCGGTGTCGGGCAGAATCTGCTCGGCGATCCAGTCAAGGTAGCCGTACAGGCCGAACGCCGCGCCGCCGAGGGTGCGGGCCAGGACTTGCGCATCGGACTGGCGCAGCGAATCGCCGGCCAGGTCGCTTTGGGTGCGCTTGATCAGCACCGGCAGCGAAGGGGTTTCAAACGGCATAGATCACCTGCCAACTGTTATCGGGGTTGATGTCCAGGCGCTCGCCGTCGGCCAGGGTCAGGACCGTGCGCAGGTTCAAGCGCTGGGCGTCGAGGCGTTCGCTGATGAGGTCGATGGCGCTGCAGTGGCCGTCGTCGATCAGCCATTGCAGGGCTTCGCGGGCATAGAACTCGGCGTCCATCTGGGTCTGGCGGGTCAGCTTGACCCGCCGCAGCAGCCACAGCCGCGAACCGATGCGGTCGTCGGCCACGGTGGGAAAGCTGTCGCCCCACCAGCCGAAGCGTTCCTCGTCGTCGAGGGCGTCGTCATCGGCGGCGCGCCGCCAGGTGAACAGGCTGATGAGCACCGCGCGGGTCAGCGCGGCGTGGAGGTTCTGGCCGATGAGCATCAGGCACCTCCCGCGGGGGCGGCGGTCTGGCCGTTGCCGCCCTGCACGCCGCCGTGCACGTGCTTGATCTGGCTGATGGCGCCGGCGACCTGGTCGCCCTTGGACACGATCTTGCCGGTCTGGTTGATCACCGGCGTGTCGAAGTTCACCGCGCTGCTGGCGCGGATGTTGAGCGTGGCGGTCTCGATGTCGATGATCCGCCCGCGCTTGAAATGAATCTTGTCGCCTTCGTCGGTGTAGATCGCCACCTCGCCCGCCGCCAGCGATTGCAGGCGGTAGCGGCGGTCGGCGACCACCAGGGCGATGGCGTGGGAACGGTCGCCGCCCAGAAAGGTGACGACGCCCTCGGCGCCGGCCAGCGGATGGCTGGTGAAACCGTAGGGTTCGAAATGCTCCAGGTCATCGTTCACCTCGCCTGCGGTGAGGCGCATCTGCAGCGATTGCAGCTTGGAGGCCGAACTGGCGAGCACGACAGTGCCGCGCGCCAGCAGGCGTGTCAGTAGGCTCATGGGGTTTCCTTCAGAGTTGGGCCACGACGCGATCCACCGTGGGAGCGGCGGTGCGAAGGCGTTGCGTCAGTCGAAATCGATTGGCCTGGCCGTCCGCCTTCGCGAGCAGGCTCGCTCCCACAGGGGGTCTGCGGCGCCGCCAGACAGTGGGAGCCAGCCTGCTGGCGATGGCGTCGGTGCAGACACCGCAGGGGCGGCGCGAAGCTGGCTCAGGCTTTCTTGGGCGGTGTGGGGTTGGCGTCGAAGGTGTGCGGCGGCGCCACCTGCAAGGTGGTGACCGAGCCCTGTGCCGACAGCGAATACGTCACCTTGGAGATCAACATGTCGCCGTCGAAGCCGAGCACCGGATCCTTGACCCGCACCAGCGTGTTGTGCCGCCACAGGTCGCCGTTGGACTGGCGCCAGCCCTGCACCTGGTAGGTGGTGGACTGCGCCCGGCCCATACGGGTGGCGCTTTCCCACTGGGCGCGCTGCTGGGCGAGCTCGAAGGTCAGTTGCGTGCCTTCGTTGATCACCGTCGTGCGCCGGCGCTTGAAGGTCAGGTCGGCGGCCACCGATTCCACTTCGCTGGCCGCCGCCCCGCTCTTGGCGTCGGTGCCCTTCTGCTGGCCGATCACCCGGTATTCGGAGAACACCTGGCTGTAGTCCATCGGCGCACTGGCCGAGAGGATGTTCTTGCCCAGCTCCAGCGCATCGCTGGCGCGCCCGCTGCTGCCGGGCTTGGCCAGCACCAGCCGGCCCTGCTCGTCATCGGTGGAGTACACCCGGAACAGCGAGAGCAAGCGGTCGATGGACTGGAACACGGTCTCGCCCGGCACGATGGTGTGCTTGGCCAGCCGCGAGGTCTCGGGAATCTCGTTGACCACCGTCTGCGAATACTCCATGGCCAGGGCCTGGACGATGCTCAGCAACGGTTGCTCCTGCCATTGGCTCGGCCGGTTGGTCGCGGCGCAATCGACCAGGTCCTGGGTCTTGGAACTGCCTTCGACCGACAGGCTGATCTGCCGCCCGTCGTAGCGGATGGGGGCCTTGAACACGTACCCGGTCAGCACCAGGTCCTTGCCGATCCTCACCTCGCACGGGTCGCCGGGCTTGATCCGGCTGTCGGTGGTCTGCCCCGGCCACTGCCAGGTGATGTCGAGCTTGAAGGTGCGGAACTGCCGCTCAAGGTCGGCGGTGATCTCCACGCTCTTCCAGCCGCCGTACTCCACATCATTGACGGTCAGCGTGACGCGGTTGTCTATCTCGCTCATGGCTCACTCCCCGGTGACTTTCACATCGTTGGGCGAGAAGCCGGGATGCGTGATGCCGTTGCGCTGGATCACTTCGGTGACCCGGGTGGCGTCGGCGAACTGCTTGTACGCCACCACCACGGCCGGAAAGCTTTCCTGGAACGACTTGCTGACCTGGCGCACGCCGGAGGTGGCCACGGCCTGAAGGTGCGCCTTGAGCGCATCCTTTACGTCGCTGATGGCTTGGTAGTGCGCGGGGCTGGCCTTGTCGAGCATCGGGTTGATCGCCTCGACCAGCGCGTTGCGCAAGGCTTGCAGGTCGTCGGTCACCGGCACTTCCTGACGGGTGACCGGCAGTTTGGCCTGGTGCTCCAGCGACGGCGTAGACGGCAGCTTCACCGGGGCGGTCGCCACCGGCATCGACGCCACCCACTGCGCCACCTTGACCAGTACGGTGTCCTGCACCAGGTCGGTCATGGCCTGCGCCGCGGCGGTGGTGTCCTTGCCGGTGGTGAGCTTCGGCGCGTCGGCCTTGCGGATGGCTTCGAGCTGCTGGGACACGTCGGCGATCACGCCACGGTAGCCCTCCTTCGCGAAAGCCTTGAGCTCCTTGATGTCGCCGAGAAGCCCCTTGAACTCCGCCGCCACTTCCTTGGGCAACTCCTTCACCGCCTTCACCAGCTCCGTGATCTGCCGGTACTGATCGATCAGCGGCTTGAGCTGTTCCTTGATCACGTCATACACCCCGGTGAGGCTGTTGCGCAGGTTGGCGATGCCGATCCGCGCGGCCTTGATCAGGGTCATGGCCTGCTCGAAGCGCGCCACCGCCGAGCCCAGCAGCGTGTCGGCCTTGGCCAGCAGCACCTTTTGGGTGCTGACGGTCACGGTCGGGAACGGCAGCGGCACATCGGGGTAGAACTTCAGGGTGAAGGTCACCAGCCCGCCGTCCTGGCGGGTGTGGGTCATGTCGCACTCGCCGACCTTGACCTGCAGGCGCCCCAGCCACGGGTGCACCAGCTCGCCGCTGCCCTGCTCCAGCGCCTTGAGCAGCTTGTCGCGCTGCTCCAGGCAATCGGGGCCGACGATGAGCGCCGTCACGTCATGGATCTTGGCCTGCTGGCCCAGGTCCTCGAAGAACGGCAGGTCGCGCTGCGGGTATTCGTGCAGCTGCCCCTTGCGGCCGACCGGGGTCTTCGCCTGGTCGATCCAGAAGCCGACGCCGCGAAAGGACGCCGGCAACAAACGGTCACGCCAGCTCATTGGAACCTCCCATGGACAGCGAGCGATAGCCGATGCGCGAACTGAGCGCCAGCCCCGGCTGATTGGTTTGCGGTTGATCGGTGCGCAGCCCCGCCGGCGCATTTTCGAAGCGGACCGTCAGGCCGCCTTCCAGTTGCGTGCGGTTGTTGGCGGCGCTTTGCTGGATCAGGGCACCGGAACTCTGCGGCAGCGAACCGCCCTGCAACGCGGCGGCGCCTTCAGGATTCGAACCGCCGAAGAACGCCGGCGCCAATTCACCCTTGCCTTCGGCGTTGGTGCGGCGCTGCGCTTCGGTCAGCCCTTCGACCTTGCCGGTGACCTTGGCGATCAGGCCGGCGAAACCGCCGTCGAACAGTTCCTTGATCGGAGCGATCACGGTCTGCAGCTTCTGCCACAGCTCGCCGAACCACTCGGTGATCGGGCCCCAGTTCTTGATGATCTGCCCCAGGGGCGACCACTCGAACATCGTGTGCAGGAACTCCATCACCGGTGCGGCCAACGCTTTCACCACATCCCACAGCGCGGCGAACACTTGGCTGACCGGTTGCCAGTACTGGGCGATCTGCTCCAGCGGCGACCATTCGAACAGGGCCGCGAAGAAACTCTTGACCTGTTGCGCCGACGCCAGCAGCGCTGCCCAGACCGGCTCGAAGAAGGTGACGATGCTGCCCCAGTTGTTGATGATCAGCCCCAACGGGGAATAGTCGAACAACGTGACGAAGAAGCCCTTCACCGCCTGCGCCGCCGGCAGCAGCGAGGCCCAGAGCGACGCGAAGTACCCGGTGATCGCACCCCAGTGGTTGATGACCATCCCCAGCGGCGTCCAGTCGAACAGCCCTTTGAGGAACGCCGTCACCGGCACGCTCAAGGCCTTGAGCAGTTCCCAGATCGCCGAGAACAGCCCGGTCAGCGGTCCCCAGTTTTCGATGATCATGCCCGCCGGCGACCAGGAGAACAGCGTCCTGAAGAACTCGAACACCGGCGCGGTGACCGCCTTGACCTTGTCCCAGACGCCCGCGAAGAACCCGCTGACCGGTTCCCACAACGCCGCCAGCGCCTGGAGCGGCCGCCAGTCGAGCACCGACCGCAGCAACGCCATGGCGTTGGCCGCGGCGCTTTTCACCCCGTCCCACAACCCGCTGAAGAAGGCGGAGATCGGTGTCCAGTTGGCCACGATCAGGCCGGCCGCCACGGCAATGCCCATGGCGATCAGCATGATCGGGTTGGTCTTGAGCACCATGCTCATCAGGTCGAAGACCTGGGTCGCGCCGGTCACGGCGGTCTGCATCGCCGAAAACGCGATGGCCCCCGCCGCCAGGCCTTCGACCAGCTTCGGGTTGTCGTTGAGCAGGCTGCCGACCTGGGTCAGCATCGGCTCCAGCGCCACCACCAGCGTGCCCACCGCCGGCAGCAGCGCGGCATCCACGGCGGCCGACACCTTCTCCATCGATGCGCTGAATACGTTGAGGTTCTGCGCGGCGGCCTTCGGCGCGGCGGGCATGTCGACGGTTTTCGCCGCATCGCCCACCTCGGTCAGCTTGCCCTGGAACGCCGCCGCCGACTTGATGCCATCCACGAACGGCGTGATCACGCTGCCGCCCTTGAACAGGCCGCTGATGTCCAGCTTGCCGAGGCCGGTCTGCTCGAGGTTTTTCTTGAAGCTGTCGACCTTCGCCCGCAAGGCACCGAGCTTGGGCGACAGCTCGTCGATGCCCGTGAGCAGCACCGACGCCTTTTCCTTGGTTTCTGTCTCTGCCATCACTGCACCTGCTGCATCGCATTGATCCGTTGCGCGTGCTCCAGCGATTCGCGAAGCACATCCAGTGGCCTGGCCATCATCTGTTCGGGGTCAACCTTCCAGAACCAGGCCAGGTCATAGGCGACCGAAATCAGGTCGGTGATGGCTCCGACGCCGCACTCATGAAAAAACTCGCGACGGCCCAGCTCAGCGCGTTGAGGTCAGCCAGGTCCAACTGGTTGACCGACGACGGCGGAATGCCGGCGCACACGGCGATGTACTTGGCCGCGACGTCCATGTCGAGACTGACTTCTTCGCTCTTGTCGATCTTGTACGGCAGCGCCTTGATCGCCCGCACTTCCTGCACCGTCGGACGGCGCAGGACGAGTTCGGTCAGGGGCTCGCCGTGAGCTTCGATCGCAACTTGAAGCTTCACGGCGCCGCTCATTGCCAGGTCCCCTTGATGCCTTCGAACTTCAGTTCGATGGTGGCGTCATCGCCCTTGGAGACCGGCTCTTCGACCAGGTAGGCGCCGGCCAGCACGTAGACCTTGCCGTTGCTGAATTCGCAGGTGACGGTGATGTCGGTGCCTTCGACCAGCTTCTTCAGCGGGAAGTCGGCGGTGTGCAGCGCGGTCACCTTGAACGATGGCGCGATGTCGGTTTCCTTGTAGAAGCCCGGCACGACGGTCTCGCGCTTGACGGCCATCAGCGGGGCTTCGCAGCCGCCGTTGATGGTCAGTTGCGCGCCGTCCACTTTCACGTAGCAGGTGCCTGCAATCAGTTGACCCATGGTGTTACTCCCTTCAAAAAAAAGCCCACGCGGGGTGGGCTGGATTCACAGAACCGAACGGGCCGCTCAGGCGACGTCGTCGTACTGCAGGCGGAATTGGTTGAGCAGCGCGAACACGCGCAGGCCGTTGATGTAATCCGGCGGGAACAGCACGTTCACGCGGCTCGGGTCCTGCACGTCGCGCTCGACGATCAGGTGCTCGGCGAACAGCTCGGCGTTCTCCACATGGCCTTCCAGTTCCAGCTTGGCGTACTGGGCGATCAGCTCGCCGCGAATGGTCGCCGGGGTGACGATCGGCTGGCCGGCGCCGAAGCGGGTGCCGTCGGAGGCCAGCTTGTGGCGGCCGTACTTGCTGGTGATCACGCTTTGCAGGCGACGCACGATGTACGCCGACTGGTGCATGGTCTCGCTGTCCAGGTAGGAGTTGTCGGCCTGGCCGAACGCGTTCTTCTGGTAGGTGGTGATCGAGCGCTGGATGCGCACGTAGCCGCCTTCGTAGTAGGCGGTGGCGATGCCGTAGTTGAGCAGCGACTGACGCTCGGTCAGGGTGAAGCGTTCGCTGGCCGGTGCCGGATCCACGCCCGGCAGGCTGCCGCTCTGGGTCGGACGGCTGGCGTCGGCGGAGATGAACACCGAAGTGCGCGCGGCGAGCGCGGCGGCCTGCACCCAGACCGGCTGCGGAACGCCCGGCTCCAGGGCCTGGATGGTCATGTGCTGGTCGTTGCGGGCCTGACCGGCCGCCACCAGGGTGCCGACGGTGCCGCGCTTGGCGCTGTACACGTGGCCGAACAACTGCTTGGCCCAGGACCAGCGGCCGGTGCTGTCGTCCATCACCGCTTGCCAGGTGTTGAGGGTGGCCAGGTCCGACCACGGCAGGCAGATGAACTCGAACGGCTCGTCGCCCAGTGCGGCGACCGCCGCGACCTGGTCCGGCACGCCGGTGCCGCCGCCCATGACGGTGGTGACCGCGACGGTCAGACCGGCCGGGGTCTCTTCGCCGTTGCTCTTGCCCAGGCGGTTGAACTGCAGGCTGATGTCGTTGCCGCTGGCGCCGGTCCACTTGGCGCTCAGGGTGATCACGCCGTCGGCGGCGGCCGCGCTCACCGGCAGGTCGGCCGTGGCGTTGATCTTCTGCACCAGGGCCGTGGCGGCCTGGGCGGCGGTGGCGCCGTTGACCACGGTGGCCTGCACACGCACGCCGCCGACGTACAGGTTGAGCTGGCCGGCCTGGGTGGCGGTGCCGGTCAGGGTCAGCACGCCCTTGGCGATGCTGCCGTCGGTGCTGTGCAGCGGCAGGCACCAGATCTCGCCGACCGGGTCGGTCTTGCGGAAAGTCTCGTACATCGAGGCCAGCATCGAGCCTTGGCCGCCGATGCTCTTGGCCAGCGCCACGCTGGACACCAGCACCAGCTTGCCGACGTCGGCCGGGGCGATGTTGTCGTTGACCTGGGCCACGATCAGGCGGCGCATGGCCGACGTCGCGCTATTGGCCGCCGAGTTGTCCATTTCGGCATAGAACAGCGGTACACGAATGTCCGCGGGGATGTTGCTGAATCCGATCGCCATTATTTGGCTCCCTGTGGTTTAGCCGCTTTCGCGGTTTTGATGGTGATGTCGCCGTCGGCCAGGCGCCGGCGCCACCAGGCGCTGTCCGTCACTTCGCGGCCCTCCTGGGGCAGCAGGTCGCCCGCTTCCGGGTCAGGCACGGCACGGCCGGCGGCCGGCAGCACGGTGATGCGATTGCTCATGGGGTTACGTCTCCAGAGAAAGTCATTTCCAGGCGCCCGTCGGGCCCCGGGCGTTTGAGGTTGGGGTCGGCCGGGTCGATCGCATCGACCCGCACAGTGACCCCGGTGAAGGACGACAAGCCGTCCAGTTCGCGTTCGTGCCAACTCTCCGCAGGCTGACTCGCCAGATTGCGGCCGAGCTGGAACTCGGCAAAAAAGCGCAGCCGGTACAGGACGCGGCTGCCGTTGATCGAAACCAGTTCGCCGCCGTCGTAGGCGATGGCGCTGTAGTCGCCGCCGGGCTTGAAGCCCACCAGCGCGCGCCACAGTTCGGCGCGCAGTTCGTGCAGCCGGTCCAGCGCTTTTGCGGCGTCCGTGGCGTCCAGCACGAGGACGACGTCGAAGCGGTCGCGCACCGGTTGCCGTGCGGCGTTCTGCGCGGTGCTGGCGCCGGCCAGGTCGGCTTGCGGCGTGACCCAGGCCGACGGCAGCGGCAGGTTCGGATCGTTCAGGTCGCCCCCGGCCGCCACATGGTTGGCCAAGCCGGGGCATTGCTCACGCAGCTGCGTGAGGATCGGGGTGATCTTCATGGGTGCGTTCCAAAGTCGGGGGGATGAGGATCTGCAGGCTCGCGCCCACAGGGGGCATGCGAAGTCAGGCTTTGGCGTCGGCCTTTGGATCCAGGCCGCTTGCCTCGATGAGGCAGCGGTAGCTTTCCTCGCGCTTGCCGCTGGCGGTGACCTTGTCGATGGACCAGCGCCCGCGCATGAAATCCGGCCAGGTATCGTCAAGCACCAGCAGGCCCTCGGCGGACAGCCTCGGGTCGCCGGGGCAACTGACCTTCACCTTGTATTTCTCCCGCAGCATCTTGCGCACTTCGCCCTCGCCCACGGCTTTGGCCTCTTCCTCGCTGGGCAGGGTCTGGCGAAGGGTCTTGTACGGTGCAAGGCCGGTCTTGACCTCCCGCATCACGCAGGCGGCGGCATCCCAGAACGTGGTCTTGCAGCCTTGGTTCTGCGTGCGGGCGGTCTCTTCCAGGACGGCGCTGATGAACGCGTGGTCGCCGGGGCGGTTGTCGCTCGTCACCGACAGCCGGACGTCCGGCAACACCTTGCCGGACAAGGACTTGACCTGCCCCGGCCGCGCCAGCACATACAGTTCGTTCACCGGTTTGGCGATCACCTTGTACTTGCCGGCCAGCCGTGTGATGAAGCCCATGTCGGTCTCGTTCGACTGGTCGACGTGGGCGATCCGAATCATCGCCAACGCGGGATCGACCCGCGGCGAAAAGCCGTGCCGCGACACCAGCTCGCGAAACAGCGCGCCGAGGGTGGTGGGGCCGTGGCTGGCCGTGCGGCGCTGCTTGAAGCCGGTCTCGTCCTTGGCGCTGAACGGCGCCGCCGTGGCCACCAGCGTGAGGCGCAGCGGAAACAGGGTCGGCGTGAGGCGGGTGACCTTGAACTGGCCCTTGTCGACCAGGCCGGATTCCAGGTAGCCCACCCGCAGGCCGATGTTCCCGCCCAGGGTCGGCAACCCGGCGAGGCCTTCCAGGTCGAGCACCAGCGTCAGCTGGTCGGACTCAAGCCCGGCGGCATCGATGTGTTCCCAACTGATCAGGCGTTGGTTGAGCAGGGCCGCGTTGGCCCCGTAGATCTCGACCGACGGCGTGAATCCCAGTGCCATGCCGCCTCCTTAGTCCCAGGCCGTGACCGGTTTGATCGCGGTGGGTTTCGTGTCGAGTTCGGGCAGCGTCACCCAGACGTCCGCCGGCAGGACCGGGCCCTGCTCGGCCAGCGCCGGATTGAGCGCCCACAAGGCCTCTTCGGCCTGATCGTCGCTGCGGCCCGACTCGCGGTAGAGCAGCAGGTTGACCGAGTCGCCGGCCACGCTCCGTACCTTACGCATTGTTGAACTCCGCCAGTTCGAGGGTCCAGTCGACGACCATCGCCGTGCCGTCGTCGATGACCTGGCTCTGGTTCTCCTGGATGTTGTTGATCCGCCACAAGCCCCAGTTGCGACCGATGCCGTCGATCAACGGCAGCGGCATGCGCAGGGCCTGCAACGCCCGCAGCTCATCGAGCCGCTCCATGGCCACGGCGTGCATCGATTTGCCGGTGACGGTCAGGGTTTGCGGTTTCTGCCCGGTCTGATGGGCCTTGGGTTTGCTGGTGAGGATCGGCAATTCGCTCCAGCCGCCGTCGGACTTGCGCGCCAGCGTGCTGTAGGCGAAGCCGCGGGACAGGCCGAAGATGAAACTGCCCAGTGCCATTTGCTGTTTCATCCGGCGACTCCATCGGTCAGGGCCGCATCACGGCGGGTGGCGAGCGGGTTGTGGGTGAGCATCGGCAGGAACTGGCCATGGAACTGCCCGCTCAGTTGCTGCCCGATGATCGTGCGGATCTGCTCGGCCGTGTCCGGTGCCGGGCACGTGACCTGGATCGACGGCGAAAAGGTGACCTGCTGGGTCTGGCTCGGGGCGTTGACGAGGTTCTTGGCGACGTCTGCCGGCGGCGCGAGTTTGTCGACCGCCGGGGCGGCCAGTTTCTCTCCCAGCCAGGCACCTGCCGTTCCGCCGATGACGCCACCGATGGCCGTGCCGATGCCCGGCAGCAAGAACGATCCGATAGTGGCGCCGATGGCCGTCCCGGCCAATTGGCCGGCCGCCCCGCCCACCGCTTGATCATCGCCTTCACGCCAGCCTTTCAGGCCTTTATAGGCGGCGCCGGCAAGCATCAGCGGCGTCGCGGCCTTGCTGACGAAGGGCACCGCCCTGGCCATCAGCGGCATGACCTTGGCCCCGGCACTGCGCAACGCGGGCATGACGCGGGCGGCGGCGCCCCTGATCGACGGCATGACCTTGAGCGCCGCGCTGCGCAGACGGGCCAGCGGGCTTTGGCGCACGGCGCCTGCCCGGGGCTGGGCGGGCTTGGCGGGAGCCTTGGCCCCCTTGCCTTGGCCCGGTTTGCGGCCGGACCGTTTCTTTTTGCGCCCGCCGTCACCCTCATCGTCACCGGTGATCATGTCGCCGATGTCGGACGGCAAACGCGCCGCCGCCAGGCGCAGCAGCCTCCCGGAGACCGCATCGAGCACCGAGGACACGCCGGTCTTCAGCGCGCCGGCCACGAACGGCGTGGCGGCCACCCCCAGCAACGTCAGCGCTGCCGTGACGAACGGGAACGTCTCGGCTGCTGCGCTCAGCCCGTTGACCAGCGCCGTGAGCCCTACGGCAATGCCATCGGTCACCGGCGCCAGCGCCGTGCCGACGGACGTGGACAGCCTGTTGAGGCTCGCGTCCAGTGCATTCCAGCGCCCCTGGGAGGTATTGCCGTAGGCCTCGGCGGTCGCGGCCGCCGATCCTGCGCCCTCGCCGCGTTTGGAGGTCGCGTACTGAGATTTGTCGGCCACCAGCCTGAAGGCAGTGCTGACATCCTCCGGCTTCTTCAGCAGTTCGAGCACCGCATCGTTGTTGCCGAACAGCGTCTTGGTCAGCGCAGCCTGTTTCTCTTCAGGCTGTTTCCTGAGTTCTTCAAGCACCAGCTTGATCGTCTGCGGCGCATCGCCGCTCATGCCGCGGGCCAGCGACTCAGGGTTCAGGCCCATCTGCGCCCAGGCTTCGCGTTGCGCCGAGGACGCGGTTTCGCCCTTGCCCAAGGTCGCCGTGAAGCTCTTCAGCGCCGCCCCGGCGTCGGCCTTGCCGGCGCCGCTGTTGAGGAACGCGGCCGCCAATGCGGCCACTTGCTCGGGCGTCATGCCCGTCGCTTTCGCGCTCTCGCCGGCACTCTGAACGACAGCGCCGATGTCGGCGGCCTTGACGTTCAGGCCGCTGTTGCCCAGATGGCTGGTCGCGTCGGCCAGGTCCTGGCTCTGCAACCGGTCGAGCTTCAGCGTCGTGCGCCAGCCGGCCAGCATCTCGCCGGCCGCCTTGACGTCGATCTTGAACGCCGACGCGTTGAGGGCGGCATCGCTGGAGAACGTCTGCAACGCGTCCCGCTTCTGCTCGCCCTTCAAGCCATCGCTGATGCCGGACCTGAGGGCGGCCAGCTGCACCTGCAGCAAGTCCGCCCCCGTGGCGCCGCTGGGGGCGATCCGTTTGTCGCTGGCGGTTTCCAGGTTCTTTTCCGAGAGGGCCTGAAGCGATTCCTTGCTCAGGTGCAGCACCTGGTTCAGCTCGACCAGCGCCGTCTCGTTGGCCATGGCCGACTGAAGGCCTTTGGGCGGCGGACGCTGTTCGATCTCGGCCTTGAGCTTCGACTTCGGCTCAGGAGCCGCCGCCGGGGCTGCGGCCCCCGCCTTGAACAGTGATTGCTGGCTGACCAGCTGCTCGCGCAGCTTGATCTGCTCCTGGGTCAGCAAGCGGATGTCCACGCTCGCCAGGGCCAGCGTCAGGTTCAAGTCCTGCAGCGGCTTGCCCAAACCCTCGGGCATCACCAGTGCGCCTGCGCTGTTGCCGCCCTCACCGGCGTAGGTGAGCGCATATCTGTTTTCTGCCATGCCGCCCTACTCCTGTTTCACGCCAAGGCGAGTGATCGCTATGTCGTAGCGGCGCAACGCCTTTTCGGCGTCCCATTCCAGAATCTCCGCCTCACTTACCGGGTAAATGAGCGGCACGACATCGAGGATCACTTCGATGTCGCGCTCCGAAAGTAGGCCGCCGGCTGGTTTAAAAAATCGTCGATGCGCACCTGCAGCTGCGTCCAGTCCGGGACGCTCAGGTGGGCCAGATCGGGGATCATCAGGCCGGTGCAATGGGCGGTGATGAATTCGGCGCGTTCCTTGGCCGTCTTCAGTTTCTTCATCACTTTGGTGGCGCGCAGCGCGGGCATTTCCAGGCTCAGCGAGGTCACGGTGCGGCCGGTCACGGCGAGCGGCTGCAGCAGCTGCACTTCGTCCGGGTCGTCCGAACGCCTGGCGTCTTCGGCCTGGGCGAGAAAGTGCGACGCCGGTTGGGTGGACATCTCGTGCACGTACTGGGCGATGCTCACGTAGTCCGGGCGCTTGAGCTGGTCGAGTTCCTTGACCGACAGCCCGGTGGCCAGCAGCGCCAGCTCGAAGAACTGATCGTCCTCGTCGTCGCCGGCGCGCTCCAGCGCTTCTTTCTGCGCGGCGTAGAACAACGGCTTGAGCTGGATCTGCGCGATCTCGGCCCCGTCGTCGCCGGTGATCGGCGACAGCAGGTCATGCTGGGGTGGCATCCACGACATGAATGAATTCCTTGGTGATTCTTGAGAGGGGTGTTGCTTGATGCCCGCCAACCCGGCCCCGCTGCGGGAGCGGGCCTGCCTGCGATGGCGTCAGGCCTTATCGCCAGCAGGCTGGCTCCCACAGGGGATCGGTTGGCTGCGGGGATCGGCTTACGGCATCAGCACCGCGCGGCGTGCGTCGCCGAGGATGTCCACGCCGTTGAGCACGAACTTCTGGGTGCGCACGTCGATGTCGATCACCGGCACGCCGTTTTCCAGGCGGTTGTAGGTGCGGCAGGACAGCTCCAGGGTGGTCTTGGGCTTCTCGCCCATTTTCACGGTGCCTTCCTCAAGGGATTTCAGCTTGCCGCCGACGGTGTGGTAGGTGAACCAGGTGTTGCCGTCCTGGTCCTGGCCGGCCTCGCGCACGTTCAGCAGGATGTCGTCGCCCAGCTTCACGCCCAGGGCCAGCATGACTTCGGGGCCTGCGCCCTGGAGGATCAGCTTGGCGCCCAGGGCCTTGGCGCTCTTGGCCATTTCCTCGACGATGAAGCGGCCGCCCGTCATGTTTTCCATGTCGAACTCGATCTTCGGCGCCGTGAACTCTTCCACGGTCGCCGACAGCGGCAGGCCTTGCAGGGTGGCCGCGATGGCCTGGCGGTTGCGGTTGGTAAACATTAGAGAACGTCCTCCAGGAACTGCTCGATGATTTCATCGCGGGCGTTGAGTTGGTAAACCATGTGTTCGTTCGGCGCGTAGCGGCCGTAGTCGATGACCACGTACCAGGTGCCGTTCTTGTACTTCTCGACGCTGTTGAGTTCCGGGTGCAGGTACACGCTGCCGCCGGGGATGGTTTCGTCGGCGACCAAGGTCTGCAGCCAGTCGTTGATGCGCTTGACCTCCTGGTCCATGAAGGACTTGGTCAGGTTCTTGGCCATGGCCTTCTGGCCGGCCTTCACCAACTTGCGGCTGATGGCGTCTTCCAGGCCCACGTAGCTGATGAACTTGCCGGTGATCGAGCGGTTACCCAAAAGCGAGAAGCCGCCGAGGATGGTGCGGGCGTAGTAGCTCACGCCGTAGCGGTTGAGCAGGTCGCCTTCGGTGGAGGTGTCGAGGATGTTGTATTCCACGACGCGGGACACGTCCTCGGCGTAGGTCACCTGGTTGCCCGGGCTCTCCCACTGCTTGACCTTGGCCAGCGCGGCGATCGCCAGGCTCGATGGCGCGAGGAAGACGTTCTTCTTCGCCGCTTTCGAGTACACCGCCGGCATGTTGTGCACCACCAGGCAACGGTCGAAGCCCAGGTCCGCGCCGCCCAGTTCCTGGCTGTACAGCACTTGGTCCGCCACCGAGGCGTCCTTGCCGTCCAGCACCACACGGGCCTTGATGCGCTTGCCGAACGAGGCGAACTCGCCGGCCACCGCCTTGGTGCCGGTGAAGCCCGGCGCGCCGATGATGGTCAGGTCTTCCGGCACGCTGCCCAGCGCCGCCAGGCCCAGCTTGCGGCCGGTGGCCGGTTCGATGCCGCCGATCACGTTGTTGACGGTGTCGGCCGGGGTCGCGCCCGCCTCGACGATCACCACGTACACCGGCACCTTGACCACTTTGAGGATCTGGTAGACCGCGTGGTACAGGGTGCCCTCTTCGGCGCCGGTCGGATCCAGCAACGCGTGGGTGGTGAAGCTGTTGATGCGAAACGGCGCATTGCGCGGAATCAGCGGATCGGCCTTCGGCGCGGTGCCGACCAGGCCGATGACGTTGTCGCCCAGGCCGCCCATGGCCTCGGGGGATTCGGTGGCATTGACGGTGATGCCGTTGTGCTCGAAGTTCAGGACTTCAGCCATGTTCAGTCAGCCTTCTTGGCAGCGGCCTTTTTGGCCTGGGTGGTTGGGGTTTTCAGCTCAAGCCGGCCGGCGGTGTGCAGCGCGCTGGCCTCGACGTCGAGCAGGTCGAGCTCTTGGCCGACGCTCGACCAGTGACCGCCCCCGGTGGGGAACGGGACGAGCACGGTGTAGGTTTGGCGGGTTGCCATTTTTCGTTTCTCCATAAACGGGAAAGCCCCTGCGGGGAGGGGCTTGGCGGGTGTTGATTGCTTATTGGGGGAAGAAAAACGCCCCGGGGTGCGGGGCGTTCAACGGATCTGCAGCGCAATCCAGTCAGGTTGTCCAGGGCGAGCCTGTTCGTCGGGAAAGTGCTCCGACTGCGGCCAGTCGCGCAGGCGCTTCAGATAAGCCAGCAGCGTCTGGTACTGATCGACGGTCAATGTCGTCTGGCTGGACATTTCGAGTTCATCGCGATGACGCTCACGCAGCCATTTCACGCTGTCGATTTCGCCGTCGCGCCACATGCGCTCACGATTGGCTTGCGCTTCGGCATCCATCTCCGGCCGTTTGAGCACAGGGTTTCCGTCGGCATCCGCAACGATCGCCAGTGACTGTGACTGGCCGGCGAGCAGTTGCGAACGCAACTGCGCAGTGATCTTCACTGCGTCATCCGGCATGACACCGTGAACGGTGTCGTCGTAGAAACCGCCAGTGGAGGCGGCATAAAAAAGTGACATAACCTGTTCTCCTGATTACCAGCCAATCGAAATCCATGGACCATTCGGTTGGCCCGTGCTGCCGAGCGCGGAAACCGTGAAATTTGTCTTGTCACCGTACATGACACAAAGCGTGGAAGTGGCACCGGTAGACCCTATCGAGGAACTGTTGCCGATCAATGTCATGACAGAAACGTTCGGGAACGCAATCGGATAGGTCACTGTCATTTGGGCACCGGCGGCAATGGCACCGGTGGTTCCCCATTGGATGACCAGACCGCCCAGCCAGCTCGGCAGCATCAGATATCCATTGGAAGCCTTGAGCGCCGAGAATCCCCACCGCAGTTTCTTCGGCGTGACGATCGTTTGATCGTCGCTGCCGGCGTCTGTCTGGGCCTGAGTGGCGGTCTTCGCCGTGCCCTGATTGAGCTCGGTGGCTTGCTGCGCCAGAACGGCCAACGCGGAGACATCGATGTTTCCCTGGTTGAGCGGCGCGTTCCAGGCCTTGATGCACCACATGACGGCGAGGTTTCGCGGACGTGTGACGCCCAATGCGCCAGCGCTAACGGGGGTCGCGCCTGCGGTGAAGATTGCGTTGCTGACGATATAGCTAGGTGCCGTGTAGGCATCCAGGCCGTGAAACTCGGCAAGACCTGTATCCGATGCGACGTTATGCCAAAGACCGGAAACGGCCGGATTGGCATTGCTGTAGTCGTAAGTCTGTAAGCTTCCTTTTTGCCAGCTTCCTACCGCTCGCCCCGAATCCACGCCCCGCCCATGATCCCAACCGCGCAGGAATTCGCCGCGCGAATCCGGCAGGCGGAAGTTGCCGGCGCCTTCGTCACCCTTGTTGTAGGCGGTGCTCAGGTAGCTCGCCAGATCCGGGTAGGTCGCGATGCTCTGCACGCTGCCGTTGAGCTCCAGGAACCCTGGAGGAACGATGCCGGTCGGGAACGCCATGACGGCGCCGACCGGCACGGCGGAACCGAGCCGTTGGACTTCCTTGACCAGTGCGGCAACATCGATGTTTCCCTGGTTGACCGGCGCATTCCAGGCCTTGATGCACCACATGACGGCGATGTTGCGCGGACGTGACTCCGCACCACCGGTCGCTTTGGTCTGGACACTGCTCTGTGTGCCGTATTTCTGAACAAAGTTTCGTAACACTGTTCCGGCCGCAAACGTATCGGTAATGAGCTCATATTCGGTCGCATGAACGTGGGCCTTTATCTCATCGGCTTGCCAGCCGCCGAGTGCACGGCCCGAATCCACTCCTCGTCCGTGATCCCATCCCCGCAGGAACTCGCCACGCGCTTCCGGCAAGCGGAAATTGCCCGCGCCCTCGTCGCCCTTGTTGAACTTGCCGCCCAGATAGGCGCTCAGGTCGGGGTAAGTCGCGCTGCTCTTGACGCTGTTGTCCAGCTCCAGAAAGCCTGGCGGTGGGGTATCAACAGGGAAGGCAACAATCGAGCCCACCGGCAACGCCGAGGCCTTGGCGATCAGTGCTTCGACTTCGGCCTTGGTGTAGGAATCCTTGATGCCGAACCCGGCCAGAGTGTCCGGGTTCGAACCCGCCGTGGCCCGACCGTATTCGTCAACGGTCAGGCTCTTGTAGCTGCCGGCGGCAACGCCCGTGCGCCCGGCCAGCATCTTGAAGGTCAGCGCGGTCGTCCCCAGGGTGATCGGCGCATTGGTGGTCAGGTGCCACAGCGAATCGCCGTTGACGGTGCCCTCCTCGACCATCACGGTCAGGCCCGGCGTGACCTTGGCGCTGACATTGGCATCGTTGGCCCGCGTCCAGTCGCCGTTGGCCACGACCCACAGGCCGTTGTCCTTGGCCAGGGTCTGGTTCGCCAGCAGCACGCGGTCGCCGGCGACCGCCGCCACACCGTCGATCTGCTGCGCGCCGTTCGGCACCACATTGCCGGTCGCGGCCACGCGCACCGATTGCTTGCCGTCGAGCTTGCCGAGCTCTTCGGCCAGGTAGCTCATGACCCAGGCGCGGGTGGCCTTGACCACCGTGTCGTCGATCAGCAGCGTCACCAGCGACGCGTTGCTGGTCTCGAAGATCGAGCGGATGTAGAACTCTTTGCCCGAACCGGACGAGGCCAGCACCGGCTTGAACGACTCCGGATACTTGACGATGGCGTAGAGGATGCCGGTGTCGGTCCACAGCCCCGCCTCACGCACGTACCAGCCGCCGACGTCCGGCGGGATGGTGACTTCGGCGAGCAGCCAGCTCGGGTTCTTCTCGTCCTGGAACAGCGCGTTGAGCGGCCCGCGCCAGACTTCGCGCTTGAGCGCGGTGGCGGTGGCCGCCGGGTTGTAGACCGTGCCGCCGCCGTCGCCGACGGAAACCTGCGTCAGCTTGATCGGCACGCCCGCCGCCTTGCAGGCGGTCTCGTAGGCAATCCCTGCGTTGGTGAGCAGGGTGTAATAGTCAGCCATTCAGGCCCCCTGAGGATAAATAGTGAATGTTTCGACGGCGTACAGGCCGGCCGCCTTGAAGGCTTGGCCCGTCGCTTCGAGCCCTTCGATGAACACCGGATAGACCGTGGTCAGTTCGCCGCAGAACGTCGCGGCGCCGACCGAATGGCTGCCGAAGGCGCTCAAGCCCACCGACACCGACAGCACATCCCGTTCGCTCTTGGCGTCAGCCAGGCGCCGGTCGAGCCGGGCGTCGATCTCTTCGCTGTAGGGCTGCTCGGAAAACGCCCGCACCGAAAAGCTGTAGGGCGTGCCGGGCGGGGTCTGCTCGTACCAGGCGCGCACCTCGGGACGCAGTTGCAGGCCCTTGGCGGCGTTTTCCAACGCCGTGCGGGTGCCGGCCCGGCGCGCGGTGGGCCAGGCCAGTTCGACGGTCAGGCGCTTCTCCGCCTCCGGCGCGTCGGTGCTCCATTCGGCGACCCCACGGTCCGCCGCCAGATACGGCAGAAACGCCACCGGCGTCTGCTTGGGATCCATCAGCTCGGGAAACGGCGGCGCGATGCGGTCGAGCAAAGCGCCGAAGCCAATGTCCAGCGCGCGCTCAAGCGGTGAGCTGTTGGCCGGCAGCAGCGTCGGGCGCTGCGTTTGATCGCTCATAGCGTCTGCACCTCGACCTCGACCGCGGTGCAGTACGGTGCCTGGAACGCGGTGGTGACGATGGGCGCCAGCGGTTCGAGGATCTGCAGCTGCACGGCGCCGGCGCTGTGCAGCGTGTAGTCGATCCAGCTCGGGTCGACCCGCCCTTCCAGGCGGTGGCAACTGTCGGCGTAGGCTTGCAGGTGCTGCTCGGCGGCGACCTGGGTCAGGCCCGAATCGGGGCCTGAGTTGATCTTGGCCACCACGCGGATCTTGTAGCGCTGGATGTCGGCGCCGCGCACGGTGACCTTGTCGGTCTCCGGGCAGACGTCAGGCCGGGCGAAATGTTTGCGCACGCCGTCGAGCAACGCGGCGGACGGCGTGCCGTCGCCCTCCCGCGCCAGCACGGTGACCTGCACTTCGCCGGGCGCGGTGCGCCGGCCGTTGCCGTCCTTGACCTGGGCGGCGAGGCCGTCCGGGTCGAAGGTGTAGGTGACGTTCACCACGCCGGCGTCGGTGGATGCCACCTTCACCGTCGGCCGTTCGCCGAGGGTGAAGACCTCGCGGCGGTACTGCATCCGCGACCCCGCCGCCGGCGCATGGGGCGCCAGGTAGTAGCGCAGGCGGGCGTCGTCGTCGCTTTCGTACACCGGCGGCACCGGCGGGAAAGCGGCCGGATCGCCCGGATCGAGCAACTGCCGCTCCAGGCCCATGTCGGCCAGCCGCGCGTCCAGGTTGCTGCCGGTGGCCCACCACGCCAGCATCTGCTTGATGCGGGCGTTGTACTTGCGCTCATGGGTCTGCAGGCGCACGCAGAACGCTTCGAGGGCCAGGGTCAAAAGTTCGCTTTCGTTCTCCAGGCTGGCCTTGAGCTTCTCGGCGCTCTGCGGGGCGCGGGTGCCGACGTAGTCGACGACGAAGGCCTTGAACTCGGCGAGCAAGTCCTCGAACGCGTCGATGGCGATCAGCGCAGGTTCAGCCAACTGGTTCTGGCCGGGGATCAGCATGCTCATGTCACGACCTCGAAAGTCTGTTGGCGGTTTTTCCAGGTGCCGGCGAAACGCAGCAGCAGACCGGCGCCCTGCCGTGTGGCGACGATCACCTGCGGCTGGAAGTCGCCGATGCCGTTCTGCGGGTTGTAGAAGGCCTGGGCCGCATGGCTCTGGGCCAGGAGCAGGACGTCGTCGCCCAGGTTGCGGCCCAGCAAGGTGGGGATCAGGGAGCCGTACAAGGGCCGTTTCTGCCGGGTGCCCAGCGGCGTGGTCAGGGCCCGGGTCGCGCGCTGCACGAACTGCAGCCAGTCGTCGACCGTGGCCCCGGTGTCTCTATCGATTCCGATCATGGAAGGCTCTCGGGTCAGGGGCTGATGACGCGGCCCTGGTGATCCACCAGCGGGCCGCTGAAGTGCACGCCCGCCGCATCGATCGTCAGGCCGGCGCCGCCCAGTTGCAGGTTGATCGCCTGCGCGGTCATCGCCAGGCGCGCCGGGCCGATGCTCAGCTCCAGCGATTCGCGGGAGCCTTTGAACGCGGCCGGGCCGTTCTGCCAATGCAGGGTGTGGGTGGCGTCGTCATAGCCGCTTTCGCTGCCGTCCCCGTGTACCCGACGGGTCAGCGTCGGCACCGTGGAGGCCGGCGGAAACCGGTCGCTGTTCAAGCCGAACAGCGCCACGCTCTGCGCGCCGCTTTCGCCGCTGCCGTAGTTCAGCAGCAGGCACTGCTCGCCCGGCGTGGGGATCCGCGATTCGCTCTGCGCCCCGGCGCTGGGGTTGAAGAACTTGATGGACGGCGTCAGCAATCCGCCGTGACTGACCCGGCAGGTATTGCCGGCGGCATCCACGTCCTGGCACACGCCGATGCGGCAGAAACTCTCGGCGCGGCGGTGCAGGTCTTCGACTTCCGCTTCCATCTCGGCCAGCCGCTCGATGATCGGCCCCAGTTGCATGCGTATCAGCGCATCGAACACGGCTCAGGCCTCCAGCGAGGTGTATTGGTCGGGGTCGTCGATGTCGCTGACTTCCCAGGTGCGGGCGAATTTCGGGGTGCCGAGCGGGTCGTCGAGCAAGGTCGGGCCGAGGTAGAGGGTCTGGATGAACGACAGCGTCCAGGCCTTGTGGGACTGCCCGTCCCGCACCAGCAGCGACGGCACGCCGTCGAGGTTCAACGGCCGGTCGCATTGGTCGCCGGGCAAGCCCCAGCGGTTGTCGGTGGCCAGGTTCTTCAGTGCGGCGATCAAGTCGCAAGCGGCAAACGCACTGGCGGCAAGCGCCGGGACGACCTGCAGCGACAGCGTCAGCACATGGGCGATGCGCCCGTCGGCCGCCCGCTCGCCCGGGCCGTTGCGTTCGATGTCGATCAGCACCCAGGCCTTGTCGCCCGGGGCGGTGAATTCAGGGTGGGCGCCGACCTGCACATCGAGGCCGGCGGCGTTGCGCAAGGTTGTCGCCATCGCCGTGAACAGCTGCGAAGGCTGCTGGATCGGTGCAGGCATGCATGACCTCCTTTTCGAATGTCCACACGAAACCCCGCCGCCGGACGGCAGCGAGGACTGGATGTGAAGGGGTTACTGCGGATCGTGCGGCGGCGGTTCGCTCAAGCCCATGCGCTTGGCGGCCCAGCGCTCGTAGAGGCCGATGGCGACGTCCGCGCCGGCCATGGCCGTCAGGCAGCCGAAGGCGCCGGCGGCCCAGATCGACAGGCCGGCGGCGTACAGCAGCATGATCGCGGAGACCCCGCAGATCATGCAGGCGCCGGAGCGCAAGGCCAGCCGGCGCAGCAGCGCCCAGCCCCGGGCGCCTTCCTTGTCGGCGCGCCACATCTCGCCGGACACCCCGCCGACGACGGCCAGGAGGATGACCAGCCAGATCGGCATGTCCGCCAACGCTTGTTGCTCGTTCGTCATGTCACGCCTCCAGGGTGCGTTGATGGATGGGGGGGAAACCGCCGGTGCCGGGCACCGCCTCGGGTGGATGCGCCGATCCGGGATTACAGGCGTTCAACGATGACGTTGTCGATGAAGGCATAGTTGGCGTACGGATTCTGCTCGTTGAAAAAGGCCAGCGTCGTTTGCGCGGTGGTGGCGGTGAAGTCGTAGGTGACGGTGCTCCATTCGACCGCGACGCCTTTGGCGACCGGCGTGTCGAAGCTGACGGTCTGCCCGGCCACCTTGACCTGCACGACGCCGCTGCCGGAACGGCTGGCGAAGCGAGAGTTGCCGGCGCTGAAGGTCAGGCGATACTTGGCGCCGGGGGTGGTGGCGAAGTTCTGCTGAATGCCGCCGCCGTTGCCGTAGACATAGTTGGCCAGGTCAACGATCACCACGCCGTCCGCCGCAGCGGAACCGCCGATAGAGGCCGGCATGTTGAAGTACTCGGCACCGGACAGGAACGTGGTCCAGCCGGTGATGAAGTTGGCCTTGGCCGGGGTGTCCAGGATGCAGCTGCCGCTGCAGCCCGGCTGTTCGAAGCTGCCGTTGACCAGCAGGTTGGCCGCCTTCACATTGCCTGCGGCGCCCAACAGCGCGGCGGTGGCGAGAAGCGGTGCGATGTATTTTTTCAGAACGTTCATGTGTTCACCTGTCGAGTGGAATGAGGGGGTTGAGCTGCCTGGGCAGCCTTCATGTCGCTCACGGGCGATGGCTCGGGGCTCGCGGCCCTCACATGATTCAGCGTCCCGCATCGGGAACATTTGATCTGGAGCTCGGCACACTGGCCCACGCGGGCAAGCAGCCTGTTGCAGTGTCCGCATCTGCAGTCTTTCAACATCTGCAACGGGCCTTCTTCATGGGCGGGATCCTTCCTTTTCGCCGGTGCGGCGCAACGCCTTACGGCAGTTGCGGCCAAGCGATGGTCACCGGGAAACCCGGCTGCTTGTTGACCTGGCCGAACGCGACGCAGTATTCCTTGAAGGCCGTCAGGTAGGCCTGTTCGGCCGAGGTGGCTACGCCCAGGTCGACCTTGAACTGCAAGCCCGACGAGGCGACGCTGGCCATGACGTTGTCGAGCCGGCGGACTTTCTCGTTGCGCATTTGCTCGCCCAGCACCGATTGCGGCCACGGGAACCCCGAATTGAAGGTCCAGACCCCGTCGGTGTTGACGGCGTTGTAGCCGTAATCGACCTGCGAGTTCACGGTGCCGGTGATGTCGACCCAGAGCTGGCTGGCCGGAAACTCTTCGGTGATCGGGTTGACGGTTTCAAAAATGTTGTCGACCTTGCCGTCTACCACACGGGCATACTTTTTCAGGCTCATTGTTCACTTCCTTGATGGATTGCCGACATGTCGGCGTTCGTGTTTCTGTTTGCACAAGGCAGGCATTCCAAAAAGCCCGGCGCCAGGCCGGGCTTTTCAGCAATGCACTCCTTTGCCTTCCTTTCATTCCCTAAAACCGAAAGGAAGCTGACTTTTCGGCGCTGCTGGCGCGGTACGAGTCCGTTCAAATTGTTCCTCCGGCCGCGGTCCCTGCCCGCCGGATAACTGCTCTTGGTGCTTTACGCTGCACACCCGGGTCAGTTGCCAACCCTCTGAACCGTTGAGGCCGGTTCATCGCTGCCTGTTCTTGTGGAACTAAAGAGCGGTCTTGCCAGCCGCTTTGTCGAGCGGCTTGGTGGCAAGAATATGCACTCATGCATATGCAGTCAATGCAAAAATGCATTTATTTATGCGCAGCAAATGCACGGACGCATGAAAGCCCCGCCGCTCTTGGCTTCGGCCGTTTTCGACAGGCGAAAAAAAACCCGCCGAGGGGCGGGTTCTGTCAGGCAGGGGTGGTGCTATCGGGCGTACATGCCCCACCAGAAGACGTGACCGATGATGACGATCTGCTCTTCCTGGATCTCCTGGAAGCTGTAGTCCTCGTCCGGATGTTCGTCACGGTTGAAGCTGCGCAGGCGGATGCCGGTGGGCAGGCGATAGAGCTGCTTCACCCGCAGTTGGCCATTGTGGTTGATGGCGTAGAGATCGCCGTCGACGATGTCGCCGATGCCGCTCTTGCCGGCGTTGACGCCGACCGTGGCGCCGTCGCGCAGCACCGGCAACATGCTGTTGCCGCGTACCGTCACGCATTTGGCCTGGTCGAACTGCACACCGTTGTGACGCAGGCTGCGCTTGCCGAAGCGCAGGCTTGAGCGTTCGCTCTCTTCCACGACGAATCTTCCTGATCCTGCAGCCAATTCAACCTCACGAAGAAAGGGCACCGACACCTCGTCGTCATCGACAGGGGTGTCGTCGTCCCACAGGCTTATGTCCTTGAGTTCCGCATGCACGTCATGGCGCGCGCCGGCAGCCGCCGGCGCAATGTCGGCGCGCCCGCGCAACTGATCGGTGCTCACGGCGAAGTACTCGGCGATCTTCGAGATGTGCTTGTCCGAAGGATCGACGATCTTCCCGCTGAGGATCCGCGAGAGAGTGGATTGAGGCACGCCGGTGCGACGGTGAAGCTCCGTGGGGGAGATCCCGTGCCGGTCGAGCAGTGCTCTTAATACGGTAGATACGTTGCGTTTTTGCATAACGCGCATAGTGCTTGAAGAATTCGGCGAAGACAAATGCTGATTTGCATATTTTCTGCATAATCACGTTTTTTACGGCATGAACCCGTCACTCGACCGCCATCCCTGCGCCCGACAGACCGCCCATGGTAATCTTGCGCCCATCGCGGAAAAGCCTGGCCGACGCCCCGCTTTTGCCCCACTCCTTTGAACGAGTTGCCTGACAATCCGATGAATAAAGCCGTCTCCGACCTGTCCTCCCATACCCCGATGATGCAGCAGTACTGGCGCCTGAAGAACCAGCACCCGGATCAGCTGATGTTCTACCGCATGGGCGACTTCTACGAGATCTTCTACGAGGACGCGAAGAAGGCGGCCAAGCTGCTGGACATCACCCTGACCGCCCGCGGGCAGTCGGCGGGACAGGCGATTCCGATGTGCGGGATCCCGTTCCACGCGGCGGAAGGCTACCTGGCGAAGCTGGTGAAACTGGGCGAATCGGTGGTGATCTGCGAGCAGATCGGCGACCCGGCCACCAGCAAGGGCCCGGTGGAGCGTCAGGTGGTGCGGATCATCACCCCGGGCACGGTCAGCGACGAAGCGCTGCTGGACGAGCGCCGCGACAACCTGATCGCGGCCGTGCTGGGCGACGAGCGTCTGTTCGGCCTGGCGGTGCTGGACATCACCAGCGGCAACTTCAGCGTGCTCGAGATCAAGGGCTGGGAAAACCTGCTGGCGGAGCTGGAGCGGGTCAACCCCGTGGAGCTGTTGATCCCGGACGACTGGCCGAAAGACCTGCCGGCGGAAAAGCGCCGTGGCGTGCGCCGTCGCGCCCCGTGGGATTTCGAGCGTGATTCGGCGCTCAAGAGCCTGTGCCAGCAATTCTCCACCCAGGATCTGAAAGGCTTCGGCTGCGAGAACCTGACCCTGGCCATCGGCGCCGCCGGCTGCCTGCTGGCCTACGCCAAGGAAACCCAGCGCACCGCCCTGCCCCACCTGCGCAGCCTGCGTCATGAACGCCTGGACGACACCGTGGTGCTGGACGGCGCGAGCCGGCGCAACCTGGAGCTGGACACCAACCTGGCCGGCGGTCGCGACAACACCTTGCAATCGGTGGTCGACCGCTGCCAGACCGCCATGGGCAGCCGCCTGCTGACCCGCTGGCTGAACCGCCCGCTGCGCGACCTCACCGTCCTGCTGGCGCGCCAGACCTCCATCAGTTGCCTGCTCGACCGCTACCGCTTCGAACGCCTGCAACCGCAACTCAAGGAAATCGGCGACATCGAACGGATCCTGGCGCGGATCGGCCTGCGCAACGCGCGGCCCCGTGACCTCGCCCGCCTGCGCGACGCCTTGGGTGCCCTGCCGGAACTGCAGACGGCGATGGCGGATCTGGAAGCCCCGCACCTGGCGCGCCTGGCCGCCACCGCCGGCACCTACCCGGAACTGGCGGCGCTGCTGGAGAAAGCCATCATCGACAACCCGCCGGCGGTGATCCGCGACGGCGGCGTGCTCAAGACCGGCTACGACAGCGAACTGGACGAACTGCAATCGCTGAGCGAAAACGCCGGCCAGTTCCTCATCGACCTGGAAGCCCGGGAAAAGGCCCGCACCGGCCTTGCCAACCTGAAGGTCGGCTACAACCGCATCCACGGCTACTTCATCGAGCTGCCGAGCAAGCAGGCCGAATCCGCGCCGGCCGACTACATCCGGCGCCAGACCCTCAAGGGCGCCGAGCGTTTCATCACGCCCGAGCTCAAAGCGTTCGAAGACAAGGCGCTGTCGGCCAAAAGCCGGGCGCTGGCCCGGGAAAAAATGCTCTACGAAGCACTGCTGGAAGACCTGATCGGCCGGCTGCCGCCGCTGCAGGACACCGCCTCGGCGCTGGCCGAACTCGACGTGCTGAGCAACCTCGCCGAACGCGCGCTGAACCTCGACCTCAACTGCCCGACGTTCGTCAGCGAACCCTGCATGCGCATCGTCCAGGGCCGTCACCCGGTGGTCGAGCAGGTGCTGACCACGCCGTTCGTGGCCAACGACCTGAGCCTGGACGACAACACAAGAATGCTGGTGATCACCGGCCCGAACATGGGCGGTAAATCCACCTACATGCGGCAAACGGCGCTGATCGTACTGCTGGCGCACATCGGCAGCTTCGTACCGGCGGCCAGTTGCGAACTGTCGCTGGTGGATCGGATCTTCACCCGGATCGGCTCCAGCGACGACCTGGCCGGCGGGCGCTCGACCTTCATGGTGGAAATGAGCGAGACCGCCAACATCCTGCACAACGCCACCGACCGCAGCCTGGTGCTGATGGACGAAGTCGGCCGCGGCACCAGCACCTTCGACGGCCTGTCCCTGGCCTGGGCGGCAGCCGAGCGCCTGGCGCACCTGCGCGCCTACACGCTGTTCGCCACCCACTACTTCGAACTGACCGTGCTGCCGGAGGCCCAGCCGCTGGTGGCCAACGTGCACCTCAACGCCACCGAGCACAACGAGCGCATCGTGTTCCTGCACCATGTGCTGCCGGGGCCGGCGAGCCAGAGCTACGGCCTGGCCGTTGCGCAACTGGCCGGGGTGCCGAGCGAAGTGATCGCCCGCGCCCGCGAACACCTGGGCCGCCTGGAGACCACCAGCCTGCCCCACGAGCAACCGGCACCGGTCAAGGGCAAGCCGGCCGCTCCGATGCAGAGCGACCTGTTCGCCAGCCTGCCGCACCCGGTGCTGGACGAATTGGCCAAACTGGACCTGGACGACCTGACCCCGCGCCGTGCGCTCGAAATGCTCTATACCTTAAAGAACCGGATATAAGCACTGAAGAAGCGGATATAACGCAAACGGCTTCAAGCTGGTAGAATCTCGCGCGGTTCGGGATGCTGCTGGCTAATAGCCTGGCCGGCAGACATCGCTCCCGAACCTGGCGACCCCAACCGTGAAGGGGCAACGCTGCCGCCGCCTGAGGAGAAAATTAGAAATGACCTTCGTCGTCACCGACAACTGCATCAAGTGCAAGTACACCGACTGCGTAGAAGTCTGTCCGGTGGACTGCTTCTACGAAGGCCCGAACTTCCTGGTGATCCACCCGGACGAGTGCATCGACTGCGCCCTGTGCGAACCGGAATGCCCGGCCGTGGCCATTTTCTCCGAGGACGAAGTGCCGGAAGAGATGCAAGAGTTCATTCAGCTGAACGTCGAGCTGGCCGAGATCTGGCCGAACATCACCGAGAAGAAGGATTCGCTGCCGGACGCCGAAGAGTGGGATGGCGTCAAAGGCAAGATCAAAGACCTCGAACGCTGATCCGTCCTGCGCTCGACAGAAAAGGCCCCTTGCGGGCCTTTTTGCTTTTCTGCAGGCGAAAAAAAGGGGCGGTTTGACCCGCCCACATTTTTTCCCTATTCCCTGTGATCCTTTTCATCGTCCTGATGAATCGCGTCCTGCGATGTCCATTCCCCTCTTCCTTGAAGGGCGTGTCTATCCGTCGACACAACCCAGATACTAAAGAGTTCCCCGCCGAGAGCAATCGGCACTCGGCTGCGGAACGGCTTGTCATAAGGCCTTCATTTTTATAAATAACCAACAAAATCAAATAGTTATAAACCTGCATTACGCCTAATGGACGTCTACGGAAGTGTAAACATAGTGAACACTTACGAAACTGTCAGCCAAGGCTTACAACGCGAGACTACAAACTTCGGAGCGAAGCGCCTGGTGGCGCCCCCTGGCCACACGCGGGCTCCCTTGCCCGGCGGCAGACAACAAAAAGCCCCGATCCAGTCGGGGCTTCTTGCGGGCGGTCAGGTGAGGCGCTTATTGAAACAGCGACTCGCTCGACAAGCCGTTCTTCTCGAGGATCTCCCGAAGGCGCTTGAGGCCTTCCACTTGGATCTGCCTCACCCGTTCCCGGGTCAGGCCGATCTCCAGGCCCACATCCTCCAGCGTGCTGCTCTCGTGGCCGCGCAGACCGAAGCGGCGCACCACCACCTCGCGCTGCTTGTCGGTCAGTTCCGAGAGCCATTGATCAATGCTCTGCGACAGGTCATCGTCCTGCAGCAGTTCGCACGGATCGGTCGGACGGTCGTCCGTCAGGGTGTCCAGCAGGGTTTTGTCCGAATCCGGCCCCAGCGAGACGTCGACCGAAGAAACCCGCTCGTTCAGGCCCAGCATGCGCTTGACCTCGCCCACCGGTTTTTCCAGCAGGTTGGCGATTTCTTCGGGTGAGGGTTCGTGGTCGAGCTTTTGCGTCAGCTCCCGTGCGGCCCGCAGGTACACGTTGAGCTCCTTGACCACATGAATCGGCAGCCGGATGGTCCGGGTCTGGTTCATGATCGCGCGTTCGATGGTCTGGCGGATCCACCAGGTCGCGTAGGTCGAGAAGCGGAAGCCGCGCTCGGGATCGAACTTTTCCACCGCCCGGATCAGCCCGAGGTTGCCCTCTTCGATCAGATCCAGCAGCGACAGCCCCCGATTGACGTAACGCCGGGCGATCTTCACCACCAGCCGCAGGTTGCTTTCAATCATGCGCTTGCGCCCGGCGGGATCGCCACTTTGCGACAGGCGCGCAAAATGAACTTCTTCTTCCGGGGAGAGCAAGGGGGAAAAGCCGATTTCGTTGAGATACAGCTGCGTGGCATCGAGCGCCCGCGTGTAGTCGATGTACTTGTGTTGCTTAAGTGAAGCGGAGTGTTTGGATTTGGCACGAACGGAAGGTGGAGCTGCCCCTTCATCATTCGACATCGAATCCGTATCGATGGCGGCCTCCATCAGGAGAACCTCATCGTCGATGTCAAACTCCGGCACTTCTTTACTGAGAGCCATTGTTATAGTCCTTTGGTGAGTTCGACCCCAAGCTCAAGCGACGCCTCTATCCTTGGCAGCGCTGGAGCCTGTCCCCTCTACGCGACGGAACAGGCTGGCTTCAAATCAACGTCGTGGCAGGAACTGCAGCGGATCCACAGGTTTACCTTGTCGGCGAATCTCAAAATGCAGTTTCACCCGGTCTGTACCCGTTGACCCCATTTCGGCAATTGTCTGTCCGACCTTGACCTGCTGCCCCTCCCGTACCAAAAGCCTGCGGTTGTGGCCGTAGGCGCTGACGTAGGTTTCGCTGTGTTTGATGATGACCAATTCGCCGTAGCCCCTTAAGCCACTCCCGGCGTAAACCACCGTCCCATCAGACGCAGCTAAAACAGGCTGTCCCAAATCTCCGGCGATATCAATTCCTTTATTCAAACTACCGTTTGAAGAGAATTTGCCAATGAGAATGCCATTAGATGGCCATCCCCAGCCGGTCGGGGCCGGGCCCGGAGGAGGCAGTGGAGCGGGTGCGGATTTGCTGGCGACGGACGGTACGACCGCCGTGGAAGCGGCCCCGGAGCCCGTGGTTGTGGTGGTCGTCGTGCCATTCGCCTGGCGCCGGATTACCGTGGTTTTGCTCGACGAGGAAGGCGTTGAACCGCTGCCGGCGACGACGGCGGCCGGCGTTGAACCGGTGCGGCCGTCAAAGCGAATCGTCTGACCCGGATGGATCGTGTAAGGCGTAGGAATGTTGTTCCGGGCGGCGAGGGCTTTGTAGTCCCAGCCGTAGCGGAAAGCGATCGAAAACAGGGTATCGCCCGGACGGACCACATACTGCCCGGTCGTGACGACAGGACGTTGGGGCGCGGCGCCATTGCGGTCGACGACCCGCACATTGTTCGATTTGGTGCTGGAGCAACCGACCAGCAAGGTGCTCAAGACAAGGCCAGTCACCAGGCGCTGAAAGCTCGTGTTACCCATACGCTGCGCAATGACTGTGAGACTCACCCGCCGCTCCCTTCTTGGTGGCTGAAAAAATGAAATGCCGGACTCCGGCGTGAAGTGTCGCAAGTATAACGGGCCGCAGCCGCTTTACCTTTAATGAAGCGAACTGCCGTCGCGCACACGTTTGCCTGATGACGATCGGCAGTGTTTACGCAATCGCCGCCGGTGTAAGACCGGGCCGGACGACAGGAATTCAGCGCCTCGAAAAAGAGACTCAGGCCAGCGGTCCGTTGAGCAAAGGCACGAAGCGAACCGCCCCCAGGACGTGCCGGGAAAAGCCGTGCTCTTCACGCACGATCAGCATCAGTTGCTGCACTTCCCCCGAACCGACCGGTATCACCATCCGACCGCCCGGCGCCAATTGGTCGAGCAAGGCCTGGGGCACATCCGTGGCCACCGCCGTGACGATGATGCCGTTGTACGGCGCCAGCGCCGGCCAGCCTTCCCAGCCGTCGCCCCAACGGAACACCACGTTGCGCAGGTTCAGCTCGACCAGGCGCTCCTTGGCCCGATCCTGCAGGACCTTGATCCGCTCGACCGAGAACACCCGCTCCACCAGCTGCGACAGCACCGCCGTCTGGTAGCCGGAACCGGTGCCGATCTCCAGCACCTTGTCCAGCGGCCCCGCCTCCAGCAGCAGCTCGCTCATGCGCGCCACCATATAAGGCTGGGAAATGGTCTGGTTGTTGCCGATCGGCAGCGCGGTGTCTTCGTAGGCGCGGTGGGCCAGCGCCTCATCGACGAACAGGTGGCGCGGCGTGCGGCGGATCACCTCCAGCACGCTGGCGTTGGACACCCCTTCTTCGTACAGGCGCTGGATCAGGCGCTCACGGGTGCGCTGGGAGGTCATGCCGATGCCGCTGCGCAGCCTGTCGTCTTGTTCGCGAGCCATCAGTTCAGCCCCTCCAGCCAGCCGTCCAGGCTTCTGAATGCATCGTTGAACGTGCGATCGAGCTGCAACGGCGTGATGGACACATAACCTTGCATCACCGCGTGGAAGTCGGTGCCCGGGCCGCCGTCCTCGGCGTCGCCGGCGGCGGCGATCCAGTAGCCGGCCCTGCCGCGCGGATCCACCACCTTCATCGGCGCCGCCGCACGGGCGCGATGGCCCAGGCGGGTCAACTGAACGCCGCGGATGCGCTCGATCGGAAGGTTAGGGATGTTCACGTTCAGCACCGTGCGCGGCGGCAGGTCGAGCCCTTCATGGGCCTCCACCAGTTTGCGCGCGAAATGGGCGGCCGTGGGCAGGTTTTCCGCCTGCCGCGACACCAGCGAGAAGGCAAACGAAGGTCGGTCGAGGAAACGCCCCTCGAGGGCCGCCGCCACCGTTCCGGAATACAGCACGTCATCGCCCAGGTTGGCGCCCAGGTTGATGCCCGAGACCACCATGTCCGGCTCGCGCTCCAGCAAACCGTTGAGCCCCAGGTGCACGCAATCGGTCGGCGTGCCGTTGAGGCCGATGAAACCGTTGGCCAGGTATTGCGGATGCAGCGGACGGTCGAGCGTCAGCGAACTGCTGGCGCCGCTCTTGTCCTGCTCCGGGGCGATAACCACGCATTCGGTGTAATCCGCCAGCGCACCATACAGCGCGGCGAGTCCGGGTGCGGTTACCCCATCGTCGTTAGAAATCAGAATACGCATGGGCTGTCCGTCTGCCCCACCGGCACCAGATCAACGAGTTCGCGCACCAATGCGGTGGCGAAGCATCCGGCCGGGAGGACGAATTCCAGTTGCAGAATGTCAGGCTCGGGATAATGCCACGTCAACCCGCCAATGGGCAGTCGCAGGATGCGACGTTCGTGGCTCATGCCGGCGTGAATCAACCAATCGCGCAGGTCCGCTTCGCGCGCGGCGATCCCCTGCTCCAGATCATGGACTGCGCCGGCCGCCGGCGAGTCACCTTCGCCCCACTGGGGACCGGTCGGATGCAGGTCGAGAATCGCCAGGCGCGGATCGCTGCATTCGGCTTCGCCAGCCGGGAAAAAGCTGCGGCTGTCGGTGAACGCCAGCAAGTCTCCGACCTGGGCGCGCTGCCAGGAGCCGTCGGCGACCCGCGCCGCCAGCACCTGGTTGAACAGGAAGCTGCGCGCCGCCGACAGCAGCCGCGAGCGCACGTTGCGCTGCTCCGGCAATGCCTTGCGCGCAGCCCAGGAGCGGGCATCGACCACATTGCCGCCATCATGGCCGAAGCGCTGGGCGCCGAAGTAGTTCGGGATGCCCTGCCGGGCGATGCGTTGCAGGCGCTCCTCAAGGGCCGCCTTGTCGCCGGCGAGCTGCGTCAGGCGCAGGGTGAAGCCGTTGGCCGAGTGCGCGCCGCGCTGCAGCTTGCGCTTGTGGCGGGTGGTCTTGAGGATCTTGAGCGTATCGTTTTCCGCCGCCGACAGATCCGGATCGGCCTTGCCCGGCAGCTGCACGCTGAACCACTGACGGGTCAGGGCCTGACGATCCTTGAGCCCGGCATAGCTCACTGTGCGCAACGGCACGCCGGCGGCCTTGGCGATCCGGCGCGCTGCCTCTTCGGTGTTCAGGCCGCGCTTTTCCACCCAGATCCACAGGTGCTCGCCGTCGCCGGTGAACGGGATGTCGAGCACTTCATCGACCTGGAAGTCTTCGGCGACGGCCTTGAGCACCGCCGTGCCGAGCACGTCGCCGTGGGCCCGAGGGCCGAGCAATTGCAGTTCGTTCATGCGCGCAGCAACAACGCGACGGAATGGACGGCGATGCCTTCCTCACGACCGACGAAGCCCAGCTTCTCGGTGGTGGTGGCCTTCACGTTGACCTGGTCGAGCTCCACCTGGAGGTCGGCGGCGATCAGGGCGCGCATCGTTTCGATGTGGGGCGCCATTTTCGGGGCCTGGGCCACGATGGTGTTGTCGACGTTGCCGACCTTCCAGCCCTTGGCATGGATCAGGCCGACCACGTGGCGCAGCAGCGCACGGCTGTCGGCGCCCTTGAACTGCGGATCGGTGTCCGGGAAATGCTTGCCGATGTCGCCCAGCGCCGCGGCGCCGAGCAGGGCGTCGCTCAAGGCGTGCAGCAGGACGTCACCGTCGGAGTGGGCGAGCAGCCCGAAGCCGTGTGCGATCCGCACGCCGCCCAGAGTAATGAAATCGCCTTCAGCGAAACGGTGAACATCGTAGCCGTGGCCAATACGCATAAAAAAACGCCCCGATTTTGGTCAGGGCGTGATTCTACCTGCTTTGACGGGCATTAGGCGCCTAGCGCGCGTGCGTGATGTCGCAAGTGGTCGTCGATGAAGCTTGAGATGAAGAAATAGCTGTGGTCGTAACCCGGCTGCAGGCGCAACGTCAGCGGATGTCCCGCTTGTCTTGCCGCTTGCTGCAGGGCCTCCGGCTTGAGCTGGTTGGCCAGGAAATCATCGCGGTCGCCTTGATCGACCAGCAACGGCAGCTTTTCTTCGGCCTCGGCGATCAGCGCACAGGCATCCCACTCGCGCCACTTCGAGCGGTCTTCGCCGAGGTAGCGGGAGAACGCCTTCTGGCCCCATGGGCAGTCCATCGGATTGCTGATCGGCGAAAACGCCGACACCGAGCGGTAACGCCCCGGATTGCGCAAGGCACACACCAGCGCACCGTGGCCGCCCATGGAGTGGCCGCTGAGGCTGCGCTTGTCAGACGCCGGGAAATGCGCCTCGACCAGCGAAGGCAATTCCTGCACGACGTAGTCATGCATCCGATAGTGCCGGGACCAAGGCTCCTGGGTGGCATTGAGATAGAACCCGGCGCCGAGGCCGAAATCCCATGCCCCGTCCGGGTCGCCCGGCACCTCGGCGCCGCGCGGGCTGGTGTCCGGCGCCACGATGATCAGGCCGAGCTCGGCGGCCATGCGCAGGGCGCCGGCCTTGTGCATGAAGTTCTCGTCGGTGCAGGTCAGCCCCGACAGCCAATACAGCACCGGCAGCTTGCCGCCCTGCTCCGCCTGCGGCGGCAGGTACACGGCGAACACCATGTCGCAGCCCAGCACGTCGGAGCGGTGCCGGTAGCGCTTGTGCCAGCCGCCGAAACTTTTCTGACAGGAGATGTTTTCCAGACTCATGTAAGGCTCCTACGCGGACGCGGCTGCCGGTGAACACCTCCGCAGCCGCGCCTTGCCGCGATTGATCAGAAATGGATGACGGTACGGATGCTCTTGCCTTCGTGCATCAGGTCGAAAGCCTTGTTGATGTCTTCCAGGCCCATGGTGTGGGTGATGAAGGTGTCGAGCGGGATTTCGCCGCTCTGGGCCATGTCGACGTAGCTCGGCAGCTCGCTGCGACCGCGCACGCCGCCGAACGCCGAACCGCGCCAGACGCGGCCGGTCACCAGTTGGAACGGACGGGTGGCGATTTCCTGGCCGGCACCGGCCACGCCGATGATCACCGACTCGCCCCAGCCCTTGTGGCAGCATTCCAGCGCGGCGCGCATCAGTTGCACGTTGCCGATGCACTCGAAGGAGAAGTCGACGCCGCCGTCGGTCATGTCGACGATCACTTCCTGGATCGGACGATCGAAGTCTTTCGGGTTCACGCAATCGGTGGCGCCCAGTTGCTTGGCGATCTCGAACTTGGCCGGGTTGATGTCGATGGCGATGATGCGCGAAGCCTTGGCCTTCACTGCGCCGATCACAGCCGACAGGCCGATGCCGCCCAGGCCGAAGATGGCCACGGTGTCGCCCGGCTGGACCTTGGCGGTGTTGATCACCGCACCGATACCGGTGGTGACGCCGCAACCGAGCAGGCAGACCTTCTCCAGCGGCGCGTCCTTGGAGATCTTGGCCACGGAGATTTCCGGCAGCACGGTGTACTCGGAGAACGTCGAGGTGCCCATGTAGTGGAAAATCGTTTCGCCCTTGTAGGAAAAGCGCGAAGTGCCGTCCGGCATCAGGCCTTTGCCCTGGGTGGCGCGAATGGCCTGGCACAGGTTGGTCTTGCCCGACTTGCAGAATTTGCACTGGCCGCATTCCGGGGTGTACAGCGGAATCACGTGGTCGCCCACCGCCACCGACGTCACGCCTTCACCGATGGCCTCGACGATCGCGCCGCCTTCATGGCCGAGGATCGACGGGAAGATCCCTTCCGGATCCGCGCCGGACAGGGTGTAGGCGTCGGTGTGGCACACCCCGGTGGCCACCACGCGAAGCAGCACCTCACCGGCCTTCGGCATGGCGACATCGACTTCAACGATTTCCAGCGGCTTCTTGGCCCCGAAGGCTACGGCGGCGCGCGACTTGATCATCCTGACTCTCCCAGTGAATTAAAACGAGACAAGGAGTGTAATCCACGACCTGAGAGTGAATAATCCGGACAAAAGCAAAACATTATTGCCGTACAGGGATAATCCGATGTCCGAAAACCGCTGGGAAGGCATCGACGAGTTCGTCGCCGTGGCCGAATGCAGCCAATTCACCGCCGCCGCCGAACGCTTGGGCGTTTCCTCTTCGCACATCAGCCGCCAGATCGCGCGGCTGGAAGAACGCCTGCAGACCCGCTTGCTCTACCGCAGTACGCGGCGGGTGACGCTGACCGAAGCCGGGCAGACATTCCTGCAGCATTGCCAGCGTCTGCAGGACGGCCGCGAAGAAGCGCTGCGGGCCGTCGGCGACCTGGCCAGCGAGCCCAAAGGCATGCTGCGCATGACCTGCGCCGTGGCCTACGGCGAACGCTTCATCGTGCCGCTGGTGACCCGGTTCATGGGTCACTACCCGCAACTGCGGGTCGACATCGAGCTGACCAACCGCCAGCTCGACCTGGTTCACGAAGGCCTGGATCTGGCGATCCGCCTGGGCCGCCTGCAGGATTCGCGGCTGGTCGCCACCCGGCTGGCGCCGCGGCGCATGTACCTGTGCGCATCGCCCTCCTACCTTGAACGGTACGGCCGCCCCCACAGCCTGTCGGAGCTGAGCCGGCACAATTGCCTGATCGGCAGTTCGGACATCTGGCAACTGGAGCAGAACGGGCGGGAATTCGCCCAGCGGGTGCAGGGCAACTGGCGCTGCAACAGCGGGCAAGCGGTGCTGGATGCGGCTTTGCAAGGGGTGGGGCTGTGTCAGTTGCCGGACTACTACGTGCTGGAGCATCTGCACAGCGGCGCGCTGATTTCGCTGCTGGAGGCCCATCAGCCGCCGAACACCGCGGTGTGGGCGCTGTACCCGCAGCAGCGGCACCTGTCGCCGAAGGTGCGCAAGCTGGTGGATTTTCTCAAGGAAGGGTTGGCGCAACGGCCGGAGTACCGCAACTGAACACGGGTGGATCATCCGAGATTCTGCGGTGCCCCCACCGACGCCATCGCGGGCAAGCCCGCTCCCACAGTGACCGTGGAGTGCCCAAGACCTGTGGGAGCGGGCTTGCCCGCGATGGCTATCTAACGGACACCACCTGCACTCAGCGCCGGTTCGCCCAACGCTGACGCAACCACTCCAGGTCTTCCGGCCGGGTCACCTTGAGGTTGTCCGCCCGCCCTTCGATCAGGCGCGGAGCAAGGCCGGCCCACTCCATCGCCGAGGCTTCGTCGGTGATCACCGCATCCGCCACCAGACTGTCGGCCAACGCCAGGTGCAACGCACCCAGGCGAAACATCTGCGGCGTGTAGGCTTGCCAGATCACGCTGCGGTCGACGGTTTCGACCACGCGCCCCTGTTTGTCGACGCGCTTGAGCGTGTCCCGCGCCGGGACCGCCAGCAACCCGCCGACCGGGTCATGCGCCAGCTCGGCGAGCAGCTTGTCCAGGTCATTGCGGCTCAGGTTGGGGCGCGCCGCATCGTGCACCAGCACCCAATCCTCATCGTTGGCGCCCTGGGCATGCAGGTGCAGCAAGGCATTGAGCACCGAACCTGAACGCTCGGCGCCGCCGTCGACCCGCTGAATGCGCGCGTCGCCGGCACAGGCCAGGCCCGGCCAGTAAGGATCATCGACAGCAAGACTGACCACCAGGCCCTTGAGGCTCGGGTGATCGAGGAAACAGCCGAGGCTGTGTTCGAGAATGGTGCGTCCGCCCAGTTGCAGGTATTGCTTGGGACGGTCCGCGGCCATACGGGCACCGATGCCCGCGGCAGGAATCACGGCCCAGAAGGCCGGCAGAAAATCGCTCATTGGGCCAACTGGTAAAGGGTTTCGCCGTCCTTGACCATGCCCAGCTCATGGCGGGCCCGCTCTTCAACGGTCTCCATGCCTTTCTTCAACTCGCTGACCTCGGCGTCCATCACCCGGTTGCGCTCCAGCAAGGCTTCGTTCTCGGCGCGCTGGTCGTCGATTTGCTGAGTCAGCTCGGCCACTTGCGCCAGGCTGCCGTTACCCACCCACAGGCGGTATTGCAGACCGGCCAGCAGCAGAAGCAGGACGAGAAACAACCAATAGGGACTGCGCATCGAATATCAGGTATCCAGTGAAAAAAGACAGCCACGCAAAACGTTGAAGCATCTGATAGCACGAAGCCTGGAAGATCCAGGCTTGTGCTGATAAGGCATCAGATTAGTGGCAAATCCATCGCTGTCACGACTTTTCCGACACAATCCGGTGTCCTTTTACGTTCAAGGCTCAGCCGCGGAACTCGCCGCGACCGTTGTACTTGGCCTTGCCGTTCAACTGCTCTTCGATACGCAGCAGTTGGTTGTACTTGGAGACGCGGTCGGAACGGCACAGGGAACCGGTCTTGATCTGGCCGGCCGAGGTACCCACGGCCAGGTCGGCGATGGTCGAATCTTCGGTTTCGCCGGAACGGTGCGAGATCACGGCGGTGTAGCCGGCGGCCTTGGCCATCTGGATGGCTTCCAGGGTTTCGGTCAGGGTGCCGATCTGGTTGAACTTGATCAGGATCGAGTTGGCGATGTTCTTCTCGATGCCTTCCTTCAGGATCTTGGTGTTGGTCACGAACAGGTCGTCGCCGACCAGTTGCACCTTGTCGCCGATCTTGTCGGTCAGGATCTTCCAGCCAGCCCAGTCGGACTCGTCCAGGCCGTCTTCGATCGAGATGATCGGGAAGCGCTCGGTCAGGCCTTTGAGGTAGTCGGCGAAACCGGCGGCGTCGAAGGACTTGCCTTCGCCGGACAGGTTGTACTTGCCGTCTTCGAAGAACTCGCTGGCCGCGCAGTCCAGGGCCAGGGTCACATCGGTGCCCAGCTTGTAGCCGGCGTTGGCGACCGCTTCGGCGATGGCCGACAGCGCGTCTTCGTTGGAGGCCAGGTTAGGCGCGAAACCGCCTTCGTCACCCACGGCGGTGTTCAGGCCACGGGCCTTCAGCACGGCTTTGAGGTGGTGGAAGATCTCGGTGCCCATGCGCAGGCCTTCGGAGAAGGACTTGGCGCCGACCGGCTGCACCATGAATTCCTGGATGTCGACGTTGTTGTCGGCGTGTTCGCCGCCGTTGATGATGTTCATCATCGGAACCGGCATCGAGTAGACGCCCGGAGTGCCGTTCAGGTTGGCGATGTGCGCGTACAGCGGCAGGTCCTGGTCCTGGGCGGCAGCCTTGGCGGCGGCCAGGGACACGGCGAGGATGGCGTTGGCGCCCAGGGTCGCCTTGTTTTCGGTGCCGTCCAGCTTGATCATCGCCAGGTCCAGGGCTTTCTGGTCGCTTGGGTCTTTGCCCAGCAGCAGTTCGCGGATCGGACCGTTGATGTTGGCTACCGCCTTGAGCACACCCTTGCCCAGGTAACGGCTCTTGTCGCCATCACGCAGCTCGAGCGCTTCACGCGAGCCAGTGGAAGCACCGGACGGCGCGCAGGCGCTGCCGATGATGCCGTTATCGAGAAGCACGTCCGCTTCCACGGTGGGGTTGCCACGGGAGTCGAGAACTTCACGACCTTTGATGTCGACGATTTTTGCCATTGTTGTAAACACTCCAAAGTTGACGAAAACGACGCAGCTAGAGGAAATCTTTGACCGTCGGCAAGGGGTGTGCAGCAGGCAGTCTTGCAGACGACAAGGCTCAAACCCGAAGGTCTGAGCCAGGAATCGTGCGGTACTTTACCGGAGAAATGAGGCTTACGCGGTCTCTACCGTCGGAAAACTCTTCACCAGTTCGTCCAGGGCCTTGAGCTGGGCCAGGAACGGCTCCAGCTTGTCCAGGCGCAAGGCGCAAGGGCCGTCGCATTTGGCGTTGTCCGGATCCGGATGCGCTTCGAGGAACAGCCCGGCCAGCGACTGGCTCATGCCCGCCTTGGCCAGGTCGGTGACCTGGGCGCGGCGCCCGCCGGCGGAGTCGGAACGACCTCCCGGCATCTGCAGCGAGTGGGTCACGTCGAAGAACACCGGGTATTCGAACTGCTTCATGATCCCGAAGCCGAGCATGTCGACCACGAGGTTGTTGTAGCCGAAGCTCGAACCGCGCTCGCAGAGGATCAACTGATCGTTGCCCGCCTCCACGCACTTGTTCAGGATGTGTTTCATCTCCTGGGGCGCGAGGAACTGGGCTTTCTTGATGTTGATCACCGCGCCGGTCTTGGCCATGGCGACCACGAGGTCGGTCTGGCGCGACAGGAAGGCCGGCAGCTGGATGATGTCGCAGACCTCGGCGACGGGCAGGGCCTGGTCGGGCTCATGGACGTCGGTGATGATCGGCACGCCGAAGGCCTGTTTGATGTCCTGGAAGATGCGCAAGCCCTCTTCCAGGCCAGGACCGCGGTACGAGGTCACAGAAGACCGGTTGGCCTTGTCGAAGCTGGCCTTGAACACGTAAGGGATGCCGAGCTTTTCGGTGACCTTCACGTATTCCTCGCAAACCTGCATGGCCATGTCGCGACTTTCCAGCACGTTCATGCCGCCGAACAGCACCATGGGCTTGTCGTTGGCAATCTCGATGTCGCCGACGCGGATGATCTTCTGTGCCATCGGGTTACGCCTTCTTCTGGTGTTGAGCCAACGCGGCCTTGACGAAACCGCTGAACAGCGGATGGCCGTCACGCGGGGTCGAGGTGAACTCAGGGTGGAACTGGCAGGCGACGAACCACGGATGATCCGGTGCCTCGACCACTTCGACCAGCGCGCCGTCACCGGAGCGGCCGGAGATCTTCAGGCCGGCTTCCATGATCTGCGGCAGCAGGTTGTTGTTCACTTCGTAGCGGTGGCGGTGACGCTCGACGATCACGTCCTTGCCGTAGCAGTCGTGCACCTTGGAGCCGGACTCCAGCAGGCATTCCTGCGCGCCCAGACGCATGGTGCCGCCCAGGTCGGAGGCTTCGCTGCGGGTCTCGACCGCACCGGTGGCATCGGCCCACTCGGTGATCAGGCCCACGACCGGGTGGCCGCTGGCGCGGTCGAACTCGGTGGAGTTGGCGTCTTTCCAGCCCAGCACGTTGCGGGCGAACTCGATGACCGCCACTTGCATGCCCAGGCAGATGCCCAGGTACGGCACCTTGTTCTCACGGGCGTACTGGACGGCGGTGATCTTGCCTTCCACGCCACGCAAGCCGAAGCCGCCCGGCACCAGGATTGCGTCGACGCCTTCCAGCAGCGCGGTGCCCTGGTTCTCGATGTCTTCGGAATCGATGTAACGCAGGTTGACCTTGGTGCGGTTGGTGATGCCGGCGTGACTCATCGCTTCGATCAGCGACTTGTAGGCGTCCAGCAGCTCCATGTACTTGCCGACCATGGCGATGGTGACTTCGTGCTCAGGGTTGAGCTTGGCGTCGACGACCTTTTCCCACTCGGACAGGTCGGCGCCGTTGCACTGCAGGCCGAAGCGCTCGACGACGAAGTCGTCCAGGCCCTGGGCGTGCAGCACGGCCGGGATCTTGTAGATGGTGTCGACGTCTTCCAGGGAGATCACCGCACGCTCTTCAACGTTGGTGAACAGGGCGATCTTGCGGCGCGAGGACACATCCACCGGATGGTCGGAGCGGCAGATCAGCACGTCAGGCTGCAGGCCGATGGAGCGCAGTTCCTTCACGGAGTGCTGGGTCGGCTTGGTCTTGGTCTCGCCGGCGGTGGCGATGTAAGGAACCAGCGTCAGGTGCATCAGCATCGCGCGCTTGGAACCGACTTCCACCCGCAGTTGACGGATGGCTTCGAGGAACGGTTGCGACTCGATGTCGCCGACGGTGCCGCCGATCTCCACCAGGGCCACGTCGGCATCGCCGGCGCCCTTGATGATGCGACGCTTGATCTCGTCGGTGATGTGCGGGATCACCTGGATGGTGGCGCCCAGGTAGTCGCCGCGGCGCTCTTTGCGCAGCACGTGCTCGTAGACGCGACCGGTGGTGAAGTTGTTGTTCTGGGTCATGGTCGTGCGGATGAACCGCTCGTAGTGGCCCAGGTCGAGGTCGGTCTCGGCGCCGTCGTGGGTGACGAACACTTCACCGTGCTGGAACGGGCTCATGGTGCCCGGATCGACGTTGATGTACGGATCCAGCTTGAGCATGGTGACCTTGAGCCCCCGCGCCTCCAGGATGGCCGCCAATGAAGCCGAGGCAATGCCTTTCCCCAATGAAGAAACAACACCGCCCGTGACGAATATGTAGCGCGTCATGAAAAACCCTAGAAGTCTGCGTTAAAGCGGTCCGAGCCGCCGGGGAAAGCGAAGGAAGGCCGAAGCCCCCGATCACCTGCATTAATCACAGTGCACCTTTCAAAAAAACCGCCGCGTTGGGACAGACCGGAAGTGAAAACACCGGTACGTAGCTCGCTACACATTTTTTGGAATCGCCCAGCAAAGACTGCTTGGTAATCGGCAACTCCTGCAATTCAGGCGAATCCACAGAAGTTGTATCAAGAAGGGAGCGTAGTCTACCGGAATGCCCCTTTCATCTCAAACCTTGATCTTCATCCGAAGGCTGCCAATGCAGTCGCCAGCCGTCCTGCGCACTGCCGTCGAGCCCCGGCAGGTCCGCCACGGCGAGCAGTTCCTCGCCGCGGAACAGCAGCGGCAATCTGCCACGCACGAAGGCCGGAACGCCGCGTTCGTTGAGCAGGCGCTTGAGGTCGCGCCCGCCGCGGCCGGGCAGGCGCATCGTCTCGCCGCCCTGCCGGTAAGCGATCCTGAGCGGCCCGGCAGGAGTCTGCCCCAGCAACATGACACGCCCGTTATCGGCCAGGCGCAGCGGCCTCGCAGGATCAGGCCAAGCGTCTGCGGCCACCGGCATGCGCAGCCATTGCCCGCTGAGCCACCAGAGGCGGCCGGCGCTGCGATGCAGTTCACCGTCGGCCAGACGCCAGACCGGCGCCGCATCGACGGCGGCCTCGCACAGGTCCGACCAACCCGACCAATGGTCGGTATCCGGCAAGCGGGTCAGCGGCGCCAGCCAATGGCTGAGGGCATTGCGCTGGCGGGCGGCGGACAAACCGGCCAACGGGGCCAGCGCCAACGAGGGCACGCCCAGCCAGTCGAAGGCGTCCGGGGTGCGCGCATCGTTCAGGTCGAGCTGCGCTAGCTCATCCAGCAAGCCTTGCGCCTCCCGCGCATGTGCAGCGCTGCGCACCAGGCTGGCCGTCGCCTGCGGCCAGCGGGCGGCGAGAAAAGGCATCACTTGATGACGCAGATAGTTGCGGGAGAACTGCGCGTCCTGATTCGACGGATCCTCGATCCAGGTCAGCTGATGGGCCCGTGCGTAGGCTTCCAGTTCGCCCCTTCCCGCATCGAGCAACGGACGTACCAGGCTGCCCTGCCCCAGCGTCCTGTGCGCAGGCATCGCGGATAACCCTCTCACCCCCGCCCCCCGCAGCAGACGAAACAGCAAGGTCTCCGCCTGATCGTCACGGTGCTGCCCGGTCAGCAGGGCTTCGTTGCGGCCGATCGCTGCGTCGAACGCTGCGTAACGCGCATCACGCGCCGCGCGCTCCAGGCTCGCACCGGGCCGAACCTGCACGCGAACCACCTGCAGCGGCACGCCCAGCGCATCGCAGAAGGCTCGGCAATGCTCCGGCCACGCCTCTGCGGCGGCCTGAAGGCCGTGATGGACATGGAGGGCGCTCAAGGGCGGCAGGGTTTCGGTCTTCGCCAGACGGGCGAGCAGGTGCAGCAGGACGGTGGAGTCGAGTCCGCCGGAGAAGGCGATGCGCCAGGCCGCAGCGGTACGCCAGGGCGTCAGGGTGCGCAGAAGTCGGTCAGACAGATCGATCCGGGTCATGGGGGACACATCGCACAAATGAAATGTGGGAGCGGGCCTGCTCGCGACAGCGATTGAACAAACAACAGGTGCGTTGAATGTTAACCCTTATCGCGAGCAGGCTCGCTCCCACATGGGTACGGCCTGTTCGATCAGAGACCGTAGCTCATCAGACGCTCATAACGGCGGGCCAGCAGTGCGTCGTTGTCGAACTTCTTCAGCATCGCCAGCTGCGAGATCAGCTCGGCGCGGATCGAGGCGGAAGCGGCAGCGAAGTCGCGGTGGGCGCCGCCCAGCGGCTCGTTGATCACCTTGTCGACGATGCCCAGGCCCTTCAGGCGCTCGGCAGTGATGCCCATGGCTTCGGCGGCGTCCGGCGCCTTCTCGGCGGTTTTCCACAGGATCGAGGCGCAGCCTTCCGGCGAGATCACCGAGTAGGTCGAGTACTGCAGCATGTTCAGTTGGTCGCACACGCCGATGGCCAGTGCGCCGCCAGAACCGCCCTCACCGATCACGGTGGCGATGATCGGGGTCTTCAGGCGCGCCATGACGCGCAGGTTCCAGGCGATCGCTTCGCTCTGGTTGCGCTCTTCGGCGTCGATGCCCGGGTAGGCGCCCGGGGTGTCGATGAAGGTCAGGATCGGCATCTTGAAGCGTTCGGCCATTTCCATCAGGCGGCAGGCCTTGCGGTAGCCTTCCGGACGCGGCATGCCGAAGTTGCGGCGCACCTTCTCGCGCACTTCGCGGCCCTTCTGGTGACCGATCACCATCACCGGCTGGTCGTCCAGACGTGCCACGCCGCCCACGATGGCCGCGTCGTCGGAGAAGTGACGGTCACCGTGCAGTTCGTCGAACTCGGTGAAGATGTGGTCGATGTAGTCGAGGGTGTACGGACGGCGCGGGTGACGCGCCAGACGTGCGATCTGCCAGCTGGTCAGCTTGCCGAAAATGTCTTCGGTCAGCGTCTTGCTCTTGTCCTGCAGGCGGGAGATCTCATCGCCGATATTCAGCGAATTGTCGTTACCGACCAAGCGCAATTCTTCGATCTTGGCTTGCAGGTCGGCGATCGGCTGTTCGAAATCTAGAAAATTCGGGTTCATAGGCGTCCGTCTAGGGTCGCGTCCAAGCAAGCTTGGGCCGGCCGGTTGTCTGTTCGCGCCCTACCTTAAGGGACAGGCGCGTCGAGGTCGAGATTAAAAGTTCAGGTTGCGGACAGGCGATCTGATATCACCTGCCGGTCAACGGTATTGGAGGAAGACGTTGTCTCGTCCGAACTGGTCACGCAGGGCTTGAATCAGGGCGTCCGCCGGATCGATCCGCCAGCTCTCGCCGAACTGCAGCAAGGTCTTCGCATCGGGGCTGGTGTATTCCATGGTGATCGGGCAAGCCCCGCGGTGGCGCTTGAGCAACTCGCCCAACCAGCGTAGCTGATCGCCCTTCAGGTCCTGGGTCTGCAGTTTCAGGCGCAGGCTCTCGGCCAGGCTGGTCCGCGCCTCTTCCATGCTCATCACCCGCTTGACCCGCAGGCGCAGGCCGCCGGAGAAGTCGTCGTTGCTGACCTCGCCTTCGACCACCACCATCGCGTCGGTCTGCAGCAGCGACTGGGCGGAGTGGAACGCATCGGCGAACAGCGACGCCTCGATCCGCCCGGAGCGGTCGTCGAGGATGATGAAGCCCATCTTGTCGCCCTTTTTGTTCTTCATGACCCGCAGGGCGATGATCATGCCGGCGATGGTCTGGGTATCCCGCGCAGGCTTCAGGTCGATGATGCGCTGACGGGCGAAGCGACGGATCTCGCTTTCGTATTCGTCGATCGGGTGGCCGGTGAGGTACAGGCCCAAGGTGTCCTTCTCGCCCTTGAGGCGTTCCTTGAGGGTCAGCTCCCGGGCCTTGCGGTGGCTGGCGTAGACGTCCGCATCCTCCTCGACGAACAGCCCGCCGAACAGGTCGGCGTGGCCGCTGTCGTGGGTGCGCGCGGTCTGTTCGGCGGCCTTGATCGCCTCTTCCATCGACGCCAGCAGCACCGCGCGGTTGCGGTCGATGTTGGCCTGGTAGGCCTTCTGCTCGTCATGGAAGTACGGACCCAGGCGGTCCAGCGCGCCGCTGCGGATCAGGCCGTCCAGGGTGCGCTTGTTGATGCGTTTGAGGTCGACGCGGGCGCAGAAGTCGAACAGGTCCTTGAACGGGCCGTCCTGGCGCGCTTCGGTGATCGCCTCCACCGGGCCTTCGCCCACGCCCTTGATCGCGCCGAGGCCGTAGACGATGCGCCCGTCGTCGTTCACCGTGAACTTGAACTCCGAGGTGTTCACGTCCGGCGCGTCGAGGCGCAGCTTCATCGTGCGCACTTCTTCGATCAAGGTCACGACCTTGTCGGTGTTGTGCATGTCCGCCGACAGCACCGCCGCCATGAACGGCGCCGGGTAGTGGGCCTTCAGCCACGCGGTCTGGTACGACACCAGGCCGTAGGCGGCGGAGTGGGATTTGTTGAAGCCGTAACCGGCGAACTTCTCCACCAGGTCGAAGATGTTGCCCGCCAGATCTGCATCGATGTTGTTGGACGCGCAACCTTCGATGAAGCCGCCGCGCTGCTTGGCCATCTCCTCGGGCTTCTTTTTACCCATCGCCCGTCGCAGCATGTCCGCGCCGCCGAGGGTGTAGCCGGCCATGACCTGGGCGATCTGCATCACCTGTTCCTGGTACAGGATGATGCCGTAGGTCGGCGCCAGCACCGGCTGCAGGCCTTCGTACTGGTAGTCCGGATGCGGGTACGCCAGCTCGGCGCGGCCGTGCTTGCGGTTGATGAAGTCGTCCACCATGCCCGATTGCAGAGGGCCCGGACGGAACAGGGCCACCAGTGCGATGAGGTCTTCGAGGCAGTCGGGCTTGAGTTTCTTGATCAGCTCCTTCATGCCGCGGGATTCGAGCTGGAACACCGCCGTGGTTTCGGCCTTCTGCAGCAGGCTGTAGGTCGGCTTGTCGTCGAGCGGGATGAACGCGATGTCCAGCGGCGCCTCGTTGGTCTTGGCGCGGTCGCGGTTGATGGTCTTGAGCGCCCAGTCGATGATCGTCAGGGTCCGCAGACCGAGGAAGTCGAACTTCACCAGGCCGGCCGCCTCCACGTCGTCCTTGTCGAACTGGGTGACCAGGCCGCCGCCCTCTTCATCGCAGGCGATCGGCGAGAAGTCGGTGAGCTTGGTGGGCGCGATCACCACGCCGCCGGCGTGCTTGCCGGTGCCGCGGGTCACGCCTTCGAGCTTGAGGGCCATGTCCCAGATTTCCTGGGCCTCTTCGTCGACCTTGAGGAAGTCGCGCAGGATCTCTTCCTGCTCGTAGGCCTTTTCGAGGGTCATGCCGACCTCGAACGGAATCATCTTCGACAGGCGGTCCGCCAGGCCGAACGACTTGCCCTGGGCCCGGGCCACGTCGCGCACCACCGCCTTGGCGGCCATGGAGCCGAAGGTGATGATCTGGCTCACCGCGTTGCGGCCGTACTTGTCGGCCACATAGTCGATCACCCGGTCACGGCCGTCCATGCAGAAGTCGACGTCGAAGTCGGGCATGGAGACCCGCTCCGGGTTGAGGAAACGTTCGAACAGCAGGTCGTATTCCAGCGGGTCGAGGTCGGTGATCTTCTGCACGTAGGCCACCAGCGAACCGGCGCCCGAACCCCGTCCGGGGCCCACCGGCACGCCGTTGTTCTTGGCCCACTGGATGAAGTCCATCACGATCAGGAAGTAACCGGGGAATCCCATCTGGATGATGATGTCCAGCTCGAAATTCAGCCGGTCGACATACACCTGACGCTTGGCGTCGTAGTCTTCGGTGGTGTCCTTGGGCAGCAGCACCGACAGGCGCTCCTCCAGGCCGTCGAACGAGACCTTGCGGAAATACTCGTCGATGGTCATGCCGTCGGGGATCGGATAGTCGGGCAGGAAGTGCTTGCCCAGCTTCACGTCGATGTTGCAGCGCTTGGCGATCTCGACGGTGTTTTCCAGCGCGTCGGGCAGGTCGCTGAACAGCTCGGCCATTTCCTCGGCGCTTTTGAGGTATTGCTGATCGCTGTAATTCTTGGAACGGCGCGGGTCGTCGAGGGCGCGGCCCTCACCGATGCAGACGCGGGTCTCGTGGGCCTCGAAGTCTTCCGGCTTGATGAAGCGCACATCGTTGGTCGCCACCAGCGGCGCGCCGAGCTTGTCGGCCAGAGCCACGGCGCCGTGCAGCTGCTCTTCGTCGTTGACGCGGTTGGTGCGCTGGATCTCCAGGTAGAAGCGGTCGGGAAACACCGCCATCCATTCGCGGGTCAATGCCTCGGCCTCGGCCGGGTTGCCGGCGATCAGGGCCATGCCGATCTCGCCCTCCTTCGCCGCCGACAGCATGATCAGGCCGGCGCTGGCCTCGACCACCCACTGGCGCTCGATGATGATCATCCCGTTGCGCTGGCCGTCGATGAACCCGCGGGAAATCAGCTCGGTGAGGTTGCGGTAGCCCAGGGCGTCCATCGCCAGCAGGCTGATCCGGCTCAGAGGGCCGTCCGGATCCTTGTTCGACAGCCACAGGTCGGCCCCGCAGATCGGCTTGATCCCGGCGCCCATGGCGGCCTTGTAGAACTTGACCAGGGAACACATGTTGTTCTGGTCGGTGACCGCAACGGCCGGCATGTTCATGCCGGTGAGCGCCTTGACCAGCGGCTTGATCCGCACCAGCCCGTCGACCAGGGAGTATTCAGTGTGCAGGCGTAGGTGAACGAATGAAGCCGGCATAGTGATCCTGTCCAGTTACATGGAAACAACAAGGCCCGGATTGTACCGGGCCTCGAACAAAACATCAGCCATGGGCCTAAACCGGCGCCAGGCCTTCCAGCGCCTCGTAGGCCTGACGCACCGGCGCGAACGAACGCCGGTGGATCGGCGTCGGCCCCAGGCGCACCAACGCTTCCAGATGAACGGGCGTCGGATAGCCCTTGTGGCCGCCGATGCCGTAGCCCGGGTAGGTCAGCTCGAACGCCGCCATCTCGCGGTCGCGGCTGACCTTGGCCAGGATCGAGGCCGCCGCGATGGCCGGCACCTTGCTGTCGCCCTTGACCACCGCTTCGGAACGCATCGGCAGTTTCGGGCAACGGTTGCCGTCGATCATCGCCAGCTTCGGCTGGATGTGCAGGCCGGCGACGGCCCGCTGCATGGCCAGCATGGTGGCATGGAGGATGTTCAGTTCGTCGATCTCTTCGACCTCGGCCCGGGCAATGCACCAGCTCAGGGCCTTTTCCTTGATTTCGTCGAACAGTTTCTCGCGCCTGGCTTCGGTGAGCTTCTTCGAGTCGTTCAGGCCCTGGATCGGCCGGTTAGGATCGAGGATCACCGCCGCCGTCACCACCGCGCCGCACAACGGGCCACGGCCGACCTCGTCGACACCGGCCACCAGTTCTTCGACTTCGGCGACCAGGGTGAAATCCAGGCCCATCTGCATGCTTGTCTTGCTCATCGTGATTGACCGATCAGGTTCAGCACCGCGTCGGCGGCCTGGTTGGAGGCGTCCAGCCGCAGGGTGCGGTGGATCTCGTCGAAGCCGCGGGTCTGTTCCTCGCCGCCGTCGATCAGCGGGGAAAGCGTCTGGGCCAGGGCCTCGACCGTTGCGTCGTCCTGCAGCAGCTCAGGCACCAGAAGGCGCTGGGCCAGCAGGTTCGGCAGGGACACGTAAGGGCTCTTGACCATGCGCTTGAGGATCCAGAACGTCAGCGGCGCCAACCGGTAGGCCACCACCATCGGCCGCTTGTACAGCAGCGCCTCCAGCGTCGCCGTGCCGGAAGCGATCAGCACCGCGTCGCAGGCGGCGAGGGCCAGGTGGGACTTGCCGTCGAGCAGGGTCACCGGCAGGTCGCGGCCGGCCAGCAGCGCTTCGATCTGCACCCGCCGCTCGGGGCTGGCGCAGGGCAACACGAAACGCACGCCAGGGCGCAAGGCCCGCAGCCGCTGGGCGGTGTCGAGGAACAGCGCGCCGAGGCGCCCGACCTCGCCGCCGCGGCTGCCCGGCATCAGGGCTACCAGCGGCCCGTCGGGCAAGCCCAGCTCGGCCCGCGCCGCCCCACGGTCGGCCTGCAACGGAATGGCGTCGGCCAGCGAGTGGCCGACGAACCGCACCGGCACGCCCTTCTCTTCGTAGAATTTCGCTTCGAACGGGAACAGCGTGAGCATCAGGTCGCAGCCTTCGCGGATCTTCAGCACGCGCTTCTGCCGCCACGCCCACACCGACGGGCTGACGTAGTGCACGGTCTTGATCCCGGCCTGACGCAGCTTGAGTTCGATGTTGAGGTTGAAGTCCGGGGCGTCGATGCCGATGAACACGTCCGGCTTGCGCTCGATCAGGGTCTCGATCAGGTGCTTGCGCCGCTTGAGCAGCTCGCGCAGCCGGCCGAGCACCTCCACCAGCCCCATGACCGACAGGCGCTCCATGGGGAAGTCGGAGGTCAGCCCTTCGGCCTGCATCAGCGGCCCGCCGACGCCGATGAACTCCGCCGTCGGATGCCGGGCCTTGAGGGCGCGCATCAGGCCGGCGCCCAGAATGTCGCCGGAAGCCTCGCCCGCCACCAGCGCAATACGCAGATTGGCCATGGTCAGCGGGTGATGCCGCGGTTCGAAGACTGGATGGAGTCGCGGAACAAGGCGACTTCAGGGAACTGGGCCGCAGGTTCGGCCAGTTCGGCCAGTGCCTGCTCGACGGTCAGCCCCTGGCGGTACACCGTTTTGTAGGCACGGCGCAGAGCGTGGATGGCATCCTCGCTGAAGCCGCGGCGACGCATGCCTTCGAAGTTCATGCTGCGCGCTTCGGCCGGGTTGCCGAACACGGTGACGAACGCCGGGACGTCCTTGCCGATCGCGGTGCCCATGCCGGAGAAGCTGTGCGCGCCGATGTGGCAATACTGGTGCACCAGCGTGAAGCCGGACAGGATCGCCCAGTCGTCGACGTGCACATGGCCGGCCAGCGCGGTGTTGTTGACCAGGATGCAGTGGTTGCCGATCACGCTGTCATGGCCGATGTGGGCATAGGCCATGATCAGGTTGTGGTCGCCCAGCGTGGTTTCCGAGCGGTCCTGCACCGTGCCGCGGTGAATCGTCACGCCTTCGCGGATGACGTTGTGGTCACCGATCACGAGGCGGGTCTCTTCACCCTTGTACTTGAGGTCCGGCGTATCCTCGCCGACCGAGGAAAACTGGTAGATCCGGTTGTGCTTGCCGATGCGGGTCGGGCCCTTGAGGACCACATGAGGCCCGATCACCGTACCCTCGCCGATTTCCACACCTGCGCCGACGATCGACCACGGGCCGACCTCGACCCCTTCAGCCAGGACGGCTGTCGGGTCGATGATTGCGCGAGGGTCGATCAAACTCATAGCTTGCGTTCCGCGCAGATGATTTCCGCCGAGCAGACCGGCTTGCCGTCGACAGAGGCCTGGCAGTCGAACTTCCAGATCTGGCGCTTGCAGCTGATGAACTTGGCTTCGAGGATCAGCTGATCACCCGGCAGCACAGGCTGACGGAAGCGCAGCTTGTCGGAACCGACGAAGTAGTAGAGGGTGCCGTCGGCCGGTTTGACGTCCAGCATTTTGAAACCGAGGATCCCGGCAGCCTGGGCCATCGCTTCGATGATCAGCACGCCCGGCATGATCGGATGCGCCGGGAAGTGGCCATTGAAGAACGGCTCGTTGATGCTGACATTCTTGTAGGCGCGAATGCGCTTGCCTTCAGTGTCCAGATCCACCACCCGGTCCACCAGCAGGAACGGGTAACGGTGAGGCAGGTATTCGCGAATCTCGTTGATGTCCATCATTTCGGGGGGAAGCCTATGTAAAGATTGGGAGTGCGACGTGGCGCACGCCTCTAGCAGATCAAGCAGACAGCCGGGTGGCTGCCTGCGATTGATATGGAAGCGGTATCAGCCATCTGATGAAGCATTACCGTCGGGGGTCACTTCCCCCACGCGCTTTTCCAGCTGTTTCAAGCGGCGCGCGAGGTCATCGAGCTGCCGGATGCGGGCCGCGCTCTTGCGCCATTCGGCCGCTGGTTGCATGGCTGTTCCGGACGAATAGGCACCCGGCTCGGTGATCGAGTGGGTGACCATGGTCATGCCGGTCAGGAAAACGTTGTCGCAGATGTCGATGTGCCCGACCAAGCCGACGCCGCCGGCCAGCATGCAATGCTTGCCGATCTTGGTGCTGCCGGAGATGCCGACGCAAGCCGCCATGGCGGTGTGGTCGCCGACCTGGACGTTGTGGGCGATCTGGATCTGGTTGTCGAGCTTGACGCCGTTGCCGATCACGGTATCGGCCAGGGCGCCGCGGTCGATGGCGGTGTTCACGCCGATCTCCACATCGTCGCCGACGGTGACGCCGCCGATCTGGGCGATCTTTTGCCAGACGCCTTTCTCGTTGGCGAAGCCGAAGCCCTCGCCGCCGAGCACCGCACCGGACTGGATGACCACCCGTTTGCCGATGCGCACGTCGTGGTACAGCGTCACGCGCGGGGCGAGCCAGCCGCCTTCACCGATCTCGCTGCGCGCGCCGACCACGCAATGCGCGCCGAGGGTCACGCCGGCACCGATCCGGGCACCCGACTCGACGACCGCGAAGGGGCCGATGCTGGCGCTCGGATCGACCACCGCGTCCGCCGCGATCACGGCCGTCGGATGGATCCCGGCGGCGGCTTTCGGTTTCGGGTCGAACAGGTGGGACAGGCGGGCATAGGCCAGGTACGGATCCGGCACCACCAGCGCATCGCCGGCGAACGCTTCGGCGTCCGCGGCCTTGAGCAGCAGCGCTGCGGCCTGCGAGCCGGCGAGGTACTTGCGGTATTGGGGATTGGCCAGGAAGCTCAATTGAGCTGGGCCGGCCTCCTGCAAGGTGGCCAGCCCAGTGATTTGCTTCTCCGGGTCGCCACGCAGGGTGGCGCCGAGGAACTCGGCCAGCTGGCCGAGCTTGATGGTCACGGTCATGGGTTACTTCAGCTGGTTCATGCGCTCGATGACCTGGCGCGTGATGTCGTACTGAGGTTTGACGTCGATGACCGCGCCACGCTCGAACACCAGGTCAAAACCACCTTTCTTGATGACTTCTTCCACGGCGCTGTCCAGCTTCGGCTTCAGCTGCTTGAGCATCTCGCGGTCGGCGACGGCCTTGGCTTCGTTCAGTTCCTTGGACTGGAACTGGAAGTCACGGGCCTTTTGCTTGAATTCCAGCTCCAGACGCTCGCGCTCGCCTTGCTGCATCTTGTCGCCGCCAGCCATCAGGCGGTCCTGGATGCCCTTGGCGCTGCTTTCCAGGGTCTTGAGCTTGGTCAACTGCGGGCCGAACTTCTTCTCGGCGTCCACGGCGTACTTCTTGGCCGCGTCGGATTCCAGCAGGGCCATCTGATAGTTCAGGACGGCGATCTTCATGTCGGCAAATGCCGGGCCTGCCACCAGTACGGAGGCCAGGAGAACCAATTGAGTCAACTTACGCACGATGCACTCCTACAAAATCCATTGTCGTTATCTTGGGTCAGACGCTTAGAACGTCTGACCGAGGGAGAATTGGAACACTTGGGTTTCAGCGTTATCCGGTTTCTTCACCGGCGTGGCCAACGCGAAGCTCAATGGGCCCAGTGCGGTCACCCAGGTCACGCCGACACCGACGGAACTGGCCATGTTGCTCAGGCTCACGTCGTTGCACTGCGTGTTGGACTTCGTGACACCGTTGGTGTTGAGAGTCTGCTCGCACTTGGAGTCAAACACGTTACCCACGTCCCAGAACACGGAGGTGCGCAGGGAGCGTTGATCCTTGACGAACGGCAGCGGGAACAGGACTTCCACACCGCCCTGGATCAGGACGTTGCCGCCGAACGGCAGCGGATCCTGGTCCGGGTCGTTGATCGTGCCGACGTTGCCGGTCTTGGCCTGACCGCGGCTAGGCGTACTGCGCGGGCCCAGCGTGCTGTCCTTGAAGCCACGAACCGAGTTGAAACCACCAGCATAGTAGTTTTCATAGAACGGCAAGCCGTCGGTGGAGCCGTAGCCGTCGCCGTAGCCCAGTTCGGTGTGCAGGCGCAGCGTGTAGTTTTCGCTGATCGGCGCGAACAGCTGGCCGCGGTAGTCGAGCTTGTAGAACGACAGGTCGCTGCCCGGAATGGTGGTTTCCAGGGTCAGGCTCTGGGAACGGCCACGGGTCGGCAGCACGCCCTTGTTCAGGGTCGACTCGGACCAGCCGGCCGACGCCTTGAAGTTCAGGTAGTTGTCGCCTTCACGGTTCACGAAGTCGAAGATTTCGTCGACGGTGTACTGACCGGTCTTGATCTTGTCCTGCTGGGCCGACAGGCCGAAGGTCAAGCGCGAGGTTTCGCTGATCGGGTAGCCGACGTTGACACCGGCGCCCAGGCTGTCCACCGCATAGCTCGCCACATCGACGTCGAGGTCTTTGTAGTCGGTGGTGCGGTAGAAGGCGTTGTAGCCCAGGCTCACGCCGTCGGCGGTCCAGTAGGGATCGACGTAGCCGAAGTTGTAGCGGCTCTGGTATTCGCTGCGGGTCAGGCCCACGCTGACGCGGTTACCGGTACCGAGGAAGTTGTTCTGGGTGATGGAGCCGCCCAGGATCAGACCGGCGCTCTGGGCGAAGCCCACGCTGGCGGTGATCGAACCGGAAGCCTGCTCCTCGACGCTGTAGTTCACGTCGACCTGGTCGTCGACGCCCGGCACGGCCGGCGTCTCGACGTTGACTTCCTTGAAGAAGCCCAGGCGCTCCAGACGGGTCTTGGACTGGTCGATCAGGTAGGTCGAAGCCCAGCCGCCTTCCATCTGGCGCATTTCGCGACGCAGCACTTCGTCCTCGGACTTGGTGTTGCCACGGAAGTTGATGCGGTTGACGTAGGCGCGCTTGCCCGGATCGACGGCGAACAGGATGTCGACGGTGTGATCATCGTCATGGGGCTGAGGCACGCCGTTGACGTTGGCGAAGGTGTAGCCTTCGTTGCCCAGACGGCGGGTGATCAGCTCGGAAGTGGTGGTCATCAGTTTGCGCGAGAACACCTGGCCCTTCTGCACCAGCAGCAGGGACTTGACCTGGTCTTCAGGCACTTTCAGGTCGCCGCTCAGCTTGACGTCGCGAACGGTGTACTTCTCGCCTTCGGTCACGTTGACGGTGATGTAGACGTGCTTCTTGTCCGGGGTGATGGACACCTGGGTCGAAGCGATGTCCATGTTGATGTAGCCGCGGTCCAGGTAGTAGGAACGCAGACGCTCCAGGTCACCGGAGAGCTTTTCGCGGGCGTACTTGTCGTCGTTCTTGAAGAAGGACAGCCAGTTGGTGGTTTTCAGCTCGAACAGGTCGACCAGGTCTTCCTCGGGGAAAACGGTGTTGCCGACCACGTTGATGTGCTGGATGGCAGCCACGGTGCCTTCGTTGATCTTCACCTTCAGGCCGACGCGGTTGCGCGGCTGCGACACCACTTCGGTGTCGACGGTCGCCGAGTAGCGGCCCTGGGCGACGTACTGACGCTGCAGCTCGTTGCGCACGCCTTCGAGGGTGGCGCGCTGGAAGATCTCGCCTTCGGCCAGGCCGGACTGCTTGAGGCCTTTCATCAGGTCTTCGGTGGAGATCGCCTTGTTGCCTTCGATCTCGATGCTGGCGACGGACGGACGCTCGACGACTGTGATCACCAGTACGTTGCCTTCGCGGCCCAGCTGGATATCTTGAAAGAAACCGGTTTTGAACAGCGCACGAGTGGACTCAACCAGACGACGGTCGTCCGCCTGATCGCCGACGTTCAACGGCAACGCGCCAAAGACGCTACCTGCGGAAACCCGCTGGAGGCCGTTGACACGAATATCAGAGATAGTGAAGGACTCGGCGTGAACTTCGGCGATCATCAATACGGTGAGAACCGCAGTTAGCAGCAGACGTTTCATGAAGTCCTTTCTTATTCCAACTGGCAATAAAGAAACTGCCGCAAAATGCGGCAGATTCGCAATTCAACGAAGCGTTACAGACGACCCAGATCGTTGACCAGAGCGAGCAGCATCACTCCAACCACCAAACTGATACCGATCTGTATCCCCCAACCTTGTACCCGCTCCGACAAGGGGCGACCACGCGCCCACTCGATCAGATAAAACAACAGATGCCCCCCATCCAGTACGGGAATGGGCAGCAAATTCAGAACACCCAGGCTAATACTCAGATAAGCAAGGAAATTCAGGAAATCGGCAACGCCCGACTGGGCAGAAGCGCCCGCCACTTTAGCAATGGTTATCGGTCCGCTCAAGTTTTTTACCGAGAGCTCGCCGAAGAGCATTTTCTTCAGGGAATCCAGCGTCAGGACACTCATCGCCCAAGTGCGGCGGGCACCCTCGCCGATCGCCGCCAACGGCCCGAAACTGACCTCACGGATCATTTCCGGCGGCCAGTCGACCGCCTTCACCCCTGCCCCCAGATAGCCGCTCGGCGACTTGCTTTCGCCCCGGGCCGCCAGCGTGACCGGAACGTCGATCCGGGCACCGTCGCGCTCGATGCGCAGCAGGACTTTAGCGTCAGGGCGGGTACGGACGGTGTCGACCACTTGCTGCCAGTCGTCCAGCGCCTGGCCGTCGAGCGCCAACAGGCGGTCGCCGGTCTTCAGCCCCGCCGCCTGGGCCGGGCCTTTCGGATCGAGTTCGGCGAGCACCGGCGGCAACGCCGGGCGCCATGGGCGGATGCCCAGCGAACGGATCGGGTCAGGTTCGTCCGCGCCCTTGAGCCAGTGGTCCAAGGCCAGCTCGCGAGGCGAGTCCGCCGTGGAGCCCTGATCACGCACCATCACCTGCAGGGAACCGCTCTCGCCCAGACGACGCACCAGCTGCAGATTGACCGCCGCCCAGCCGGACGTCGGTTCGCCGTCGATGGCGATGATTTCCTGGCCGGGGCTCAGGCCGGCCTTGGCCGCCATGCTGCCGGACTCGACCGCGCCGATGACCGGGCGCACCTGCTCGCTGCCGAGCATGGCCAAGACCCAGAAGAACACCAGAGCGAGGAGAAAGTTGGCGACCGGGCCGGCGGCGACGATGGCGATGCGCTGACGGACGGTCTTGCGGTTGAACGACTGATGCAGCTGATCGGCCGGCACCTCGCCTTCACGCTCGTCGAGCATCTTGACGTAACCGCCCAGCGGAATGGCCGCCACCACGAACTCCGTGCCGTGCCGGTCGTGCCAGCGCAGCAGGGGCATGCCGAAGCCGACGGAAAAACGCAGCACCTTGACGCCGCAGCGGCGCGCGACCCAGAAGTGGCCGAACTCGTGGAAGGTGACCAGCACACCGAGGGCGATCAGGGTGCCGGCAATCATATAGAGCGCGCTCATCTACTTTCTCCGCATTCCTGTCCAGTGCCGCGTGAAGCCAAGTACGGCGCAGCCTAACGGCCGTGGCGGCTCAGCCATTGGCCGGCCAGTGCCCGTGCCTTCGCGTCCGCCGTGAATACCGCGTCCAGGTCATCCAGCGCCACCACGGGCTGAAGATTCAAGACTTCTTCGATGATACTCGCGATTTCCAGGTAGCGAACCCGTCCGTCGAGAAACGCCGCGACCGCCACTTCGTTGGCCGCATTCAGCATCGCCGGGGCGCTGTCGCCGGCTTCCGCCGCCTGGCGCGCCAGGCGCAGGCAAGGGAAGCGCTGCTCGTCCGGTGCCTCGAAGTCCAGGCGCGCCACCGCGAACAGGTCCAGCGGCGCCACGCCCGAGTCGATCCGCTCGGGCCAGGCCAGTGCGTTGGCGATCGGCGTGCGCATGTCCGGGTTGCCCAACTGCGCCAACACGGAACCGTCCACATAATCGACCAGCGAATGGATCACGCTCTGCGGATGGATGACCACCTCGACCTGGGAGGGCTTGGCATCGAACAGCCAGCAGGCTTCGATCAGCTCTAGGCCCTTGTTCATCATGCTGGCCGAATCCACCGAAATCTTGCGCCCCATGGACCAGTTCGGGTGGGCACACGCCTGCTCAGGTGAAACATGCGCCAAGTCAGCCATCGGCGTCTGCCGGAAAGGGCCGCCGGAGGCCGTCAGAAGAATCCGACGGACACCGACATGGCTCAATCCGCGGGAGAAGTCCTGCGGCATGCATTGGAAAATCGCATTGTGCTCGCTGTCGATCGGCAGCAGCGCCGAACCGCTCTTGCGCACCGCCTGCATGAACAAGGCGCCGGACATCACCAGCGCCTCCTTGTTTGCCAGCAGGATTTTCTTGCCCGCCTCGACGGCCGCCAGGGTCGGGCGCAGCCCGGCCGCGCCGACGATCGCCGCCATCACGGCGTCCACTTCGGGAGCTGCAGCCACCTGGCACAGCCCCTCCTCCCCCACCAGCACGCGGGTCGGCAGGCCGGCGGCGCGCAGGTCGTCCTGCAGGTGGCGCGCAGCCTGAGCCTCAGGCACGACCGCGAATTGCGGTACATGACGCACGCACAGGGCAAGCAGCTCGCTCAGGCGGCTGAACCCACTCAGGGCGAACGCCCGGTAACGGTCAGGATGGCGCGCGATGACATCCAGGGTGCTCAGACCGATGGAACCGGTCGCCCCCAGTACGGTGATCTGCTGCGGCCGGCTCACGGTGCGGCCATCCACAGCATCACGGCGAACAGCGGGATCGCTGCGGTCAGGCTGTCGATGCGGTCCAGGACACCGCCGTGCCCCGGCAGCAGGTTACTGCTGTCCTTGATGCCGGACTGGCGCTTGAACATGCTTTCGGTGAGGTCGCCCACCACCGAAACGAACACGATCACGGCCGCCCCGATCAAGCCCTTGAACAGCTGCGCCACGGTCCAGTCGCGCACGAAGCCGACCAGCACGGTGATCGCCAGGCTCAAGGCGAGGCCGCCGTAGACGCCCTCCCAGCTCTTGCCCGGGCTGACCTGCGGCGCCAGCTTGCGCTTGCCGAAGGCCCGGCCGGAGAAGTAGGCGCCGATGTCGGCGCCCCACACCAGCACCATCACCGCCATGATCAGCCAGTTGCCCAGCGGGTACTGCTTGATCTGCACCAGCCCTTGCCAGGCGGGCAGCAGGATCAGGAAGCCGATGACCAGCTTGCACGCCGCGCTGGCCCAATGCCCGCTGGATTGCGGGTAGGTCAGCACCAGATACGTGGCCACCGCCCACCACAGCACCGAAGCGCCGAGCACCCAGGGCGCAAGGCCGGGCAGGATGTACATGACGAACAGCATCAACGCCACCACGGCGGCGTAGCCTACGCGGAACGACTGCGCGCCGAAGCCCGCCAGACGCGCCCATTCCCACGCGCCGAGACTCACGACCAGCCCGATGAACAACGCAAAACCGGATCCTTCGAGCAGAAAGAAACCGCCCAACGCGATCGGCAGCAAGATCAGTGCGGTGATGATTCGTTGTTTAAGCATTAAACCCGGGCTCCGGCTTCGACCTGCTCGCTCGTTTTACCGAAGCGGCGCTGGCGCGAAGCGAAATCGGCCAGCGCGTTGCGCATGGCATCGTGTTTGAAGTCCGGCCAGAACAGGTCGGAGAAATACAGCTCGGCGTAAGCGAGCTGCCAGAGCAGGAAGTTGCTGATGCGGTGTTCGCCGCCGGTGCGGATGCACAGGTCCGGCAACGGCAGGTCGCCGGTGGCCAGGCACGCCTGCAACAGGTCCGGCGTGATGTCGTCCGGCCGCAGGTGACCGGCCTGCACCTCACGGGCAAGACGCTGCGCAGCCTGCGCGATGTCCCACTGGCCGCCGTAGTTGGCGGCGATCTGCAGGACAAAGCGGTTGGCGCCGGCGGTCATCGCCTCGGCTTCGCGCATCGCCGCCTGAAGCTCAGGGTGGAAGCGCGAACGGTCGCCGATGATGCGCAGGCTGATGTTGTTGTCGTTGAGGCGCTTGGCCTCACGACGCAACGCCTTGAAGAACAGATCCATCAAGGCGCTGACCTCATCGGCCGGGCGCTGCCAGTTCTCGCTGGAGAAGGCAAACAGCGTCAGCACCTCGACCTTGGCCTCGGCGCACACTTCTATCACCGCACGCACGGCATCCACGCCCGCCTTGTGCCCGGCGACGCCGGGCATGAAGCGTTTCTTCGCCCAGCGGTTGTTGCCATCCATGATGATCGCGACATGGCGCGGCACCGCGGACGGCGCAGTCTGCTTGGTCTTTTCCATGAAGGCGTCCTGACCCTTTATACGGCCATCAGATCCTTTTCTTTTTCTTCGGTCGCCTTGGCGATCTGACCTTCGAAGTCCTTGATCAGCTTGTCGATGTCGGCACCGGCGCGACGCTCTTCGTCTTCGCTGATTTCCTTGTCCTTGGACAGCTTCTTCAGCTCGCCCAGGGCGTCACGACGGATGTTGCGCACGGCGACGCGGGCATCTTCGGCCGCGGCGCGCGCCTGCTTGGTGAAGCCCTTGCGGGTCTCTTCGGTCAGCGGCGCCATCTTGATCAGCAGCAACTCGCCAAGGTTGGTCGGGTTGAGGTTGAGGCCGGCGCTGCCGATGGCCTTGTCGATGGCGCCGAGCATGTTGCGCTCGAACGGCACCACCTGCAGGGTCTGGCTGTCCTTCACGGTCACGTTGGCCACACCGCTCAGCGGGGTGTCGGCGCCGTAGTAAGGCACCATCACGCTGCCCAGGATGCTCGGGTGGGCCTTGCCCGTGCGGATCTGGCCGAACGCGTGCGCCAGGGACTCCAGGGACTTCTGCATGCGCGCCTGGGCGTCTTTCTTGATTTCGTTGATCATTGTTGAACTTCCTCGATCAGGGTTCCTTCGGCGCCGCCATGCACGATGTTCAGCAGGGCGCCGGGCTTGTTCATGTTGAATACACGCAGCGGCATCTTGTGGTCGCGGCACAGGCAAATGGCCGTCAGATCCATCACACCCAACTTGCGATCCAGCACTTCATCGTAGGTCAGATGATCGAACTTCTCGGCATGCGGGTCTTTGAACGGGTCTGCGGTGTAGACGCCATCGACCTTGGTCGCCTTGAGCACGACGTCGGCGTCGATTTCGATGGCTCGCAGGCAGGCTGCCGAATCCGTGGTGAAGAACGGATTGCCGGTGCCGGCGGCGAAAATCACGACATCCTTGGAGTTCAGGTGGCGCATGGCCTTGCGGCGATCATAGTGATCGGTCACGCCGACCATGGAAATGGCGGACATCACGATGGCCGAGATATTGGCACGTTCCAGCGCATCGCGCATGGCCAGGGCGTTCATCACAGTGGCCAGCATGCCCATGTGGTCGCCCGTGACGCGGTCCATGCCGGCCTTGCTCAGGGCTTCGCCGCGGAACAGGTTGCCGCCGCCGATCACCAGACCGACCTGAACACCGATGCCGACCAGCTGGCCGACTTCCAGCGCCATGCGGTCCAGCACCTTCGGGTCGATCCCGAACTCTTCCGAGCCCATCAGGGCCTCGCCGCTGAGCTTGAGTAGAATGCGTTTATAGCGAGCCTGATAACCACTGCCCTGCTGAGCCATTGCGAATCTCTCCTGCGGCGTATTTAAAAATTCTTTGCGAGCTGTTTGCAGCTGGCGCTTCACTCTAGCTTGGCGCTGCTTCAGCGCCATCGGAACATGGCTTTGTAAGTCAGTTCCAAGCGGAAACCAATTAAAAAATCGGTCACCGTATCTGAAAAGAGGCTGCGCGCGTGAGCGGGCAGCCTCTTTCGGGCGACAGTTGAAAAACCGTCTTACTGCTTGGCGGCAGCCACTTGTGCGGCAACTTCTTCAGCGAAGTTGTCGACTGGCTTCTCGATGCCTTCGCCCACTTTGAAGTAGGTGAAGGAAACGATTTCAGCGCCGGCTTTCTTGGCCAGTTCGCCGACCTTGACTTCCGGGTTCATGACGAACGCTTGCTCGACCAGCGAGGCTTCGGCCAGGAACTTCGAGATACGACCTTTGATCATGTTCTCGACGATGTTTTCCGGCTTGCCCGCGATCTTGTCGGCGTTCAGCTGCAGGAAAACGCCTTTTTCGCGCTCGATGGCTTCGGCCGACACTTCCGACGGCAGCAGGAACTCTGGGTTCGAAGCGGCAACGTGCATGGCGATGTTCTTGGCCAGCTCGATGTCGCCGCCTTTCAGAACGACGGTAGCGCCGATCTTGTTGCCGTGCAGGTAAGCACCGACAACGTCACCCTCAACGCGCGCCAGGCGACGGATGTTGACGTTTTCGCCGCACTTGGCGACCAGGGCTTCACGGGCGGCTTCACGGGATGCGATCAGCGGAGCGGCGTCGGTCAGCTTCTGGGCGAAGGCTTCTTCCAGGCTTTCGGCGACGAAGTTCTTGAAGTCGTCCTGCAGGGCCAGGAAGTCGGTCTGCGAGTTCACTTCCAGCAGAACGGCGGATTTACCGTCGGTCTTCACGGCGATGGCGCCTTCGGCAGCGATGTTGCCTGCTTTCTTGGCAGCCTTGATGGCGCCCGAAGCACGCATGTCATCAATGGCTTTCTCGATGTCGCCGCCAGCCTTTTCCAGGGCTTTCTTGCAATCCATCATGCCTTCGCCGGTGCGCTCGCGCAGTTCTTTGACCAACGCTGCAGTAATTGCTGCCATTTTCAAATTCCTCTTGGATAGGTTTTCAACCATTCCACCCGACTGAACGGGCGTTCAATTCTTCCCGAACCACCTTGTATAGCCGCTGCACGTTACAGATGCAGGGCGGGCGCTGCCACAAGCGGGCGCCGACAAATGGTTTTCGAGGTGGCAAAAAGGGGGCCAAGCCCCCTTTTTGCTTACTGAGTCAACGCCAGGGCGTCAATTACTCAGCTGCAGCCGCCGGAGCTTCTTCAGCGAAGACTTCGGTGCCGCCAGCAACGTTGTTGCGGCCACGGATAACGGCGTCAGCCATCGAACCCATGTACAGCTCGATCGCGCGGATGGCGTCGTCGTTGCCTGGGATGATGTAGTCAACGCCTTCCGGGCTGCTGTTGGTATCGACTACGCCGATGACCGGGATGCCCAGCTTGTTGGCTTCGGTGATCGCGATGCGCTCGTGGTCGACGTCGATCACGAACAGAGCGTCCGGCAGGCCGCCCATGTCCTTGATGCCGCCCAGGGAGCGGTCCAGCTTCTCGAGGTCACGGGTGCGCATCAGCGCTTCTTTCTTGGTCAGCTTGGCGAAGGTGCCGTCTTCGGCTTGAACTTCGAGGTCACGCAGACGCTTGATGGAAGCACGGATGGTCTTGAAGTTGGTCAGCATGCCGCCCAACCAGCGGTGATCGACGTACGGCGAGCCGCAGCGTGCTGCTTGCTCGGCGACGATCTTGCCGGCGGAACGCTTGGTGCCGACGAACAGAATCTTGTTTTTGCCCTGGGCCAGGCGCTCTACGAAGGTCAGTGCTTCGTTGAACATCGGCAGGGTTTTTTCAAGGTTGATGATGTGGATCTTGTTGCGCGCGCCGAAAATGTACTTGCCCATTTTCGGGTTCCAGTAACGGGTTTGGTGACCGAAGTGCACACCGGCCTTCAGCATATCGCGCATGTTGACTTGGGACATGATAGTTCCTTGATAAGTCGGGTTGGGCCTCCACGCATCCCAATGACCAACCGCCGATCCGAGGATCAAGGGCACCCAGGTCATCGTGTCGACACGTGTGTGGGTTAATGCTTTCGGGGCTATCCCCGGAAAGCGGCGCATTTTATATCACAAGGAGGGCGCAAACGGAACCCGGAATCTGCATTCGCATCAGGGACATGAGGGAAGCGCGCCGCGGATCCGCCCTGGCACGGCATTGTACGGACGGACGCGATGCACACAGACGCGGATTTGCGCCTTTCGTCTGTTAGAATCGCGTTTTTCAGGGCCGCAGCCTGAACGCCTGCCGTCCTATCCGTATCTGCAAGCGCCGCCGGGCGCAGAGAGAGCCTGTATGACCGTCAACCTCAAAACCCCCGAGGACATCGCTGGCATGCGTGTCGCCGGCAAACTGGCCGCCGACGTGCTGGAAATGATCGCCGAACACGTAAAGCCGGGCATCACCACCGATGAGCTGAACCAGATCTGCCACGACTACATCGTCAACGTGCAGCAGGCCATCCCCGCCCCGCTCAACTACAAGGGCTACCCGAAGTCGATCTGCACCTCGATCAACCACGTGGTCTGCCACGGCATCCCCAACGACAAGCCGCTGAAGAACGGCGACACCCTGAACATCGACGTCACGGTGATCAAGGACGGCTACCACGGCGACACCAGCCGCATGTTCCACGTCGGCACCGTGCCGGTCTGGGCCGAACGCCTGTCCCAGGTCACCCAGGAATGCATGTACAAGGCGATCGAGATCGTCAAGCCCGGCTGCCGCCTCGGCGACATCGGCGAGATCATCCAGAAGCACGCCGAGAAGAACGGCTTCTCGGTGGTGCGCGAGTTCTGCGGCCACGGCATCGGCAAGGTGTTCCATGAAGAGCCGCAGATCCTGCACTACGGCCGCGCCGGCACCGGCATGGAGCTGCAGGCCGGCATGACCTTCACCATCGAGCCGATGATCAACCAGGGCAAGGCCGACACCAAGGTGCTGGGCGACGGCTGGACCGCCATCACCAAGGACCGCAAGCTCTCGGCGCAGTGGGAACACACCCTGCTGGTCACCGAAACCGGCTACGAGATCTTCACCCTGCGCAGCGACGACACGATCCCGCGCGTATCGGCCTGACCCAGACACCGCTCCCAGCCTATAGAAGGAAAGCCAACCGATGCCGCAGGTGGATCCCGAACTCTTCGACCGCGGCCAGTTCCAGGCTGAACTGGCCCTGAAAGCGAGTCCCATCGCGGCATTCAAGAAGGCCATCCGCCAGGCCCACGAGGTGCTCGACACGCGTTTTCGCAACGGCCGCGACATCCGCCGGCTGATCGAAGACCGCGCCTGGTTCGTCGACAACATCCTGCAAAAGGCCTGGGAGCAGTTCAACTGGAGCGACGACGCCGACATCGCGCTGGTGGCGGTCGGCGGCTACGGCCGAGGCGAGCTGCACCCCTATTCCGACATCGATCTGCTGATCCTGCTGGACAGCGCCGACCATGAGATCTTCCGCGACTCCATCGAACGCTTCCTGACCCTGCTCTGGGACATCGGCCTGGAGGTCGGCCAGAGCGTGCGCTCGGTGGACGAATGCGCCGAAGAGGCCCGCGCCGACCTCACGGTCGTCACCAACCTGATGGAAAGCCGCACCATCTGCGGCCCCGAGCGCCTGCGCCAGCGGATGCTCGACGTCACCAGCACCGCCCACATGTGGCCGAGCAAGGACTTCTTCCTGGCCAAGCGCGCCGAGCAGAAGGCCCGCCACCACAAGTACAACGACACCGAGTACAACCTGGAGCCCAACGTCAAAGGCTCGCCCGGCGGGCTGCGGGACATCCAGACGATCCTCTGGGTCGCCCGGCGCCAGTACGGCACCCTGAACCTGCGGGCGCTGGCCGGCGAAGGCTTTCTGGTGGAGAGCGAAAACGCCTTGCTCGCCTCGTCCCAGGAGTTCCTCTGGAAGGTGCGCTATGCCCTGCACATGCTGGCCGGCCGCGCCGAGGATCGCCTGCTGTTCGACCATCAGCGCTCGATCGCCACGCTGCTGGGTTTTGAAGGCGACGACGCCAAGCAAGCCGTCGAAAACTTCATGCAGCAGTATTTCCGCGTGGTGATGAGCATCGCCCAGCTCAGCGACCTGATCATCCAGCACTTCGAGGAAGTCATCCTCGCGCCGGAGGACGAAGCCCCGCCGCAGCCGATCAACGCACGGTTCCAGCTGCACGACGGCTACATCGAGGCCCGCAGCGAAAACGTGTTCCGCCGCACGCCGTTCGCCATGCTCGAGATCTTCGTGCTGATGGCCCAGCAGCCGGAAATCAAGGGCGTGCGGGCCGACACCATCCGCCTGCTGCGCGAACACCGGCACCTGATCGACGACAATTTCCGCAACGACATCCGTAACACCAGCCTGTTCATCGAGCTGTTCAAGTGCAAGATCGGCATCCACCGCAACCTGCGCCGGATGAACCGCTACGGCATCCTCGGGCGCTACCTGCCGGAGTTCGGCTTCATCGTCGGGCAGATGCAGCACGACCTGTTCCACATCTACACCGTGGACGCCCACACGCTGAACCTGATCAAGCACCTGCGCAAACTGCAGTACACCCAGGTGTCGGAAAAATTCCCGCTGGCCAGCAAGCTCATGGGCAAGCTGCCCAAGCCCGAACTGATCTACCTGGCCGGCCTGTACCACGACATCGGCAAGGGCCGCCACGGCGACCACTCCGAGATCGGCGCCGTGGACGCCGAGGCCTTCTGCCAGCGCCACCAGTTGCCGGTCTGGGACACCCGCCTGATCGTGTGGCTGGTGCAGAACCACCTGGTGATGTCCACCACCGCCCAGCGCAAGGACCTGTCCGACCCGCAGGTGATCCACGACTTCGCCCAGACCGTCGGCGACGAGACCCGCCTGGACTATCTCTACGTGCTGACCGTGGCCGACATCAACGCCACCAACCCGACCCTGTGGAACTCCTGGCGCGCCAGCCTGCTGCGCCAGCTCTACACCGAAACCAAGCGTGCGCTGCGCCGCGGCCTGGAAAACCCGGTGGATCGCGAGGAGCAGATCCGCCAGACCCAGAGCGCCGCGCTGGACATCCTGGTGCGCGGCGGCACCGACCCGGACGACGTCGAGCAATTGTGGGCGCAGCTGGGCGACGACTACTTCCTGCGCCACACCGCCGGCGACGTGGCCTGGCACAGCGACGCGATCCTCCAGCAACCGGCCGACGGCGGCCCGCTGGTGCTGATCAAGGAGACCACCCAGCGCGAGTTCGAAGGCGGCACGCAGATCTTCATCTATGCGCCGGACCAGCACGACTTCTTCGCCGTGACGGTGGCGGCGATGGATCAGCTCAACCTGAACATCCACGACGCCCGGATCATCACCTCCAGCAGCCAGTTCACCCTCGACACCTACATCGTGCTCGACACCGACGGCGACTCGATCGGCGACAACCCGCTGCGGGTCAAGCAGATCCGCGACGGGCTGACGGAGGCCCTGCGCAACCCTGACGACTACCCGACGATCATCCAGCGCCGGGTGCCGCGCCAGCTCAAGCATTTCGCGTTTGCGCCGCAGGTGACGATCCACAACGACGCCCAGCGTCCGGTGACGGTGCTGGAGCTCACGGCACCGGACCGGCCGGGCCTGCTGGCGCGGGTCGGCGGGATTTTCCTGGAGTTCGACCTGTCGCTGCAGAACGCCAAGATCGCCACCCTGGGCGAGCGGGTGGAAGACGTGTTCTTCATCACCGACGCGCACAACCAGCCGTTGTCCGACCCGCTGCTGTGCAGCCGATTGCAGGATGCGATCGTCGAGCAACTGAGCGTCAACCAGGAGCCCGACATCAAGCTGTCGCGCATCAGCATCTGACCCGACTATTTTCCCCTTGCGGGAGCGGGCTCGCCCGCTCCCGCACAGCACGAGACCCTTCATGAACAACGCCCTGAACCAGTTGCAGCCCTACCCGTTCGAAAAGCTCCGCGCCTTGCTCGGCAGCGTCACGCCGAACCCGGACAAGCGCCCGATCGCCCTGTCGATCGGCGAGCCGAAACACCGCTCGCCGAGCTTTGTCGCCGAGGCGCTGGCCAGCAACCTGGAGCAGATGGCGGTGTACCCGACCACCCTCGGCATCCCGGCCCTGCGCGAAGCCATCGCCGCCTGGTGCGAACGCCGCTTCAACGTGCCGGGCGGCTGGATCGACCCGGCGCGCAACGTGCTGCCGGTCAACGGCACCCGCGAGGCGCTGTTCGCCTTCACCCAGACCGTGGTCAACCGCGGTGACGACGCGCTGGTGGTCAGCCCGAACCCGTTCTACCAGATCTACGAAGGCGCGGCGTTCCTGGCCGGGGCCAAGCCGCACTACCTGCCGTGCCTGGACGAAAACGGCTTCAACCCGGACTTCGACGCGGTGTCGCCGGACATCTGGAAACGCTGCCAGATTCTGTTCCTGTGCTCGCCGGGCAACCCGACCGGCGCGCTGATCCCCCTCGACACCCTCAAAAAACTGATCGCCCTGGCTGACGAGCATGATTTCGTGATCGCCGCCGACGAGTGCTACAGCGAACTGTACTTCGACGAACAGACCCCGCCGCCGGGTCTGCTGACCGCCTGCGCCGAGCTGGGCCGCAAGGACTTCAAGCGCTGCGTGGTGTTCCACAGCCTGTCCAAGCGCTCGAACCTGCCGGGGCTGCGCTCGGGCTTCGTCGCCGGCGACGCCGACGTCCTCAAGGGCTTCCTGCTGTACCGCACCTACCACGGCTGCGCGATGCCGGTGCAGACCCAACTGGCCAGCGTCGCCGCCTGGAACGACGAAGTGCACGTGCGCGCCAACCGTGCGCTGTACCGCGAGAAGTTCGACGCCGTGCTGGCGATCCTCAGCCCGGTGATGGACGTGCAGCGCCCCGACGGCAGCTTCTACCTGTGGCCGAACGTGAACGGCGACGACGCGGCGTTCTGCCGCGACCTGTTCGAACAGGAGCACGTGACCGTGGTGCCGGGTTCGTACCTGTCCCGCGACGCCGACGGCGTCAACCCTGGGGCCGGCCGTGTGCGCATGGCGCTGGTGGCACCGCTGGCGGAGTGCGTCGAGGCCGCCGAACGGATCCGCGCGTTCATCACCCGTCGACAGTGAGCCCGACACCGTGCCAGCCATGCTGGCACGGTGACTTTTCATATCGGGAAACACCTGCGCACGGCGCGGACACCTTTTAGTGCAGGAAGGCAGGTTACTCTTGCCCCGCGCATCGACTTGCGCATCGCCCCCTCCACTTCAAGGATGAAGCCCCCATGAATCAATTGCAGGATTGCAGGCTCGTGCAATGGCCGGACGACCAGGCCGCCCATGACACCGCCATCAACGAAAACCCCGCCAACGCCGGCACCGCCAGCGGCGGACGCCGCAAGCGTTCGCTGATCGACTATTCGAAACTCTGGGCCAACGGCCGAACCCTGACGATCGCCTTCATCGACGCGCCCGACCCCGAGCGCAAACAGAGAATCATCAGCGCCGCCAGCCGCTGGCTGCCGTACATCAACCTGACGTTCGATTTCGTCGAAGGCGTGCAGGGCGATATCCGCATCGCGACGAAGAACAACAACAACAGCTCGATGCTCGGCACCGACGCGCTGCTCGTCCATCCCGACTGGCCCACCATGAACCTGGGCGTGACGCCCGACCATCCGGACTTCGACGTGATCGTCACCCATGAGTTCGGCCATGCCCTGGGCGCGATGCACGAACACCTGCATCCGCAGGCCAAAATCCCCTGGGACAAACCCAAGGTGTACGCGTTTTACCAGAACCGCGAGATGAACCCGCTGACCCGCAAGCAGGTCGACCTGAACCTGTTCAAAACCTTCAGCACGCCGGTGGCGATCCACACTGACTACGACCGCCGGTCAATCATGCATCACCCGGTCTCGAACGAACTGACGCTGGGGGACTGGGAAAACCCGATCAACCGCAAGATCAGCAAAAAGGACAAGAAGATGATGCGGCTGATGTACCCGAAGCAGCCCCGGCAAACCCGCTGAGCACCCGGCCCTTGCCGGGGCCTCCGCTCACTTGACCTGCCCCAGGTTCGCCTCGCTCAGATCAAGGTCCGCCAGCACTTCTCGCAGCACGTCATCACCGATCTGGTGGTGACGGCTCAGGCTGTAAAGCGTCAGACGCTGCGCCCGCAGCGCCTTCAGGCGCAGGCGACGCTCCAGCAGATCCATCTGGAAAGCCAGCGCCTGGGCTTCGGCCGAATCGTTGAACACCTCCAGCTGATGGCGGTACTCGGACATGATCCGTGCCTTGAGCTCCACCGCCAGGGCGGCCTCGGCGGCGTCCTGCGGGTTGGCCTCTTCGGTCTCCAGCGCATGGATCGCCGCCTCGGCGGTCTTGCGCCAGGCCTCGCGGACTTCCTGGCGGCGCTTGTCGTCCGGGCTCTTCTCGACGCCCCGAAGCAGCAGCGGCAGCGCGATGCAGGCCGCAATCAGCGACAGCAGGATCACCCCGGCGGCGATGAAGATCAGCAAGTCCCGCTCCGGAAACGCTTGCGCGCCCATCAGCATCGGCACCGACATCACACCCGCCAACGTCACCGCCCCGCGCACCCCGCCCACCGTCAGCAGCCAGCAGGAACGCGCCGTCGGCACCTGCGTCAGGTCGCCCTTGCCGCGCAGACGGCGCAACAGCACAGACAGGCGCCAGATGCTCTGCACCCAGACGAAGCGCAGCAGCACCAGCGCCAGGAAGATCGCCAGCACTTCGAGGCCACGGTAGAACAACGCGGGCCACAACGTCGGTTCATGGCTGACCACCGCCTTGACGATGTCCGGCAACTGCAGGCCCAGCAGCAGGAAAATCAGGCCGTTGAAGGCGAACTCCAACAGCGACCAGACGCTGCGGTTGAGCAGCCGGGTGCTGGTTTGGCGCGGCAACAGGTCGAGCCAGCTCTGCATCATGCCGGCCGCGACGGCCGAGAGGATGCCCGAAGCGCCCAGGCGTTCGGCAAGCACGTAAGCGGCGAACGGCAACAGCAGCATGAACACCACATGGGTCGCCGGATCGTCCCAGCCGCGGGCGATCATCCACGCCCGCAGCCGGCCGACCAGCCAGCTCAGCGCCACGCCGACCAGCAGGCCTCCCGCCGCCACCAGCACGAATGTCAGGCTCGCGCCGGCCAGCGAAAACGCGCCGGTGACCGCCGCCACCAGGGCGAACTTGAACGTCACCAGGCCCGAGGCGTCGTTCATCAGCGCCTCGCCCTGCAGGACGTGCATCAACGGAGTCGGCAGGCGGTTCTGGGAGATGGCGGACACCGCCACCGCATCGGTGGGCGACAGCACGGCCGCCAGGGCGAAGGCCACCGGCAACGGGATGTCCGGCAGCAGCCAATGGATGAAGTAGCCCGCCCCGACGACGGTGAACAGCACCAGCCCCACCGCCAGCGTCAGGATCGGGCCGCGCAAGTGCCAGAACGCCCGCTTGGGCATGCGCCAGCCATCGGAAAACAGCAGCGGCGGCAAAAACAGGAACAGGAACAGTTCAGGATCGAGGGCGACATGCAGCCCCAGCGTCGGCCAGGCCAGCAAGGCCCCGGCGGCGATCTGCACCAGCGGCAGCGGCAAGGGGACGACCCGTCCGACCAGGCGCGAGACGCTGACCAGCATCAACAGGATCAGGACGGTGTAGGCGGTTTGCATAAAGCGGATGTCTCAGGCGATCGACAGCGATGAACTGCCATATTAGCCGCATAGGCTCCGGATGACCGTTGCACCTATGTCGCACAGCCTCGATCGGCCCTTCTGCGGGCGCCAGCCTGCTGGTGATGGCCTCACCCGGCCAAACCAGACAGCGGCCCCACAGGCCCGATCAAGATTCCGGCGAGTAAATCGACCACGGCCGCCGCGATACCGTCCGGTCATGGCATAATCCGACACCATTTTTCTCCAGCACCTGTAAAGGGGGCGATTCCTTGACCGTTTCAAGCAAAACGTTGCACCTTTTCGGCATCAAAGCCTGCGACACCATGAAAAAGGCGCGCACCTGGCTCGATGAACACGCTGTCAGCTACGACTTCCACGACTACAAGACCGCCGGCATCGACCGTGAGCACCTGACCCAATGGTGCGACGAACATGGCTGGCAAACCGTGCTGAACCGCGCGGGCACGACCTTCCGCAAGCTCGATGACGAACAGAAAGCCGATCTCGACCAGCCGAAGGCCATCGAACTGATGCTCGCCCAACCCTCGATGATCAAGCGCCCGGTGCTCGATCTCGGTGACCGAACCCTGATTGGCTTCAAGCCAGATACCTACGCGGCAGCGCTCAAGTAAGCGGCCCGTCCCCATTCGATAGAGGTATTCACATGTCCAACTCCCTGTTCAGCCTGGCCTTCGGCGTCGGCACCCAAAACCGTGACGGCGCCTGGCTGGAAGTGTTCTACGCCCAGCCGCTGCTCAAGCCGTCGGCCGAGCTGGTCGCCGCCGTCGCGCCGATCCTGGGCTACACCGAAGGCAACCAGGCCATCGCCTTCACCACCGCCCAGGCCGCGCAACTGGCCGAAGCCGTGAAGGGCGTCGACGCCGCGCAGGCCAAGCTGCTGACCCGCCTGGCCGAAAGCCACAAGCCGCTGGTCGCCACCCTGCTGGCCGAAGACACCCAGCTGACCTCCACCCCTGAGGCCTACCTGAAGCTGCACCTGCTGTCCCACCGCCTGGTGAAGCCGCACGGCGTGAGCCTGGCCGGCATCTTCCCGCTGCTGCCGAACGTGGCCTGGACCAGCCAGGGCGCCATCGACCTGAGCGAACTGGCCGAACTGCAGCTCGAAGCCCGCCTGCGCGGCGAGCTGCTGGAAGTGTTCTCGGTGGACAAGTTCCCGAAAATGACCGACTACGTCGTGCCGGCCGGCGTGCGCATCGCTGACGCCGCCCGCCTGCGCCTGGGCGCCTACGTGGGCGAAGGCACCACCGTGATGCACGAAGGCTTCGTCAACTTCAACGCCGGCACCGAAGGCCCGGGCATGATCGAAGGCCGCGTGTCCGCCGGCGTGTTCGTCGGCAAGGGTTCGGACCTGGGCGGCGGCTGCTCGACCATGGGCACCCTGTCGGGCGGCGGCAACATTGTGATCAAGGTCGGCGAAGGCTGCCTGATCGGCGCCAACGCCGGCATCGGCATCCCGCTGGGCGACCGCAACACCGTCGAGTCGGGCCTGTACGTGACCGCCGGCACCAAGGTCGCGCTGCTGGACGAGAACAACCAGTTGGTCAAGGTGGTCAAGGCCCGTGACCTGGCCGGCCAGACCGACCTGCTGTTCCGCCGCAATTCGGAAACCGGTGCCGTGGAGTGCAAGACCCACAAATCGGCCATCGAACTGAACGAAGCGCTGCACGCCCACAACTAAGCGGCACATCGTCCAACCTGTGGGAGCGGGCTTGCCCGCCCCCACAGGTCTTGTGCATAGGCCGAACGACATGATGATTCCCTCCCCCTGGCGTGCCGACTTCCCGGCCATCGCCGCCCTGCAACGGCAAGGCCAGACCTACCTGGACAACGCCGCCACCACGCAAAAGCCCCAGGCCCTGCTCGACGCGCTGGCGCATTACTACGCCAACGGCGCCGCCAACGTGCACCGCGCGCAACACCTGCCCGGCGCCCATGCCACACAGGCGTTCGAAGACACCCGCCTGAAGGTGGCGCAATGGCTCAACGCCGGCGACAGCGGGCAGATCATCTTCACCCACGGCGCCACCAGCGCGCTGAATCTCCTGGCCTATGGCCTGGAACACCTTTTCTCTGCGGGCGACGAAATCGTCGTCAGCGCCCTGGAGCATCACGCCAACCTGCTGCCGTGGCAGCAACTGGCCCGCCGCCGCGACCTGAAGCTGGTGATCCTGCCGCTGGACGCCGACGGCCTGATCGATCTTGCGCAAGCGGTGCACCTGATCGGCCCGCGCACCCGTCTGCTGGCGGTCAGTCAGTTGTCCAACGTGCTCGGTGCCTGGCAACCGTTGCCCGCCCTGCTCGCCATGGCCAAAGTGCACGACGCCCTGACCGTGGTCGACGGCGCCCAAGGCGTGGTGCACGGTCGCCACGACGTGCAGGCGCTGGGCTGCGACTTCTATGTGTTTTCCAGCCACAAGCTGTACGGGCCCGACGGCCTCGGCGCGCTGTTCGGGCGCAACGCGGCGCTTGAGCGCTTGCGGCCGTGGCAGTTCGGCGGCGAAATGGTGCTCGAAGCCCATTACCACGACTCGCGCTTTCGCCCGGCACCACTGGGCTTCGAGGCCGGCACGCCGCCGATCGCCAGCGTGATCGGCCTGGGCGCGACCCTCGACTACCTGGCCGGCCTGGATCAGGACGCCGTGTCCGCCCACGAGGCGGCGCTGCACGACTACCTGCTCAAAGGCCTGGCGGCGCGCAACGGCATCCGCCTGCTGGGCCGGCCGCAACTGGCGCTGGCGAGTTTTGTGGTGGACGGCGTGCACAACGCCGATCTGGCGCATCTGCTGACCGAGCAAGGCATTGCCGTGCGCGCCGGTCATCACTGCGCCATGCCGCTGCTCAAGCGCTTCGAACTGGCCGGGGCGATCCGCGTGTCGCTGGCGCTGTACAACGATTCAGAGGATCTGGAACGCTTCTTCGAAGCGCTGGACCAGGCGCTGGAGCTGTTGCGGTGAGCCTGCCGAGCGAAGCCGCCGAAGCCCTGCGGATCTTTCAGGGCGCCGCCGGCTGGGAGCAGCGGGCGCGCCTGCTGATGCAGTTCGGCGACCGTCTCGCCCCTCTGGATGACGCCGACAAGTGCGACGCCAACCGGGTGCACGGCTGCGAAAGCCAAATGTGGCTGGTGGGAGAACTTCACGACGGGCGCTGGCAATTCGCGGCCGCCAGCGATGCGCGGTTGATCCGCGGGCTGGTGGCGCTGCTGCTGGTGCGGGTGAACGGGCTGACGGCGGCCGAACTGCGCCAGGTGGATCTGCCGGACTGGTTCGATCAGCTGGGGCTGTCGCGCCAACTGTCACCGTCGCGCAGCAATGGCCTGAACGCGGTGCTCCAGCGGATGAACGCGCTGGCCGGCTGAGCGCCATCGCCAGCAGGCTGGCTCCCACCGGGATCTCGGTTGGATGCAGCGCCTGCTGTCGCCCCGGATCACTGCGGGAGCGGGCTTGCCCCGGTCAAGCCTGAGGCTTGGCCCGGTCCGAAGGCCGCCGCACGCCCGCGACGATCTTGTCCACCGCCTTGGTCGCCGCGACCATGCCGAACGTCGCCGTCACCATCATCACCGCCCCGAACCCGCCGGCGCAGTCCAGCTTCACGCCGTCGCCGACAAAGCGCTTCTGCAGGCAAATGCTGCCGTCCGGCTTCGGATAGCGCAGCTGCTCGGTGGAATACACGCACGGTACGCTGTAATGGCGGTTCGGCGTGCGGGAAAAGCCGTAGTCGCGGCGCAACGTGGAGCGCACCTTCGAGGCCAGCGGGTCGTTGTAGGTGCGGTTGAGATCCACGACCTGGATCTGGGTCGGGTCGATCTGCCCGCCCGCGCCGCCGGTGGTGATGATCTGGATCTTGCGGCGCTTGCACCAGGCGATCAGCGCGGCCTTGGCGTTGACGCTGTCGATGCAGTCGATCACGCAGTCGATGTCCGGCGTGATGTAGTCGGCCATGGTGTCGCGGGTGACGAAGTCGGCCACCGGGTGCACCGTGCAGGCCGGGTTGATGCCGCGCACGCGCTCGGCCATCACCTCGACCTTGGGCTTGCCGACGGTGCTGTCCAGCGCATGCAACTGACGGTTGGCGTTGCTCACGCAGACGTCGTCCAGGTCGAACAGCGAGATCTCGCCCACCCCGCAGCGGGCGATGGCTTCCGCCGCCCAGGAACCGACGCCGCCGATGCCGACGACCGCCACATGGGCCGCCCGCAGACGCGCCAAACCTTCAATGCCGTACAAACGGGCGATGCCTGCAAACCGCGGATCTTCTGTGCTCATGACCGTTACCCCAAAAACCGGCGCGCATTATGGACGACCGCGCGACAACTTTTAAGCTTCCAGCTACAAGTGTAAGAACTTAAGTCAAAGCGGGTTGCCCAATGTCGGGCATTTCCCCGTCCGATGTGCGACTGGTGAACTGCCGGTGTAGGATTCGCGCCCTTTGGCACGACCTCGCCGAACCTTCGTTCCACAGCCTTTGGAACCCGAAACAGCTATGTCATCGCGTAAATTTGGACTCAACCTGGTGGTGGTTCTGGCAATCGCCGCCCTGTTCACCGGTTTCTGGGCGCTGATCAACCGCCCGGTCTCCGCGCCGAACTGGCCGGAGCAGATCTCCGGCTTCTCCTACTCACCTTTCCAACAGGGACAATTCCCGCAGAAAGAGCAGTATCCGTCCGACGACGAAATGCGCCGTGACCTGGAAATCATGAGCAAGCTGACGGACAACATCCGTATCTACTCGGTCGACGGCAGTCTGCAGGACATCCCGAAACTGGCCGAAGAGTTCGGCCTGCGGGTGACGCTCGGGATCTGGATCAGCCCGGACAAGGAGCGCAACGAACGGGAAATCACCCGGGCCATTGAACTGGCCAACACCTCACGCAGCGTGGTACGCGTGGTGGTCGGCAACGAAGCGCTGTTTCGCAAGGAAATCACCGCCCAAGAGTTGAGCGTGCTGCTCGACCGCGTGCGGGCGGCAGTGAAGGTGCCGGTCACCACCTCCGAGCAGTGGCACGTCTGGGAAGAGCACCCGGAACTGGCCAAGCACGTCGACCTGATCGCCGCGCACATCCTGCCCTACTGGGAATTCATCCCGATGGACAAGGCCGGGCAGTTCGTCTTCGACCGCGCCCGCGACCTGAAGAAGATGTTCCCGAAAAAGCCGCTGCTGCTGTCCGAAGTCGGCTGGCCGAGCAACGGCCGCATGCGCGGCGGCGCCGATGCGTCGCCGGCGGATCAGGCGATCTACCTGCGTACCCTGGTCAACAAGCTCAACCGCCAGGGCTTCAACTACTTCGTGATCGAAGCCTTCGACCAGCCGTGGAAGGCCAGCGACGAAGGGTCGGTCGGCGCCTACTGGGGCGTGTTCAACGCCGCGCGCCAGCAGAAATTCAACTTCGAAGGCCCGGTCGTGGCGATCCCGCAGTGGCGGGTGCTGGCAGTGGGCTCCGGGGTGCTGGCGCTGCTGTCGCTGACCCTGCTGATGATCGACGGTTCGGCCCTGCGCCAGCGCGGCCGCACCTTCCTGACCTTCATCGCGTTCCTGTGCGGTTCGGTGCTGGTGTGGATCGGCTACGACTACAGCCAGCAGTACAGCACCTGGTTCAGCCTGACGGTGGGCTTCTTGTTGGCGCTCGGCGCGCTCGGGGTGTTCATCGTGCTGCTCACCGAGGCCCATGAGTTGGCCGAGGCCGTGTGGGTGCACAAGCGCCGGCGCGAATTCCTGCCGGTGGTGGGCGATTCGGACTACCGGCCCAAGGTGTCGATCCACGTGCCTTGCTACAACGAGCCGCCGGAGATGGTCAAACAGACCCTCGACGCCCTGGCCAACCTCGACTATCCGGACTTCGAAGTCCTGATCATCGACAACAACACCAAGGATCCGGCGGTCTGGGAACCGGTGCGCGACTACTGCGAGACCCTCGGCCCCCGCTTCCGGTTCTTCCACGTCTCGCCGCTGGCCGGCTTCAAGGGCGGCGCGCTGAACTACCTGATCCCGCACACCGCCAAGGACGCCGAAGTGATCGCGGTGATCGATTCCGACTACTGCGTGCACCCCAATTGGCTCAAGCACATGGTGCCGCACTTCGCCGACCCGAAGATCGCGGTGGTGCAGTCGCCGCAGGACTACCGCGACCAGAACGAAAGCACCTTCAAGAAGCTGTGCTACGCCGAGTACAAGGGCTTCTTCCACATCGGCATGGTCACCCGCAACGACCGCGACGCGATCATCCAGCACGGCACCATGACCATGACCCGCCGTTCGGTCCTGGAAGAGCTGGGCTGGGCCGACTGGTGCATCTGCGAAGACGCCGAGCTGGGCCTGCGGGTGTTCGAGAAAGGCCTGTCGGCGGCGTACTACCACGACAGCTACGGCAAGGGCCTGATGCCGGACACCTTCATCGACTTCAAGAAGCAGCGTTTCCGCTGGGCCTACGGCGCGATCCAGATCATCAAGCGCCACACCCGCAGCCTGCTGCGCGGCAAGGACACCGAACTGACCCGCGGCCAGCGCTACCACTTCCTCGCGGGCTGGCTGCCGTGGGTGGCGGACGGCATGAACATCTTCTTCACCGTCGGCGCGCTGCTGTGGTCGGCAGCGATGATCATCGTGCCGCAACGGGTCGACCCGCCGCTGCTGATCTTCGCGATCCCGCCGCTGGCGCTGTTCGCCTTCAAGGTCGGCAAGATCATCTTCCTGTACCGCCGCGCGGTGGGGGTGAACCTCAAGGACGCGTTCTGCGCGGCGCTGGCGGGGCTTGCGCTGTCGCACACCATCGCCAAGGCGGTGCTGTACGGGTTCTTCACCAGCAGCATCCCGTTCTTCCGCACCCCGAAGAACGCCGACAGCCACGGCTTCTGGGTGGCCATTTCCGAGGCCCGGGAAGAGCTGTTCATCATGTTGCTGCTGTGGGGCGCGGCGCTGGGGATTTTCCTGGTGCAGGGCCTGCCGAGCAGCGACATGCGCTTCTGGGTGGCCATGCTGCTGGTGCAGTCGCTGCCGTACGTGGCGGCGCTGATCATGGCGTTCCTGTCGTCGCTGCCAAGGCCCGCTCCGGCGCCTGAACCGGCACCGGCGGTCTAATTGTTCGACGATGCACTAAACGGCGGCCTATGGCCGCCGTTTTGCTTTAAGATGACCGCCATTTTGCAGGGCTTGGCGTGCAGCAAGGTCTGACCGACAGACTTCAGTCCCCTGTGGGAGCGGGCTTGCCCGCGAAGGCGTTGTAACATTCAACCGTTATGTTGGCTGACGCACCGCACTCGCGGGCTAGCCCGCTCCCACATCAACAGTCCGCGCCCACATTCATGATCCCGGAGTTTCCCATGACGGCCCACGCCGACCTTTCGCCGACCCTCCAGCTGGCCATCGACCTGATCCGCCGTCCGTCCGTGACGCCGGTCGACGCCGATTGCCAGAAACAGATGATGCAGCGCCTGGGCGCCGCCGGTTTCACCCTGGAGCCGATGCGCATCGAGGACGTGGACAACTTCTGGGCCACCCACGGCAAGGACGACGGCCCGGTGCTGTGCTTCGCCGGCCACACCGACGTGGTGCCGACCGGTCCCGTGACCGCCTGGCAGATCGATCCGTTCAACGCAGTGATCGACGAACACGGCATGCTCTGCGGCCGCGGCGCGGCGGACATGAAAGGCAGCCTGGCGTCGATGACCGTGGCCGCCGAGCGCTTCGTCGCCGACTACCCGGACCACAAGGGCAAGGTCGCGTTCCTGATCACCAGTGACGAAGAAGGCCCGGCGCACCATGGCACCAAGGCCGTGGTCGAGCGTCTGGCGGCGCGCAAGGAGCGCCTCGACTGGTGCATCGTCGGCGAACCGTCGAGCACCGCCCTGGTCGGCGATGTGGTGAAGAACGGCCGTCGCGGCTCCCTCGGCGCCAAGCTCACCGTGCGCGGCGTGCAGGGCCACGTGGCCTACCCGCACCTGGCGAAGAACCCGATCCACCTCGCCGCCCCGGCCCTGGCCGAACTGGCCGCCGAGCACTGGGACCACGGCAACGATTTCTTCCCGCCGACCAGTTTCCAGATCTCCAACGTCAACTCCGGCACCGGCGCGACCAACGTGATCCCCGGCGACCTGGTGGCGCTGTTCAACTTCCGCTTCTCCACCGAGTCCACCGTTGAAGGCCTGCAGAAGCGCGTCGCCGACATCCTCGACAAGCACAACCTGGACTGGCACATCGACTGGGCGCTGTCCGGCCTGCCGTTCCTCACCGAGCCGGGCGCGCTGCTCGACGCGGTGTCGTCGAGCATCAAGCAGATCACCGGCCGCGAAACCCAGGCGTCCACCAGCGGCGGCACCTCCGACGGCCGCTTCATCGCGACCATGGGCACCCAGGTGGTCGAGCTGGGCCCGGTCAACGCGACCATCCACCAGGTCAACGAACGCGTGCTGGCGGCCGATCTCGACGTCCTGACCGAAATCTACTACCAGACCCTGATCAAGTTGCTCGCCTGATGCTCGCCTGTCCGATCTGCAACGAACCGCTCAACGCCGTGGACAACGGCGTGGCCTGCCCCGCCGGGCACCGCTTCGACCGCGCACGCCAGGGTTACCTGAACTTGCTGCCGGTGCAGCACAAGAACAGCCGCGACCCCGGCGACAACCAGGCGATGGTCGAGGCCCGCCGCGACTTCCTCAACGCCGGGCACTATGCGCCGGTGGCCAGGCGCCTGGCGGAGCTGGCGGCCGGCTATGCGCCGCAGCGCTGGGTCGACATCGGCTGCGGCGAGGGCTACTACACCGCGCAGATCGCCGAGGCCCTGCCGGGTGCCGACGGTTATGCGCTGGACATCTCCAAGGAAGCGGTCAAGCGCGCCTGCAAGCGCAACCCCGCCGTGACCTGGTTGATCGCCAGCATGGCCCGCGTGCCGCTGGCGCCGGGCAGTTGCCAGTTCCTGGCCAGCGTGTTCAGCCCGCTGGACTGGGACGAGGCCAAGCGCCTGCTCAGCGTCGGCGGCGGCCTGATGAAGGTCGGGCCGACCCGCGGCCACCTGATGGAACTGCGCGAACGCCTGTACGACGAAGTGCGCGAATACACCGACGACAAGCACCTGGCCCTGGTGCCGCAAGGCATGGCACTGGCCCACAGCGAAACGCTGGAGTTCAAGCTGACGCTGGACAAGCCCGAAGACCGCGCCAACCTGCTGGCCATGACGCCCCACGGCTGGCGCGCCAGCGCCGAGCGCCGCGCCGCGGTGATCGGCCAGGCCGAGCCCTTCGTGACCACCGTGTCGATGCGCTACGATTATTTCGTTCTTCAATAACCCTTTGGACTCGGGCACCGCCCGGGGCCGGCTAAATCCGCGAATGGATTTTTCAGACCCGCAGTGAGGACATCCATGCGCCAACCGGACATCGAGATTTACCTGAAAGACGCCGACGTCGACCACAAGCAGATCGCCGAATGGCTCGGCGCCGCCCTGGGCCCGTGCAGCGAATGGAAGCAGAAGGGCCAGACCTTCAAATGCCTGGCCGGCAGCATCCCCGTGACCTGGCTGCCCAAGGCCGTGGGCAAATGGAACAGCCTGTACCTGGAAAGCGACCAGACCCCATGGGACGACGACATCGCCTGCGCCCGCGCCGCCTTCGCCGCGCTGAACGTCGAAGTGCGCTGCGCACCGGGCAGCTGGGTCGAGGAAGAAGGCGAGGAAACGGCGGACCGCTGGATCCGCATCAGCGCCGACGGCGAGGAAGAGATCACCTGGCGCACGAGCTGACCTGCGTTTCAGCCCCAAAAATGTGGGAGCGAGCCTGCTCGCGATTGCGCAATGTCAGTCGACATCAATGCCGGCTGAAACACCGCAATCGCGAGCAGGCTCGCTCCCACATGCGTTTTGGGGTTTCGGAGCGTGGCGTTACAGGCCTACCACATCCTCAGCCTGCAGGCCCTTCTGCCCCTGCACCACCGCATACTCCACCTGCTGGCCTTCGGTCAGCGAACGGTGCCCTTCGCCGCGGATCGCGCGGTAGTGCACGAACACGTCCACCCCGTCTTCGCGCTGGATGAAGCCGTAACCCTTGGCGTCGTTGAACCACTTCACGTTGCCGGTTTCACGTGTTGCCATCTGTTCATACTCCTTTTTTATTATTGAACGGGCTTTTCGCAGGAAAGCCTTTGAGGAACGTCAGCCTGCGCCCGACGTCCATACAAGGGCCCCGGCGACAGACCGCCGAGTATATGTCAGGTGCCGATAGTCTCAACAAGAGTTTACTTGGCCGCTTTTTTGCCGATTTTCAGCGAATCCGGCACACTGTCGCCCTTCCCGAGCAAACGCTCGGTTTTATTCAATGACGAAGAATCCGTATGACCCGTTCCCCGTTCCGCCGTCTTGTGTTCGGCACCTTGCGCCGGCTGTTGTACCTCTGGGTCCGCTCGGAGACGATCAACCAGTCGTCGTTCACCCTCGACCTCGACCGCAGCCGTCCGGTGTTCTACGTCCTGCAGACCCCTTCGCTGACCGACCTGGCCGTGCTCGACACCGAGTGCACCAAGGCCGGCCTGCCGCGCCCGGTGCTGCCGGTGTCCGTCGGGTCGCTGATCGAGCCGGCGGCGTTCTTCTACCTGACGCCGGATCCGGACTGGCTCGGCCGCCACGACAAGCGCGGCGCGCCGCCGACCCTGACCCGGCTGGTCAGCGCCCTGAGCCAGAACGCCGCCGAAGACGCGCAGGTCATTCCGGTGAGCGTGTTCTGGGGCCAGTCGCCGGACAGCGAGTCGAGCCCGTGGAAACTGCTGTTCGCCGACAGCTGGGCGGTCACCGGCCGTCTGCGCCGCCTGCTGAGCATTATGATCCTGGGACGCAAGACCCGCGTGCAGTTCTCAGCGCCGATCCACCTGCGCGAACTGATCGACCACAACAAGGGCCACGAACGCACCGTGCGCATGGCCCAGCGGATCCTGCGGGTGCATTTTCGCAACCTCAAGGCGGCGGTGATCGGCCCGGACATCTCCCACCGGCGCAACCTGGTCAAGGGCCTGATCAACCAGCCGCTGGTGCGCCAGGCGATCCTCGACGAGGCCGAGCGGGAAAACATCTCGGCGGAAAAGGCCAAGGCCCAGGCCCTGCGCTACGGCAACGAGATCGCCTCGGACTACACCTACACCGCCATCCGTTTCCTGGAAGTGGTGCTGAGCTGGTTCTGGAACAAGATCTACGACGGGATCAAGGTCAACCACATCGAAGGCGTGCAGAAGATCGCGCCGGGCCATGAAGTGATCTACGTGCCCTGCCACCGCAGCCACATCGATTACCTGCTGCTGTCCTACCTGCTGTTTCGCAACGGCCTGACCCCGCCGCACATCGCCGCCGGGATCAACCTGAACATGCCGGTGATCGGCGGCCTGCTGCGCCGCGGCGGCGCGTTCTTCATGCGCCGTACGTTCAAGGGCAACCCGCTGTACACCTCGGTGTTCAACGAATACCTGCATACTCTCTTCACCAAGGGCTTCCCGGTGGAGTACTTCGTCGAGGGCGGCCGTTCGCGCACCGGGCGCATGCTGCAACCGAAGACCGGCATGCTGGCGATCACGATGCGCAGCTTCCTGCGTTCCTCGCGCACGCCGATCGTGTTCGTGCCGGTGTACATTGGCTACGAGCGCGTGCTGGAAGGCCGGACCTACCTCGGCGAACTGCGCGGGGCGAGCAAGAAGAAAGAATCGATCTTCGACATCTTCAAGGTCATCGGCGCGCTCAAGCAGCGCTTCGGCCAGGTGGCGGTGAACTTCGGCGAGCCGATCAAGCTGGCGGAGTTCCTCGACCACGAACAGCCGGGCTGGCGCCAGCAAGACCTCGGCCCGCAGTTCAAGCCGGCATGGCTCAACGAAACCACCAACCGCCTGGGCGAGAAGGTCGCGCAGCACCTGAACGAAGCGGCGGCGGTCAACCCGGTGAACCTGGTGGCGCTGGCGCTGCTGTCCACCGGCCGCCTGGCCCTGGACGACCGCGCCATGGCGCGGGTGCTGGATCTGTACCTGGCGCTGCTGCGCAAGGTGCCGTACTCGCCGCACACCACCTTGCCGCAAGGCGACGGCCAGGCGCTGATCAAGCATGTGAAGGACATGGACCTGTTGTCCGAGCAGAACGACGCGCTGGGCAAGATCCTCTACCTGGACGAGCAGAACGCCGTCCTGATGACCTACTACCGCAACAACGTGCTGCACATCTTCGCCCTGCCGGCGCTGCTGGCGAGCTTCTTCCAGAGCAGCTCGCGCATGAGCCGCGAGCAGATCCTGCGCTACACCCGGGCGCTGTATCCGTACCTGCAGGCAGAGCTGTTCATCCGCTGGACGCTGGACGAGCTCGATGCGGTGATCGACCAGTGGCTGGAAGCGTTCGTCGAACAAGGCCTGCTGCGCTTCGAGAAGGACGTGTACCTGCGCCCGGCCCCGAGCTCACGGCATTTCGTGCTGCTGACCCTGCTGTCGCGCAGCATCGCCCAGACCCTGCAGCGCTTCTACATGACCGTCTCACTGCTGCTCAACAGCGGCCAGAACAGCCTCAGCGCCGAAGAGCTGGAAGACCTGTGCACGGTCATGGCCCAGCGCCTGTCGATCCTGCACGGGCTCAATGCCCCGGAGTTCTTCGACAAGAGCCTGTTCCGCCACTTCATCCAGACGATGCTCGACCTGGATGTGCTGCGCCGCGACGAGGCCGGCAAGTTGAGCTACCACGAACTGCTCGGCGAACTGGCCGAAGGCGCGGCCAAGCGCGTGCTGCCGGCGGAGATCCGCCTGTCGATCCGTCAGGTGGCGCTGCACCGCAGCGAAGATGCCGCCGAAGCGGCCGCCCCCGTGCAGCCGACCACTGAAAGCTGAAACGTGCGGACAACTAACCGGAAGGTGCCAGCATTTTCCGGTCGGTTGATTCGTGGACTAATGGGTTCTTTTGATCGATAAGGACATCGAAATGAACCCATTGAACGAAGTTGCACCCCTCATCAGGCTGACCTTCAGTCTTCCCGAAACCTTCAAGGCACCTGCCGACGGAGAGAACGAAACCGTCGTCGAAGTCCATGCGGACAACGGCACTGCACCGATGAAAATCAAAGCATGGAGAACCCCTTCCATCGCCGATGGCCAATGGGACTTCGCCTTTGAACACCGCCTGAGCGGCATCGGCGTCAGATACCGGATCAGTGTCCAGTTGTTCCACGACCGGCAGCCCTTGCTGGTGAAACAGGATCACCTGGTCATCGTCAATCGCGCCCCGCATCGCCAGACCGTGCACCTGAGCCCGGTCGGCTACCTGTATGTCAACGTCCAGGAGCCCGAGACTGTCGCGCCGGAAGAAGCCGTGACCATCAGCCTGCACGAACCCGACAGCCCGGACGTCGAACTGCTCCGTATCACCCAGGATGAACAGAGCGCACGCTCGTTCTACCTTCGCTACGATCCGCGGCAACTGATCCCCGGCAGGCAGTATGCGTTGATCGGCATCGAAAACCGCTATCACCAACGCATCGCGGTCTATCCCGGGCGGGCGGAACTGGTGCCGGCGGCGCGTGCGGCACGTTCAGCCGAATGGCCGTCGATCATCCGCCGGCTCGCGGCGCCATTACGTTTGTTCACTGACGCAGCCGCCAAATTCCGCTAGATTTTCCGGGGCGTCGGGATTCTTCCGGCGCCCCTGTCCCAGAGGTTTCCATGAAAAGACTGTCCCTGCTCGCCGCCGCCACGCTGCTGAGCGCCTGCCAATCCACCACGCCGGCCGGCAAGGCCAGCCTCGACGGCGAAGTGTTCTACCTGCAACGCATCGCCCTGCCGCCGAGCGCCACCCTCAGCGTGAGCCTGCAGGACGTATCCCTGGCCGACGCCCCGGCCGTGGTGCTCGACGAACAGACCGGCCCGGTCAAAGGCCAGGTGCCGCTGCCGTTCCGTTTGAGCTACGATCCGGCCCAGGTCAAACCCGGCCACCGCTATTCGGTCAGCGCGCGCATCGAGGTCAATGGTGAACTGATGTTCATCACCACCGAACACCACGCCGTGCAGCTCGACGGCAACGATCCGCAGCCGTTCAAAGTCCGCGTCGACGCCGTCCGCTAATTCACTTTCAGGAACAAGGAAGCCGCCATGCTCCGCCCTACCCTTCGCTTCGCCGGCCTGTGCGCAGGCCTGATGATCTCCGCCGGCGCGTCCGCGCTGTCCTTGAGCGACCTGTCGCAGTCCGACGCCACCGGCGGCCTCAAGGACGCCCTGACCCAGGGTGCGCAACTGGCCGTCAAACAGCTGGGCACGCCGGGCGGCTTCAGCGACAACCCGGACGTGAGGATCGAACTGCCGGGCAAGCTCGGCAAGGTCGCCAGCAAAATGAAGGCGTTCGGCATGGGCGACCAGGTCGACCAACTGGAGACCAGCATGAACAAGGCCGCCGAGACCGCGGTGGTGCAGGCCCAGCCGATCCTCGTCGACGCCGTGAAGAAAATGACCGTCGAAGACGCCAAGGGCATCCTCAGCGGCGGCAACGACTCCGCCACCCAGTACCTGAACAAGACCAGCCGCGAACAGATCCGCGCCAAGTTCCTGCCGATCGTCAAGCAGGCCACCGACAAGGTCGGCGTGGCGCAGAAGTACAACGCGTTCGCAGGCCAGGCCGCGACCTTCGGCGTGGTGGACGCCAAGAGCGCCAACATCGAAAGCTACGTGACCGAGCAGGCGCTCGATGGCTTGTTCGAAATGATCGGCAAGCAGGAAGAAACCATCCGCAAGAATCCGGCCGCCGCGGCGACCGGCCTGGCGAAGAAGGTGTTCGGCACCCTCTAGGCCGACAGGACGAGGGAGCGAGAGGCATCGCTCCCTTTCTTCGTTTCAAGGGGTGGCGCCGCACGCAGGAAGAACACCCACTCGCGCCCCATTTTCCGCTTCTCGAAGACCTGCAATCCCACCAGCCCGTTCAGGGCTGACACCGCCGCCCGATAGGAGCACCCCAGATGCTCCTGCACATTGCCCGCCGTGAATTCCTTGGCCACCTCGCTCTTGGCCGCCCGATACAGCGCCCGCTGCCTGTCCGAAAGCCGCTCGAAGAACCCTGACGCCAACAACCCGCGCTCGAAGTCTTCGGTGTGCGCCAGGCTCTTGCGATAGGCATCGGCAAAGGCATTCACCGCCCGCAGGATCACCGAGCACTGGAACTCGATGAAGTAAGTCAAATCCAGCTCGTCCGCTTCCGTATGCAGGTACGAGCGCCCGTACTGCACCGGCGCATTGCGCAGCAGGAGACTGATCGCGACGTAGCGAAACGCCGAGAAGTCGTTCTTGAACATGAACCAATAGAACAACGCCCGGGCGACCCGCCCGTTCCCGTCGCGGAACGGGTGCTCGTAACCCAGGGCAAAATGCAGCGTGATCGCCTTGATCAAAGGGTGCAGATCATCATGCCTTTGATTGACCCACCGAGAGAGGGCCTCAAGGCGCGCCACCAACCCGGCGGCGGGCGGCGGCCGATGCACCGTGTTGCCTTCGCCGTCCTGGACCACCACGTCGTCATCGCGCCTGAAACGACCCGGCTGATACTGCGCATCATCGATACCCTCCACACCGACCCGATGGAGCGCAGCGATCAGCCCGACACTCAAAGGCTCATGACGCTTTTCCCAGGCGAACCCCATCATCCTGTAATTGCCCATGACCATGCGCTCGTCGGGGGTGCGCGGCTGGCGCCGGTGCCTGAGCATGTCCTTGGCGACCCGCGTCGTGGTCGCCGCGCCCTCCAGTTGGCTGCTGGCGATGGCCTCGTCCTCGGTCAGGTCGTTGAGCAGACAGCTGAAATGCGCACGCTCGCCGATCCGGCTCGCCCTGTATTCGAGGGAGGCCGAAGTGGTCTGCCGATCCACCACGCAGAGGGTCTTCTGCGCCAGCGGCGTCAGCAGGTACTTGCCCCACTGCGCCGGCTCGCCCAACGGCAGAAGGTTGATGTGCTGGGCGGCCCTGGCCTTCTTGACCAATGCCCAGCAGAGCCTGGCATCGAGCCCCGCCGCCCAGCGACGGCGCAAGGCGTCGAAAGGAAGGTAACGGTTCCGGTCGTCGAGGGGCTTGAGCAGTGCGAGATAGTCCATCAACCGATGCTTGTGGGGCGGGCGCACCAACAGCTCGAAGACCGGATCGGTCCTGCCCTTCAAGGGAGGCGGATTTTTCATGGAGGCTGACTCGAACGCTCGTCAAAACGGAGCGTCGAGTACAGCATCCAGGCTCCGACGGCTCAATATCAGACCGGTCTGATATTGGCGTAGGAGATCAGACAGGCTCCTTCCTGACCCGGAACCACGCCGCATACAGCGCCGGCAGGAACAGCAGCGTCAGCGCCGTCGCCACGATCAGCCCGCCCATGATCGCCACCGCCATCGGGCCGAAGAACACGCTGCGCGACAGCGGGATCATCGCCAGCACCGCCGCCAGGGCGGTCAGCACAATGGGCCGGAACCGGCGCACGGTGGCCTCGATGATCGCCTGCCACGGCTTGAGCCCCGCGGCGATGTCCTGTTCGATCTGGTCCACCAGGATCACCGAGTTGCGCATGATCATCCCCGACAGCGCGATGGTGCCCAGCATCGCCACGAAGCCGAACGGCTGGCGGAACACCAGCAGGAACAGGGTCACGCCGATCAGGCCCAGCGGCGCCGTCAGGAACACCATCGCCGTGCGCGAGAAGCTGCGCAGCTGCACCATCAGCAAGGTCAGCACCACGACGATGAACATCGGCACGCCGGCGTTGACCGACTTCTGCCCGCGCTCGGAGTCTTCCACGGTGCCGCCGACGTCCAGCAGGTAGCCGTCCGGCAGTTCGGCGCGGATCGGGTCGAGGGTCGGCATGATCTGCTGCACCAGGGTGGCCGGTTGCTCCTTGCCGTAGATGTCGGCGCGCACGGTCACGTTCGGCAGGCGGTTGCGGTGCCAGATGATGCCTTCCTCGAACCCGTACTCCAGCGTGGCGATCTGCGACAGCGCCACGCTGCGACCGTTGTCGGTGGGCACCGCCAGGCTCGGCAGCAGCGACAGCTCGGTGCGTTCGTGCACGGTGCCGCGCAGCAGGATCTCGATCAGTTCGTTGTCCTCGCGGTACTGGCTGACGCTGGAGCCGGTCAGCGAGCTCTGCAGGAACTTCGCCAGGTTGGCGGTGCTCACGCCCAGGGCCCGGGCGCGATCCTGATCGATGTTCAGGTACACGACCTTGCTCGGCTCTTCCCAGTCCAGGTGGACGTTGACCACGTGCGGGTTCTCGCGCACCTTGGCCGCGACCTTGCGGGCCAGCGCACGGACTTCCTCGATGTGCTCGCCGGTGACGCGGAACTGCACCGGGTAGCCGACCGGCGGTCCGTTCTCCAACCGCGTGACCCGCGAACGCAGGGTCGGGAACTGTTCGTTGAGCGTGTCGATCAGCCAGGTGCGCAGGGCTTCGCGCTCCTCGATGGTCTTGGCCAGCACCACGAACTGGGCAAAGCTGGCGGCCGGCAATTGCTGATCCAACGGCAAGTAGAAGCGCGGCGAGCCGGTGCCGACGTAGGCCACGTAGTTGTCGATGCCGGCGCGATCCTTGAGCAGCGCCTCCAGGCGTTTGACCTCGGCGGCGGTGTTGGCCAGGGAGGCGCCTTCGGCCAGCTTCAGGTCGACCATCAGCTCCAGCCGCCCGGAAGCCGGGAAGAACTGCTGGGGCACGAAGCGGAACAGCATCACCGAGGCGACGAACAGGCCGATGGTCAGCACGATCACGGTCTTGCGCCGGCGCACGCACCATTCCACCAGTCGACGCACCCGCTGGTAGAACGGCGTGCCGTAAGGGTCCGGCTGATCCGGGCCGTGCTTGGCCGCGTGGAGCTTCGCCAGGTCCGGCAGCAGCTTTTCCCCCAGGTAGGGCACGAACACCACCGCCGCCACCCACGAGGCCAGCAGCGCGATGGTCACCACCTGAAAGATCGAACGGGTGTACTCGCCGGTGCCGGACTGCGCCGTGGCGATCGGCAGGAACCCGGCCGCCGTGATCAGCGTGCCGGTGAGCATCGGGAACGCGGTGCTGGTCCAGGCGAAACTGGCGGCCTTGATCCGGTCGAAGCCCTGCTCCATTTTGATCGCCATCATCTCCACGGCGATGATCGCGTCGTCCACCAGCAGCCCGAGGGCCAGCACCAGCGCACCGAGGGAAATCTTGTGCAGGCCGATCCCCAGGTAGTACATGCAGGCGAATGTCATTGCCAGCACCAGCGGGATGGTCAGCGCCACCACCATGCCGGTGCGCACGCCGAGGGAGAAGAAGCTCACCAGCAGCACGATGGCCAGCGCCTCGACCAGCACCTGGACGAACTCGCCGACGCCGGTCTTCACCGCCGCCGGCTGGTCGGAGACCTTGCGCAGCTGCATGCCGGCCGGGAGGTTCTTCTGGATGCGGGCGAACTCCAGCTCCAACGCCTTGCCCAGCACCAGGATGTCGCCGCCGTCTTTCATCGCCACGGCCAGGCCGATGGCGTCCTCGCCCATGAAGCGCATGCGCGGCGCGGGCGGGTCGTTGAAGCCACGGCGCACGTCGGCGACATCGGCGATGCGGAAGGTGCGGTCGCCGACGCGGATCGGGAAGTTGCGGATTTCGTCGACCGTCTGGAAATTCCCCGAGACCCGCAGTTGCAGGCGCTCGCTGCCGGTCTCGAAGAACCCGGCGGTGGACACCGCGTTCTGCTCCTCCAGCGCCTGCTGCACAGCCGCCAGCGGCAGGCCGAGGGTGGCCAGCTTGACGTTGGACAGCTCCACCCAGATTTTCTCGTCCTGCAGGCCGAGCAGGTCCACCTTGCCCACGTCCTTGACCCGTTGCAGCTGGATCTGCACGCGGTCGGCGTAGTCCTTGAGCACCGCGTAGTCGAAGCCGTCGCCGGTCAGGGCGTAGATGTTGCCGAACGTGGTGCCGAACTCATCGTTGAAGAACGGGCCCTGAATGCCCGGCGGCAAGGTCTGGCGGATGTCGCTGACCTTCTTGCGCACCTGATACCAGAGATCCGGGATCTCGGCCGAATGCATGGAGTCCCGGGCAATGAACGTCACCTGGGATTCGCCGGGGCGGGAGAACGACACGATGCGTTCGTATTCGCCGGTCTCCATCAGTTTCTTTTCGATGCGCTCGGTGACCTGCCGCGAGACTTCCTGGGCAGTGGCGCCCGGCCAGCGGGTCTGGATCACCATGGCCTTGAAGGTGAACGGCGGGTCTTCGCTCTGGCCGAGCTTGGTGTAGGACAACGCGCCGACAATCGCCAGCAAAAGCATCAGGAACAATACGATCTGGCGATTGCGCAGCGCCCAGGCGGAAAGATTGAAACCCATCGGGGATTACTCCTTGCCCGCCAGATTGACCACCCGGTTGGAACGGTCCACGGGGCGCACCTGCTGCCCCTCCAGAAGCACATGCACGCCGGCGGCGACCACCCAGTCGCTGGCGTTCAGGCCTTCGAGCACCGGCACGCTCTTCTCGCCGAAGGCGCCGATGCGCACCGGGGTCTTCTTCAGGGTGTTGTTGGCGCTGACGACCCAGACGTAGGTCGTGCCGTTCTCGGCGGTCAGCGCAGACAACGGCACCGACAGCGGCACGGATTCTGCGGTCTGCACGTACACCCGGGCGCTCTGGCCGAGTTCGGCGGGCACCTTGCCGGAGGCGAAGGCGATGCGCGCGGCAAAGGTGCGGGATTTCGGGTCGGCGGCCGGCGACAGCTCGCGGATGCGCCCGGCGAAACGCTGATCCGGCTGCGTCCAGAGTTCCACCGAAACCGGCTGGCCGACCTTGAAGCGGCCGAAGCTCTGCTCCGGCAGGCTGATCGACACTTCGCGCTCGCCGTCGGTGGCGAGGGTGAACACGGTCTGCCCGGCGGCGACCACCTGGCCGACCTCCAGCGAACGCCGGGACACCACGCCGTCCTGCGGCGCGCGCAGCACCGCGTAGCTGGCCTGGTTGGTCGAGACGTTGAATTCGGCCTTGATCTGCTTGAGGCGGGCTTCGCCGGAGCGGTAGAGGTTTTCCGCGTTGTCGTACTGGGAACGGCTGACCATCTGCCGATCCATCAGGGTCTTGTAGCGGTCGCGCTCGGCCCGCACCAGGTTCAGGTTGGCTTCGGCGGCGGCGACCTGGGCGCGGGTGGCCTCCAATTGCAGGCGTACGTCCTGCGGATCGAGCTCGGCCAGGGGTTGGTCAGCCTTCACGCGCTGGCCCTCTTCGACCAGTCGTCGGCTGACCTTGCCGCCGATGCGGAACGCCAGATCCGGCTCGTAGCGGGCCCTCACCTCACCGGGATAACTCTCCATCGCCTGCGCCGAAGGCTCTGGCTGAACCACCATGGCCGGCCGGACGGCGACGGGCGTCGCCTCCTCGTGACCGCATGCCGACAATAAAAAAGCCAGACTGACTGGCATTGCAATGGACAGCGCATAGCGGAACATGGTGACGGACCTTTCGCTAAGGGGGCCTGGAATAATTATACTGGCGGGTATGTTATTAATAGCAAACTCACCAGTCCAGTATTAAAAGCGAAGAATGCCAAACAATCCCCCAGCCCCAAACGGCCCGGGTCGCCCCAAGGATCCGGCCAAGCGCCAGGCGATCCTCGAAGCGGCGAAAACCCTGTTCCTGAGCCACGGCTACGCCAACACCAGCATGGACGCGGTGGCCGCCGAGGCGGGCGTTTCAAAACTGACCGTATACAGTCACTTCAACGACAAGGAGACGCTGTTTTCCGCCGCCGTGGCGGCCAAATGCGAAGCGCAGCTGCCGTCGATGGTCTTCGAACTGCCGGACGGCGTCGCGGTGGAAAATGTGTTGCTGAACATTGCCCGCGGCTTCCACCAACTGATCAACAGCGAAGAATCGGTGAACCTGCACCGGCTCATCATGGCGCTGGGCAGTCAGGATCCGAAGCTGTCGCTGATCTTCTTCGAGGCCGGCCCCCAGCGCATGGTGCAGGGCATGGAGCGGCTGCTGGCCCGGGTCAATGAGACCGGCGAGCTGAGCATCGACCTGCCGCGCAACGCCGCCGAGCATTTCTTCTGCCTGATCAAGGGCGCGGGCAATTTCCGCCTGCTGTACGGCTGCGGCGAGCCGCTGACCGACGAGGCGGCGGAGAGCCATGTGCAGGAAGTGGTGGGGTTGTTCATGCGGGCCTACCGGCCCTGACGGCTGCGCCGCGCCGACGGGCTCCCACAGCGCATGCCTGATGCCCGGAGCATCACTGTGGGAGCCGGCCGGCGATGGCGGCGCCTGGGGCTCAGGCCTTGAGTGCTTTCTTCGGATAGATGTCGTAGCGGCTGGACTTGCCGTCCAGCGCATGGCTCGGCTTCGGCCCTTCGATGCACGGCGCCTTGCGCGGGCGCTTGACCACCACCCGGTGGCTGGCCAGGGCCAGGGCCGCCTCCAGCAGCGCCGGCGCGTCCGGGTCATCGCCCACCAACGGCCGGAACAGGCGCATCTCCTTCTTCACCAGCGCGGTCTTCTCGCGGTGGGGAAACATCGGATCGAGGTAGATCACCTGCGGCGGCTCGCCCTCCCAGTTGCGCATCACCTCGATGGAGTTGCCCTTGAGCAGCGTCATCCGCGCCACGATCGGCGCCACGTCGAAATCCTCAGCCGCCCGGGCCAGGCCGTCTTCGAGCAACGCACCGATCAGCGGCTGACGCTCGATCAGGCTCATCTCGCAGCCCAGGCTCGCCAGCACGAACGCATCCTTGCCCAGCCCCGCCGTGGCGTCCAGCACCCGCGGACGCACGCCCTGGGCGATGCCGACGGCCTTGGCGATCATTTGGCCGTTGCCGCCGCCGTACAGCCGCCGGTGTGCCGCACCGCCCTCGACGAAGTCCACCCGCACCGGCCCCGGCGCATCCGGCCCCAGCTGCTGCAGCTGCAGGCCCTGCCCGCCGACCTGCAAGGCGAACTCGCCGTCCTGCGCCTGCAACGGCAGGCTCAGGCGCTCGGCCCACTGCCGGGCCTGCGGCTCGAAGGCAGGCTCAAGGGCCTCGACATGGATGCGGCAGGCCGCTGGATGCTCAATCATGAAAAACACGCTCAAAAAGTTAAGGATCGGCAAAATCCGCCGATAACCCAATCAACGCGCATTCTGCCAGAGCCGAGCGTCGACCGAAAAAAATGTCAGGCATTCTTCCCACATCGATTGGCTACATCTCGCCCCATGGCGATTTCAGCCGTCAGAACACTCAGGCACTGAGCGGCGTCAGTCACCTGTGGCAGGATTTCTTTGCCCAGGCGCTGGCCGAACAGTCGAGTGATGTGGTGCCGGCCTGCGGCACGTTCCCGCCGGTCGACCTGGACAGCCCGGACGAGCCTACCGTCGGCAGCGACCTGCACGCGCACATCATCAGCCAGCGCGAATGCGACGTGGTCGACACCGAGATCCGCCCGCCGGAGCCGCTGTTCCTGCCGATCGCCGAATTCGAGACAGAACTGCTCGACAAGCCGTTCCCGCCGTTCCCGCCGGAAGAGATCAGCGCCCAGCAGAAGCAGCAGGACTTCGAGAGCGGCTGGGTTCGCCCGATCGTGCTCACCCACGGCCAACCGGTTCCCGAGCCGGGCGCCGCGCCGCAGAAGCGTCCGCTGTACCTGCCGATCGCTGAGTTCGACCTCGACCTCATGGAAAAACCGTTCCCGCCGTTCTCTCCCGAAGAGATCGTCGAGCAACAGCGTGCGCTGGACTTCGACAACGGCTGGGTGCGCCCGATCGTTCAGCAGAACCTGCGCATCGCCGCCTGAGCCTCAGCGCCCCGCCCCGCCCTCACCCCTTGAACAGCTGATTGACCTGGGCATACGCCATCGAGCGCGAGGTGAACGTGAAGGTGCCCGACTGCTTGATCTCCTCGGCCGCCCGGAAGAACTCCCCGAGCGCCGCCAACGCCAGCGCCGACCCGGTGCTCACCCGGCGCACGCCCATCTCCTCCAGTTCCTGCAACGTCAGCTTCAGCCCGCCGGACATCAGTACATTCACCGGTTTCGGCGCCACGGCGCGCACCACTGCCAGCACCTCTTCGGCATTGCGCAGGCCCGGCGCGTAGAGCACGTCGGCCCCCGCTTCGGCGAACGCCTGCAAGCGGCGAAGGGTGTCATCGAGATCGGGCCGGCCGTGCAGGTAGTTTTCCGCACGGGCGGTCAGGGTGAAGGGAAACGGCAGTGAGCGCACCGCCGCCACCGCCGCCTCGATCCGCGCCACGGCATGTTCGAAGCAGTAGATCGGGCCGTCTTCGCGGCCGGTGGCGTCTTCGATGGAACCGCCCACCGCGCCCGCCCTTGCCGCGTGGATCAGGCTCTGCGCCGATTCGGCCGGCCCGTCGGCGAAACCGTTCTCCAGATCCACCGACACCGGCAGCTCCGTCGCCGCCGCGATTGCCCGGACATTGGCCAGGGTTTCCTCAAGGCTCAGGCCGCCGTCGGGCTTGCCCTGGGAAAACGCATACCCGGCGCTGGTGGTCGCCAGCGCCGGGTAGCCCAGGCCGGCGAGTATCTTCGCGGAGCCGGCGTCCCACGGATTGGGCATGACAAAGAGCCCGCTGCGTTCATGCAGGGCTCTGAAGGCTTCGGCTTTACGGATTTGCGCGTCCATCGGCAGGCTCCCGGGCAGAGAAGGAAATCCGCCTCAGAGCAGTCCCAATTGCTCCGCGGCGGGCTCTCTGTATAGCTCAGGCAGGGCCGGCAGGCCAGGCAGGCGCTGCATCAGTTGGGCGTGAAAGCGTTGCGCCAGCTTCGCCGCCAGCAGGTTGTCCGCCGTGTGCAGGAAGATGTACGGCGTGCGCCCCTCTTCGATCCACTCGGCGATTTTCGCCACCCACGGCACCAGGAACGGGTCGTTGGCCTCCAACTGCGGATGGCCGATGAAACGCACCTGCGGATGCTGGGTGAACGCCGCCGGGCGCGTGGGCACGCGGGGCTTTTTCGATTGGGCGTGGATCACCGACGATTCGGTGGACAGGCAACTGAACAGCGCACGCGGGTCGAGGCAGATGCGCTCGACGCCTCGGTCGAGCAACAAGCGATTGAGCAGCCGTTCGCTCTCGCCCTTGGCGAAGAACTGGTCATGGCGCACTTCCACCGCCAGGGGCCGGTCCAACGCGTCGATGAACGCCGCCAGTTCCGGCAAACGCTGCGGGGTAAAGCTTTTCGACAGTTGCAGCCACATCGGCGAGACCCGGTCGCCGAGGGGGCCGAGCAATTGGATGAAGGTTTCGGCGGCGGTGAGCTGGTCGCGCAGGTCGCCGCCGTGGCTGATGTCGCCGGGGAACTTGGCGGTGAACCGAAAGTGCTCCGGCATCACCTCGGCCCAGCGCTGCACCGTGGCCGGCGACGGGCTGGCGTAGAAAGTCGTGTTGCCTTCCACCGCGTTGAACACCTGGGCATAGAGGCCGAGGAAGTCAGCCGTTTTCGCGTCCGCCGGGTACAGGTAATCGCGCCAGGCGCTTTCGCTCCAGGACGGACAACCCAAGTAATAGGGCAGCGCCATCAGATGTACAGGTCGAGGCCCAGCACGTCCGCTTCCCAGTCGACAAACCCGGCGGTGCTCAGGTAGCTGGCCAAGGCCATGGCCACGCTCTTCTTCATCGCACGGTGGTAGATCATGTCTTGCTGACGGGCGGGCAGATTGCTCAGGCGTTGCGCGGAGGCCTTGGCGGCGCGGGCGGCCAGTTGCTCCTCGGAAGGGATTTCCAGCTCGCCGTCGATATCGTCGACGGACTCATCCAGCGCCGCGTTGCCTTTGCGGGGCTTGCGCTTGATGGGGTAGGAATGAGAGGAAACGCCGTCTATACGCATAAAGTCATGCTCGGTATCGATGATGGCAATTTAGCGGCACCTGACCGACTTAGCAAACCGCCGAGTGATAACTAGAACACATAAAAGACAAAAGGTTTAAAGCGCGGGGTTGGAAACTGACGATTGGCAGCACAGGAACGGGCTCGCCCCTCCATCGGTGCGTGCCTGCCGACGCCATCGCCAGCAGGCTGGCTTCTGCAGTCGTTACCTGAGCCGCTGACTTGGGCGTGAGTCAGCGGGCCTTGGGGGTGGCGACCTTGTCGCGCAGGTAGACCGGCTGGGCGTCGTCCGGCGCGATGGCTTCGCCGCGCGCCCAGGCGAACCGGGCCAGGGTCAACAGGTCTTCGGCATGGGGCAGCATGCCGGCGTCAGAGCCGCTCGGGCTGACGGCGATGCGCTCGCCGTAGCCCCAACCGGTGCCCGCGCCGAACCATTCACCCGCGGCATCGGCCGGCAGCGCTGCGGCTTCCGGCGGCAGGACCGCTTCGGCGCCGACCAGGCGCATCTCCCCTGCCGTCTCGCGGTAGCAGCCCCAGTACACCTCGTCCATGCGCGCATCGATGGCTGCCGCGACCTGACTTGCGCCGTGCTCGCGCAAGGCTCGCTGCGCCAGCACCGCCAGGTTGGAGACCGGCAGCACCGGACGCTCCAGGGCGAACGCCAGCCCCTGCACCACGCCGATGGCGATCCGCACGCCGGTGAAGGCGCCGGGGCCGCGGCCGAAGGCGATGGCGTCCACCGCTTGCAGGGTGGTGCCGGCGTCGGCCAGTAGCCGCTGGATCATCGGCAGCAGTTTCTGCGCATGCAGGCGCGGGATCACCTCGTAATGGCTCGTGACCTTGCCGTCATGCAGCAAGGCGACGGAGCAGGCTTCAGTCGCGGTGTCCAGGGCCAGCAGGGTGCTCATCGGTGTGTCCGTCAATCAGGAGGGGAAAAAGGGCGCCAGTATAAACAACTACGGCCCGCAAGCGGGCCGTGGATGATGCAGCTGAGCCGTTTTTTCAGCTCAGGGCCGCCAGCACCTTGGCGGTGATGGCCTCGACCGAACCGACGCCAGGGATGTGGCTGTACTTCGGCTTGCCCTGGGCGGCAGACAGCTTCTGGTAGAAGTCCACCAGCGGCTTGGTCTGCGAATGGTAGACCGACAGGCGATGGCGCACGGTCTCTTCGGTGTCGTCCTTGCGCTGCACCAGCTCTTCGCCGGTGACGTCGTCCTTGCCTTCGACCTTCGGCGGGTTGTAGACGATGTGGTACACGCGGCCGCTGGCCTCGTGGACGCGGCGGCCGGCGATGCGCTGCACGATCTCTTCGTCTTCGACCGCGATCTCGACCACGGCGTCCAGCTCGACGCCGGCGGCGACCAGGGCTTCGGCCTGAGGAATGGTGCGCGGGAAACCGTCGAACAGGAAGCCGTTGGCGCAGTCAGACTGAGCGATGCGATCCTTGACCAGCGCGATGATCAGGTCATCCGACACCAGGCCGCCGGCATCCATGATGCCCTTGGCCTTGAGGCCCAGCTCGGTGCCGGCCTTGACCGCCGCACGCAGCATGTCGCCGGTGGAGATTTGCGGAATGCCGAATTTCTCGGTGATGAACTTAGCCTGAGTACCTTTACCGGCCCCGGGAGCTCCCAGCAGAATGACGCGCATCGATGTGCTCCTCAATTTTTTATATAAAAAACAACGGATTCGCCTCGTGGGGCCAATCTTGAAAATAGGGTCGCGGCCGCCCAAACGGCCAAAGGCTGATCAAGATACACAGCAGGCTGCGCCCACACAAGACACCAAAAGTCGGAGAAACCGGCCCCTGCCGCGACGTTGCGCCGCAGTGTCCCAAGTCGCAACCCCATCATTAACTGTCGCCTGACCGCACCTTTTCCGTGTGCGCCAGACGGCCCCCGCGAACCGCTGCGGGAGCCCCCGCCCCACGCAGAAAACCTTAGCCGGTATTTCGAAGACCGGCGGCGATCCCCGCCACAGACACCAGCAGCGCCTGTTCCACGGGGCTGCCCTGCACCACTTCCTGGCGCCGGGAACGGGCCAGCAGTTCGGCCTGCAATAGATGCAGCGGATCGAGGTAAGTGTTGCGCAGGCGGATGAATTCCAGGGTGTCGGGGCTGTGCGCCAGCAACTGAGACTGACCGGTCAGCCCGAGCACGACCGCGCACGCCTGCGACAATAGGTCGCGCAAGTGCGCACCCAGCGGCAGCAGCGACGGCTCGACCAGCCGCTGGTCATAGGACAGCGCGATGTCGGCGTCCGCCTTGGCCAGCACCATCTCCAGCATGTCGATGCGGGTGCGGAAGAACGGCCATTGCTCGCGCATCTGCGCCAGCAGATCCCCTTCGCCCCGGGCCAGGGCGTTGTTCAGCGCGGTCTCCCAGCCGAGCCAGGCCGGCAGCATCAGCCGCGTCTGGGTCCAACCGAAGATCCACGGGATCGCCCGCAGGCTCTCGATGCCGCCGGCCCGGCGCTTGGCCGGGCGGCTGCCCAGCGGCAAGCGCCCCAGCTCCTGCTCCGGTGTGGATTGGCGGAAGTACTCGACGAACTGCGGATTTTCCCGCACCACAGCGCGGTAGGCCTTGACGCCGTCGGCGGCCAGTTCGTCCATCAGGTGCCGCCATTCGGGGGTCGGGGGCGGCGGCGGCAACAGGGTCGCTTCGAGCACCGCCGCCAGATAGAGGTTGAGGTTCTGTTCGGCGATGTCGGGCAGGCCGAATTTGAAACGGATCATTTCGCCCTGCTCGGTGGTGCGGAACCGCCCCGCCACCGATCCCGGCGGCTGCGACAGGATCGCCGCGTGGGCCGGGCCGCCGCCGCGGCCGACGGTGCCGCCACGGCCGTGGAACAGCAACAGTTCGACCTGCTGTTCGCGGCAGATCTCCACCAGCCGCTCCTGGGCGCGGTATTGGGCCCACGCGGCAGCGGTGGTGCCGGCGTCCTTGGCCGAGTCGGAGTAGCCGATCATCACTTCCTGCGGCCCCTGCAACCGTGCGCGGTAACCCGGCAGTTGCAGCAGCCGCTCGATCACAGGACCTGCGTTGTCGAGGTCGGCCAGGGTCTCGAACAGCGGCACCACGCGCATCGGCCGCAGCACGCCGGCTTCCTTGAGCAGCAGTTGCACCGCAAGCACGTCGGACGCGGCGCCGGCCATGGAAATGACGTAGGAACCCAGCGAGGCGCCCGGCGCAGCGGCGATCTCCTTGCAGGTGGCGAGGACTTCGGCGGTGTCCGCCGAGGGCTTGAAGTGGGCCGGCAGCAATGGCCGGCGGTTGTTGAGTTCGCGGGTCAGGAACTCGATGCGCTGCTCCTCGCCCCATTCCTCGTAGCGGCCCAGGCCCAGGTAATCGGTGATTTCGGTCATGGCCGCGCTGTGCCGCGACGAGTCCTGGCGCACGTCCAGGCGCACCAGGAACAGGCCGAACGTCACCGCCCGGCGCAGGCAGTCGAGCAGCGGCCCGTCGGCGATCACGCCCATGCCGCATTCGTGCAGCGAGCGGTAGCACAGCTCCAGCGGATCAAGCAGTTCGCGGTTGCCGTGCAGCACGTCCGCCGGCGCCGGGGTGGCGGCGGTCAGCGCCGCATGGGCCCAGTTGCGCGTGGCGCGCAGGCGTTCGCGCAGTTGCTTGAGCACGGCGCGGTACGGCTCGGCGCTGTCGCCGGCGCGGGCCTTGAGTTCATCGCTGGCCTGCTGCATCGACAGCTCGGCGGCCAAGCGGTCGACGTCGCGCAGGTACAGGTCGGCCGCCATCCAGCGCGCCAGCAACAGCACCTCACGGGTGACGGCGGCGGTGACATTGGGGTTGCCGTCGCGGTCGCCGCCCATCCATGAAGCGAAGCGGATCGGCGCGGCCTCCAACGGCAAGCGCAGGCCGGTGGCGGCGTGCAGCGCCTGGTCGGCCTTGCGCATGTGGTTGGGGATCGCCTGCCACAGCGAATGCTCGATCACCGCGAAGCCCCACTTGGCTTCGTCTACGGGCGTGGGTCGGGTGCGGCGGATCTCTTCGGTGTGCCAGGCTTCGGCGATCAGGCGTTGCAGGGTGTTGTGGATTTGCCCGCGCTCGGCGTCGGTCAGGTCGCGATGATCCTGGGCCGCCAACTGCGCGGCGATCGCGTCGTACTTCTGGATCAGCGTGCGCCGCGCCACTTCGGTCGGGTGGGCCGTGAGCACCAGTTCGATCTCCAACCGCGCCAGCTGGCGGGCCAGGGCCTCGGCGCTGTGGCCTTCGCTGCGCAGGCGGGCCAACAGCTCCGGCAGCACCCGGGATTCGAACGGCGCGGCCTGCGACGCCTCGCGGCGATGGATCAACTGGTACTGCTCGGCGATGTTGGCCAGGTTGAGGAACTGGTTGAACGCCCGCGCCACCGGCAGCAGTTCGGCTTCGCTCAGCTGATCGAGGCTGGCGCTGAGCTCGGCGTCCATCGAACCGCGCCGGTCGGCCTTGGCGCCCTTGCGGATCTGCTCGATCTTGTCGAGGAAACCCTCGCCGTACTGGTCACGGATGGTGTTGCCCAACAGCTCTCCGAGCAGGTGAACATCTTCGCGCAAGCGTGCATCGATATCGGTCATCGGCAGTTCTCCAGCAGTCGTCCAGGCGGCTAAAAAGCGAGCGAATGGTCAGAGAGTGCCGCTCTGCGGCGCGACTTACAAGCAGACGACGAAGGGCCACGCAACCCCGCGCCCGCCAGCTAACCTCAACAACAGGCCCCACAACGGCTTGCCGCCGGCCCCGCCGGACACTCACCAGAACCTGCCACGAGCGGGTGCGCCATGAGGTCATCATGAAAATCCGAGAACTTGCCCAGCATTGGGAAGAAACCGCCAAGGGTCGCCTGACCGACACCGGCTACACCATCCGCCTGGACGTGGAGGCCGCCGCGCGGCTGGCCGCCATCGCCGAGATGTACCCCAAGCGGCATCCCGAGGAACTGCTCGGCGAACTGATCGGCGCCGCCCTCGAAGAGTTCGAGGCGAGCCTGCCGTACGTGAAGGGCTCGACGGTGGTCGCCACCGACGAGGAAGGCGATCCGCTGTACGAGGACGTCGGCCCGACGCCGCGTTTCCTCGCCTTGTCGCGCCGGCATTTGCAGGATCTGTCCGCCGCCGGCAAGCCGAAGCACTGATCCCGCACAGCTCATCCTGTGGGAGCAACGGTCTTGACCTGGGCCTGCGGTCTCAGGCCTGACGCTATCGCCAGCAGGCTGGCTCCCACAGGGAAATGTGTGCCCACCCCCGAAAACTGTGGGAGCGGGCTTGCCCGCGAAAGCGCCCTTTCTGGCTCCTTCAGTCGTGGCTGACACAGCGCATGGCAAGCAAGCCCGCTCTCGCTTTTCGGACGGCAATCGGCCCGCCCATACCGCCTGACACCGCCAAAGTTCCCGTTTTAGAGCCCTGCCCGTTCGGTCAAATTTTTTTTGGCGATGGGCCATCTTTTCTGAACTTTTAAAAAATGCGCCCGGTCGGAACAGGTAACCACGCCTGGGACGAGCGTTTCAGAACGCGCTCCGACACGACGCATGCGACTCCTCGTCCAGGATGGATTCAGCGTTATCCAAGGAGTTGAACAATGGAGTTGAAGACCATGAAGACCCAAACCTCGTCCACCCCTCTGCGCAGCCTGAAACTGGTCGCCCTGGCCCTGGGCGCCGGCGTCGTGCTGGCCGGTTGCGCCGGCAACCCGCCGACCGAGCAGTACGCCGTCACCCAATCGGCGGTCAACAGCGCGGTCAGCGCCGGCGGCACCGAATTCGCCGCCGTGGAAATGAAGCAGGCCCAGGACAAGCTCAAGCAGGCTGAAATCGCCATGCACGACAAGAAATACGATCAGGCCCGCACCCTGGCCGAACAGGCCGAGTGGGACGCCCGGGTCGCCGAGCGCAAGGCCCAGGCGATGAAGGCCGAGCAGGCCGTGAAGGACTCCCAGAAGGGCGTTCAGGAACTGCGTCAGGAAAGTCAGCGCACCGTGCAGTAAGCGCGCATCCCGACCGCAAGGCTGAATCTCTTATCGACAGAAGGACGAACGAACATGCGTAATCAACTGATGATCCCTGCTCTGCTGGCCGCAAGCGTTGCCCTGGCGGCGTGCTCCACCCCGCCGAACCCGAACCTGGAACAGGCGCGCACCAACTACGCAGGCCTGCAGGCCAACCCGCAGGCCAGCAAGGTCGCCGCCCTGGAGACCAAAGAGGCCAGCGACTACCTGGACAAGGCCGACAAGGCCTACCTGGACAAGCAAGACGCGGCCAAGGTCGACCAACTGGCCTACCTCACCAACCAGCGCGTGGAAGTGGCCAAGCAGACCATCGCCCTGCGCACCGCCGAAGCCAACCTGAAGAACGCCGCGGCCCAGCGCGCCCAGGCCCGCCTGGACGCCCGCGACCAGCAGATCAAACAGCTTCAGGACAGCCTCAACGCCAAACAGACCGACCGCGGCACTCTGGTGACCTTCGGCGACGTGCTGTTCGCCACCAACAAGGCCGAGCTCAAGTCCAGCGGCCTGATGAACATCAACAAGCTGGCGCAGTTCCTCCAGGAGAACCCCGACCGCAAGGTGATCGTCGAGGGCTACACCGACAGCACCGGCACCGCGGGCTACAACCAGTCGCTGTCCGAACGCCGGGCGACCTCGGTGCAGGTGGCGCTGATCAAGATGGGCGTCGATCCGTCGCGCATCGTGACCCAGGGCTACGGCAAGGAATACCCGGTGGCGGACAACGGCAGCGTCTCGGGCCGGGCGATGAACCGTCGGGTGGAAGTGACCATCTCCAACGACAACCAGCCGGTGCTGCCGCGTTCGGCGGTGAGCGCGAACTAAGCGTCGCACGCTGATGCGAAAAGCCCCGCCTGAGCGATCAGGCGGGGCTTTTCGTTTCCCGGTTCCCTGTGGCGAGGGAGCTCGCTCCCGCTGGACCTCCTTTAACGGGAGCAAGCTCCCTCGCCACAAAGACTGTGAGACGTTTATTGCTGCAGTTGCTGCGGAGTTTCCTGGCCCATGCAGCGCACCGCTTTCTTCTTGTCGTTGACCAGCACGCCGGTCAGGCCTTTCTGTTCGGTGTCGAACAGCACCAGCACGCCGTCGATGCATTGCGCCACTTGCGGCGCCGGTTCCAGCGACACCCGGTAATCCTCGCCGGGGATGGTCTTGAGCATGGTGAAGTCGTTGAGCAGCAGCGCATCCTCGGGTTTGGCGAAGTGCAGGTAGCCGTAGTACCACAGGGCACCGACGGTGCCGAGGATGCTGCAGATGCCGGTGATGATCAGCGGGATGGCGTTACGTTCTTCACTCATTGCGGACTCTCTGGGGGTTCGTCTTCGGTTTTCGGGGGCGGCGGATAGTTGGGGATCTCGCCGAGGCGGCGCAGGCCGTTGAAGTGTTCGGGGTCGTCCAGGTAACGCAGCATCACCTGCCGCCACACCGGGTCGCCGAAGGTCTGCACGTGGCCGCCGCGGGTCAGCTGCAGCACACGGGGCGGCGGCGCAGCTTGATACAGACGGATGCCGTTGGAAAGGGGCACGAGGGGATCGTCGATGCTGTGGTAGATCAGCTTCGGCACGCCGTCGAGCTTCTCCATCGAACGGATGGCGCTGTCGCCGTCCGGCACCAGCCACGACAGCGGCACCTGGAACGGCCAGGTCATCCACGAGGTGCTCAGCGCATACTGGCCGACGCTGCGGTAACTGGCGGGCACGCCGTCGAGCACCAGGGCCTTGAGCTGCTTTTGGCGTTCCGGATGCCGCACGAGCCAGTGCACCGCCATCGCGCCGCCCAGGCTCTGGCCCAGCACGACCAGCGGCTTGCCCTTGACCTCGGGCGCGCGGTCCAGCCAGGCGAAGGCGGCGTCGATGTCCTGGTAGATCGCCGGCAGCGACGGCTCGCCTTCGGACAGGCCATAGCCGCGGTAGTCCACCAGCAGCACCTGATAGCCGTTCTTCGGCAGCCACCAACTGCCGCCCAGGTGCATCGGCAGGTTGCCGCCGTTGCCGTGCAGGTGCAGCACCGTGCCCTTGACCTCGACCCCGGCCTTGGCCGGCAGCCACCAGGCGTGCAGGCGCAGGCCGTCGGCGGTGGTCAGGGTCACGTCGCGGTAGTCGAGCCCGGCCTTCTGCGGGGTGAACAACTGGCCGCGCTCGGGGTAGAACAGCAGCGAACTGCACCCGCCGAGGGTCAGGAGCAGACAGACGATGCCGAGGATTCTCATCCGGTGAAACCTCGCGAAGGAAATTGGCGAACGATTCAGAGAAGAACAAATAACCCTGTGGGAGCTGGCTTGCCAGCGATGGCGGTGGGTCAGCCAACATCAATAATGACTGACAGAATGCAATCGCTGCGGTGCGGCGATCCGACAAGCCAGCTCCCACAGGTATTGTGTTTGCCCTATAGGATGTTGGAGTAGTCCGCCTCGATCCGGTCCAGGCTCAAATGGTTGAGGAAGTTGGAGAAGCACATCCACGCCGACAGCGCGTTCAGGTCACGGAACTGCTCCGGCAGGTACTTGGGCGGCACCACCAGGCCTTCGTCCACCAGTTGGCGCAGGGTGCGCATGTCCTCCAGCGTGGTCTTGCCGCAGAACAGCAGCGGGATCTGCTCGAGCTTACCCTTGCGCACGGCCAACTGAATGTAGTTGTAAACCATGATGAAGCCCTTGAGGTAGGACAAGTCTTTGGTGAATGGCAGACCGGTCGGCACCGAACCCCGGAAGACCCGGCTCGCGTTGCCGTAGCTTTCCGCCATCTCGAAGCCCTGCTCGCGGAAGAACTCGAAGACCTGAAGAAAGTCCGCGCCCTCCTCCACCATGTGGATGGCGCGGGTGCGGTTGGTGAGCTTGCGCAGGCGGCTGGGGTAGGAGGCGAAGGTGATGATTTCCATCAGGATCGCCAGGCCTTCCTGGGTCACCGTCGACGAAGGCGGGCCCTTGGCCAGGAAGGTGCAGATCGGCTGGTTCAGGCCGTTGAGCGTGGTGCCGACGTGCACCAGGCCTTCATGCACTTCCAGGGCCCGGACGTCGCGGCCGTTGAACATCGCGTCGGTGCGGATCTTGATGTAGTCGGCCCCCGCCGCCGCGTCGGCGACAATGCCGTCGGACTCGAACACCCGGATGGTTTCCTCGGCTTCGCCGAACACTTTGTTCAGGCGCGTCTGCAGCAGGTGCACGGCGTCCTTGGCGGTGAGGGTCTTGGGCTCGTCCTTCAGGTCGCCGCGGCCGTCGATGTTGTTCAGGTAGTCGGACATCATCAGGCCGAGGTCGGCCAGGGTCGGATCGCCGGCATGGAACGCATCGGACGCGGCGCCGTACAGTTCCTGGGAAATCAGGCCGAAGTCCTCGGTGCCGCGCGCTTCGAGCATGCGCACCACCATGCGGTACTCCTTGCACATGCGGCGCATGATCTGCCCCACCGGGCTGAATTGGCCGAGCTGGCGGGTGATGTCGCGCTCGATGTTCTGGAACTCGAGCTTGACCTTGCTCGAATCGAAGGTCAGTGGCCGGTTGAGGTAGTAGTCCCGGTCCACTGCCGGCAGTTCCTTGCCCTTGGCCTTGAGGAAACCCTTGCGCACGTTCTCGTCCCACTTGACCGCGTCGAGGACGCGGATCGGTGTCTGCGCCAGCACAATGCGATCGGACAGCGTGCGTATCGTCTGCTGGTAATCGTCCACCCGAAACTCCTGTAGAAAACGTCTGTGGGAGCGGGCTTGCCCGCGAACGCGTCGCTGCATTCAACATCGCTGCTGCCTGTCGCACCGTCATCGCGGGCAGGATCGCTCCTACAAGGGGATTGCGTCACACCGACGCCAGCACCAGATGCATGTACCGCGTCAGGATGCCGAGCATGTCCTCTTCGGCCAATGGCTCGACACCGTTGAGCAGGCCCTGATATTCCATCCGTCCGATAATCGCCGTCAACACTTTGGCATCCTGCTGCGGTTCCCGGGAACCCAGCACCTGGAACAGCTGGCAGGTGCCCTGCAGCAGGATCTGCTGGTGGGAACGCACCAGTTCCGCCAGGCGCGGGTTGAGCAGCGCCTCCTGGCGGAACGCCTGCTCGGCCATCAGGTGTTCGCGGCGGTTGACCAGTTGCCGGTGCACATAGTCGGCCATCAGCCGGGCGATGTCGTCGGCCAGTTGCGAGCGCGACTCGGGGCTGCCGTCGCCGCTGACCACCATCTCGCGCAGCAGGCCTTCGTTGTTGATCCACAGCTTGGCCATGTAGGCCGCGCTGCGCTCGACGTATTGGGCGAAGGTATCGGTGAGCAGGTCATCGATGTCCTTGAAGTAATAGGTGGTGGCCGACAGCGGCACGCCGGCCTCGGCCGCCACCGCACGGTGGCGCACGGCACGCACGCCGTCGCGCACGACGATGCGCATCGCCGCGTCGAGAATGTCCTGCCGGCGCTGCTCGCTGCCCTGTCGGCTGGCCTTGCGACCCTGGTACTGAACACTTTCAGCGACCGCAACGGCGATTCCCGCTGCACCCTCTTGAGCCATTGCACCGATCACGGCAGGTATTCCTCTGTTGTTCTTTTCAAAAGTAACCATTTGATACGTTTGTACCAGACAGGCAATAAAAAACCGCCTGTTCGAGGCGGTTTTTTAAGTGAAACGTTTACGCTTGCGGCCGCATGTGCGGGAACAGGATCACGTCGCGGATCGACGGCGAGTTGGTCAGCAGCATCACCAGACGGTCGATGCCGATGCCTTCACCGGCCGTCGGCGGCATGCCGTACTCCAGCGCGCGGACGAAGTCGGCGTCGTAGTGCATGGCTTCGTCGTCGCCGGCGTCCTTGTCGGCCACCTGGGCCATGAAGCGCTCGGCCTGGTCTTCCGCGTCGTTGAGCTCGGAGTAGGCGTTGGCGATCTCACGGCCGCCGATGAACAGCTCGAAGCGGTCGGTGACGTTCGGGTTCTCGTCGTTGCGGCGCGCCAGCGGCGACACTTCGAACGGGTACTGGGTGATGAAGTGCGGCTGCTCCAGCTTGTGCTCGACCAGCTCTTCGAAAATCATCACCTGCAGCTTGCCCAGGCCTTCGAAGCCCAGCACCTTGGCGCCGGCCTTCTTGGCGATGTCACGGGCCTTGTCGATGTCGTTCAGGTCATCGGCGGTCAGCTCGGGGTTGTACTTGAGGATCGAGTCGAACACCGACAGGCGGGCGAACGGCTCGCCGAAGTGGAACACCTTGTCGCCGTACGGCACGTCGGTGCTGCCCAGAACCAGCTGCGCCAGCTCGCGGAACAGTTCTTCGGTCAGGTCCATGTTGTCTTCGTAGTCGGCGTAGGCCTGGTAGAACTCCAACATGGTGAATTCAGGGTTGTGACGGGTCGAGACGCCTTCGTTGCGGAAGTTGCGGTTGATCTCGAACACCTTCTCGAAACCGCCGACCACCAGGCGCTTGAGGTACAGCTCTGGCGCGATGCGCAGGAACATTTCCATGTCCAGCGCGTTGTGGTGGGTTTCGAACGGCTTGGCCGCGGCGCCGCCCGGGATGGTCTGCAGCATCGGCGTCTCGACTTCGAGGAAGTCGCGCTTCATCAGGAAGCTGCGGATGTGAGCGATGACCTGCGAACGCACGCGGAAGGTCTGGCGCACGTCTTCGTTGACGATCAGGTCGACGTAGCGCTGACGGTAGCGCTGCTCGGTGTCGGTCAGGCCGTGGTGCTTGTCCGGCAGCGGGCGCAGGGACTTGGTCAGCAGGCGCACATCGGTCATCTCGACGTACAGGTCGCCCTTGCCGGAACGGGCCAGGGTGCCTTCGGCGGCGATGATGTCGCCCATGTCCCAGGTCTTGACCGCCGCCAGGGTGTCTTCCGACAGGGTCTTGCGGTTGACGTAGACCTGGATGCGGCCGGTCATGTCCTGGATCACCATGAACGAGCCACGGTTGAGCATGATGCGACCGGCGACCTTGACCGGGATTGCAGCCTCTGCCAGCTCTTCCTTGGTCTTGTCCGCGTACTGTTTCTGCAAGGCATCGCAGTAGTTCTCGCGGCGGAAGTCGTTCGGGAAGGCGTTGCCCTTGGCGCGCTCGGCGGCAAGCTTTTCCTTGCGCAGGGCGATCAGGGAGTTCTCTTCCTGTTGCAGGGCTTGCGAATCGGGTTGTTGGTCGCTCATGTCTTCAAATTTTCCATCACAGGTTCGTTGCCCCCGGGCCTTGCGGACCGGGGATCGCCAGCAGGGCTGGCTTCCACAGGGATCGGACAGAAATCAGCCGAACCCTGTGTTACGTCTCTTACAGCCCGGACTTCAGGCTCGCTTCCAGGTATTCGTCGATGTCGCCGTCGAGCACCTTGTCGCAGTCGCTGCGTTCGATGTTGGTGCGCAGATCCTTGATCCGCGAAGCATCGAGCACGTACGAACGGATCTGGTGACCCCAGCCGATGTCGGACTTGCTGTCTTCCAGGGCCTGGGAAGCGGCGTTGCGCTTCTGCATTTCCTGCTCGTACAACTTGGCCCGCAGCATTTTCATGGCGGTGTCCTTGTTGGCGTGCTGGGAACGTTCGTTCTGGCAGCTGACCACGGTGTTGGTCGGCACGTGGGTGATCCGCACCGCCGAGTCGGTGGTGTTCACGTGCTGGCCGCCGGCGCCGGAGGAGCGGTAGGTGTCGATCCGCAGGTCGGCCGGGTTGATCTCGATCTCCACCTTGTCGTCGATCTCGGGCGAGACGAACACGGCCGAGAACGAGGTGTGGCGACGGTTGCCGGAGTCGAACGGGCTCTTGCGCACCAGACGGTGCACGCCGATCTCGGTGCGCAGCCAGCCGAAGGCGTATTCGCCCTTGATGTGCACGGTGGCGCCCTTGATCCCGGCGACTTCGCCGGCGGACAGTTCCATGATGGTCGCGTCGAAGCCGCGCTTGTCGGCCCAGCGCAGGTACATGCGCAGCAGGATGTTGGCCCAGTCCTGGGCCTCGGTGCCGCCGGAACCGGCCTGGATGTCCAGGTAGGCGTTGTTCATGTCCATTTCGCCGCTGAACATGCGGCGGAATTCCAGCTTGGCCAGGGAGTCTTCGAGGCGGGCCAGTTCAGTGACCACGTCACCTACGGCGCCTTCGTCGTTCTCTTCGACGGCCATGTCCAGCAGGTCGCGGCAATCGGCCAGGCCGCCGGACAGTCCGTCCAGGGTCTCGACGATCTGCGCCAGGGCGGCGCGCTCGCGGCCCAGCTCCTGGGCGTATTCGGGTTTGTTCCAGACGCTCGGATCTTCAAGCTCGCGGTTGACCTCGGTCAGACGCTCATGCTTTTGATCGTAGTCAAAGATACCCCCGAATGGTTTCGGAGCGCTCGGACAGGTCCTTGATAGTGTTCAGGATCGGGTTGATTTCCATGACAGGCAGCACTCGTTGGCGAACTTTTGAAAGCCGGCGAGTATAACGTAATCGGGCTGGCGCGGCAGCCCGTCCGGCGGCTGTAACCTCAATTCGCTTGACAGCGGCCTGCGCAGCCCGAAAGCGGTGTGCAGTCGCCAACGCAACGACCCATGCGCCGCCATCGCGAGCAGGCTCGGTCCCACAGTGTTGCGCAGTGACCGCAGACTCCGCTTCCGGCCGAAATGCCTGTGGGAGCCAGCCTGCTGGCGATGCGGGCTGGCGGGGGTTACTCGATCCCCACCTGGTTGCGCCCGTTGTTCTTGGCCTGGTAAAGGCCCCGGTCCGCCGCCGAGATCAGCAGGCGGCAGTCGCTGCCCGCCTCCGGCACCATCGTCGCCAGGCCGATGCTGATGGTCAGGCTCGACCCTTCGGTCGGTGCGATGTGCGGGATCTTCAGGGCCGCGACGGTCTGGCGCAGCTTCTCCGCCACCAGCCGCGCACCGCCCGGCGAGGTGTTGGGCAGCACCAGGGCGAACTCCTCGCCGCCGTAGCGCGCCGGCAGGTCCGACGGCCGCGCGCTGGCCTCGCGGATCGCCGTGGCCACCTTGCGCAGGGCTTCGTCGCCTTCGACGTGGCCGAAGGTGTCGTTGTAGGACTTGAAGTAATCGACGTCGATCATCAGCAGCGACAACTGGCTCTGGTCGCGCAGGCAGCGGCGCCATTCCAGTTCCAGGTACTCGTCGAAGTGCCGACGGTTGGACAGCCCGGTCAGGCCGTCGGAGTTCATCAGCCGCTGCAGCACCAGGTTGGTGTCGAGCAACTGCTGCTGGCTGACCCGCAGGGCGCGGTAGGCCGCGTCGCGCTGCAGCAGGGTCATGTAGGAGCGCGAGTGGTAGCGGATGCGCGCCACCAGCTCGATGTTGTCCGGCAGCTTCACCAGATAGTCGTTGGCCCCGGCCGAGAACGCCGCGCTCTTGATCAGCGGGTCTTCCTTGGTCGACAGGACGATGATCGGGATGTCCTTGGTCGCCGGGTGGTTGCGGTATTCGCGCACCAGGCTCAGGCCGTCGAGGCCGGGCATCACCAGGTCCTGGAGGATCACCGTCGGCTTGATCCGCACCGCATGGGCCACCGCCTGGTGCGGGTCGGAGCAGAAGTGGAAGTCGATGTTCTCTTCATTCGACAGCCCGCGGCGCACGGCTTCGCCGATCATCGCCTGATCGTCCACCAACAACACCATGGCGGCGTTCTCGTCGGTCTTGATGTCATCGATCTGTAAGTCATTCATGGGCGGTCACCTGAATACTGCGGGAGCCGGGATTGCTGAAACATGGATTCATTTGGGGAAAACCTCCAGCAACCGTGGCGCTATCTTTTCCAGCGGACGGATTTCCACGGCCGCGTCGATCGCCGCCGCGGCCTTGGGCATGCCGTACACCGCACTGCTTTGCTGATCCTGGGCGATGGTCAAATAACCCTGCTGACGCATGAGCTTAAGCCCTTGGGCCCCGTCGCGTCCCATTCCGGTCAATAAAACCCCGATGGCGTCACCGTTCCAGAAGTTGGCCACGCTCTCGAAGAACACATCGATGGAGGGCCGGTAGATCTCGTTGACCGGCTCTGCGGTGTAGGCCAGCGTGCCGTTCTTGAGCAGGCGGATATGGTGATTGGTGCCCGCCAGCAGCACCGCGCCGGCCTGCGGCGGCTCGCCCTCGCGGGCCAGGCGCACGTCCAGGCCGCTGGCGCTCGCCAGCCATTCGGCCATGCCGGCGGCGAACACCTGGTCGACATGCTGCACCAGCACGATGGCGGCGGAGAAGTTGCGCGGCAGGCCCTTGAGCAGGACCTCCAGCGCCGCCGGCCCGCCGGCGGACGAGCCGATGGCCACCAGCCGCTTGCACGACGCCGAGCTGCGCTGGGGCGGCTGCGCCGGGCGGGAACGGGTGGTCCGCTCGCCGATCAGCCAGCCGATGTTGAGGATCTTGCGCAGCAGCGGCGCCGCCGCTTCCTGGGCGTTGCCGGCGCCCAGGGCCGGGGTGTCGACCACATCCAGCGCGCCGTGGCCCATGGCCTCGAACACCCTATGCACGTTCTGCTGCCGGTCGACCGTGACGATGACGATGGCGCACGGGGTTTCGGCCATGATCCGCCGGGTGGCCTCGACGCCGTCCATCACCGGCATGATCAGGTCCATCAGGATCAAGTCCGGGGTGTTCTCCGCGCACAGTCGCACCGCCTCGGCGCCGTTGCCGGCGACCCACACCACCTGGTGCGCCGGCTCGAACGCCAGCGCCCGGCGCAGTGCCTCCACCGCCAGGGGCATGTCGTTGACGATTGCGATCCTCATGCCCGCGCCCCTCCGATGAGTTCGACCACTGCATCGAGCAGGGCGTCGTCATGAAAACTGGCCTTGGCCAGATAATAGTCGGCCCCGGCGTCCAGCCCGCGGCGCCGGTCCTCTTCGCGGTCTTTGTAGGACACCACCATCACCGGCAACGACTGCAGGCGGTTGTCGCGCCGCAGCAGGGTGACCAGTTCGATGCCGTCCATGCGCGGCATGTCGATGTCGGTGATCAGCAGGTCGAAGTCTTCGGAGCGCAGGGCGTTCCAGCCGTCCATGCCGTCGACCGCCACCGCCACGTCGTAGCCGCGGTTGAGCAGCAGCTTGCGCTGCAGTTCGCGCACCGTCAGCGAGTCGTCGACCACCAGGATACGCTTGCGCGCCGCTTCCGCCGCCTGGCCGCCGTGGCGGGCGATGCGCTCCAGGCGCCCGGTGTTGAGCAGCTTGTCCACCGACCGCAGCATGTCCTCGACATCGACGATCAGCACCACCGAACCGTCGTCGAGCAACGCCCCGGACGAGATGTCCTGCACCTTGCCCAGACGTTCGTCCAGCGGCAGCACCACCAGCGTGCGCTCGCCGATGAAGCGCTCCACCGCCACGCCGTAGATGGTGTCGCGCTCGCGGATCACCACCACCTTGAGGGTGTCGCCGCTGTTCTGGCTGGCCGGGCGCTGCAGCAACTGGCTGGCGGCGACCAGGCCGACATGGCGGCCTTCGTGCCAGAAGTGCTGGCGGCCCTCGACCTGCACGATGTCTTCCGGCGCCAGGTCGCACATGCGCTCGATGTGCGCCAACGGAAAGGCGTAGGCCTCATCGCCGACCTCCACCACCAGGCTGCGCACCACCGACAGGGTCAGCGGCACCTCCAGATGGAAACGGCTGCCCTCGCCCGCCACCTGCTCCAGCACCACCGCGCCGCGCAACTGGCGCACCATGTGCTGCACCGCATCGAGGCCGACGCCGCGGCCGGAGACCTCGGTGACGGTGTCCCGCAGGCTGAACCCCGGCAGGAACAGGAACGTCAGCAGCTCTTCTTCGCTCAACTGGGCGGCGGTCTCGGCCGGCGACAGCTGACGCTCGACGATGCTGCGGCGCACCTTGTCCAGATCCACGCCGTTGCCGTCGTCGCTCAGCTCCAGCACCAGCAGCCCGGCCTGGTGCGAGGCGCGCAGACGGATCAGGCCCTCTTCCGGCTTGCCCGCCAACAGGCGCTGCGCCGGGGTCTCGATGCCGTGGTCGACGGCGTTGCGCAGCAGGTGGGTCAGCGGCGCTTCGAGCTTCTCCAGCACGTCGCGGTCGACCTGGGTCTTCTCGCCCTCGACCTCCAGCCGCACTTGCTTGCCGAGGCTGCGGCCCAGGTCCCGCACCATCCGCACCTGACCGGACAGCACGTCGGCGAACGGCCGCATGCGGCAGGCCAGCGCCGTGTCGTACAAGACCTGGGCGCGCTGGCTGGCCTGCCAGGCGAACTCGTCGAGCTCGGCGTTTTTCTCCGCCAGCAACTGCTGCGATTCGGCCAGCAGGCGCCGCGCATCTTCCAGCGCTTCCTGGGCTTCCAGGCTCAGCGCATGTTCCTTGAGGTGCACGTTGAGGCTTTCCAACGCCCGCAGGCCGTTGTTCTGCATGCGTTTGAGGCGCTGCATGGTGGCCAGGTGCGGTTTCAGCCGCTGGGTCTCCACCAGGGACTTGCTCGACAGGTCCAGCAGGCTGTTCAGGCGTTCGGCGGTGACCCGCAGCACCCGCTCGCCGCCTTCGGCGGTGCGCTTGCCCTTGCGCGGGGCCGGGATCGGGGCCGACTCGGGCTCCACCGGCTCGGGCTGGGGCTCCGGAACCGGTGCAGAGATCACCGGCGCCACGGGCGGCGTCTCAAGCAGCAGTTCGGCCATGGGCGGCGGGGTTGAAACCACCGGCGCGCCCGCCGGGTCGATCAGGCGCCCCATCAACGCCACGTAGGCGTCGATGTCGGCGGGCTGCGGGGCGTTGGTCGGGTGGGCGATGCGCATCAGCAGGTCGGTGCCCTGCAACAGCGCGTCGATGTGTTCCGGGCGCAGGAACAGCCGCCCTTCCTGGGCGCTGACCAGGCAATCCTCCATCACATGGGCGACGCTGACGCCGCTGTCGATGCCGACGATCCGCGCCGCGCCCTTGAGCGAGTGGGCCGCGCGCATGCACGACTCCAACTGGTCGGCCTGGGTCGGATTGCGCTCCAGTGCCAGCAGCCCGGCGCTGAGCACCTGGGTCTGGGCCTCGGCTTCTAGGCTGAACAGCTCCAGCAGGGAGGCGTCGCGCATTTGCTCGGGGGTCATGTGAGGCTCCGGGTCACGGCGGACAGCAGCTGTTCTTCATCCAGCCAACGCAGGCTGCGGCCCTTGAAGGGCAGCACGCCCCGGGTGTACTTGGTGCCGGCCTGGGCGCCGGAGCGGGAAGCGGCCTCGAGCAGGCGTTCGTCGATGGCATGGATGCCGTCCACTTCGTCCACCGGCACCACCACAGGTCCCCCTTGGGCGGCGATGATCAGCATGCGCGGCATGACCCGTGCGCCGGTGGCCGGGGCGGCGCCGGCCTCGAGGTCGAGCAGCTCCACCAGCGACAGGCACGCCACCAGCGCCCCGCGCACGTTGGCCACCCCGAGCAAGGCCCGGGAGCGCTGGTGCGGCAGGGAATGGATCGCCTGCAGCGGCGCCACCTCCACCAGGCTGCGGGTGGCCAGGCCCAGCCATTCTTCGCCGAGGCGGAACATCAGCAGCGAACGGGTCTTGAGTTCGGATTCGACGGTGGTCGCCACCGGGTCGCGTTCGTCCTGCTGCAGCGCATAGCGGTCGAGCAGGCGCGTGGCGGCGGCGGAATACACCGAGCAGTTGCGGCAATGGATGTGTTCGTCCAGCAGCGGGCAGGACTTGTCGCCATGGATGCCGATGCGGTTCCAGCAATCGTCGATGGCCCGGGCGTCTTCATGGGTGACGTTCAAGGTGTCGGACGGGATCATCGTTTACGCTCACTGTCGGCGGAGCCGGCGCTGCGGGCCGCGCGCTCCTGCAATCGTCTGGCGCCTGCGCCGTCGCCCTGGGCCTGCAACAAGGCGGCCAGGTGCATCAGGGCTTCAGGGTGCTGCGGTTCGAGGTACAGCGCCTTGCGGTAATGGCCCTGGGCTTCGAGGGCGTTGCCGGCGACGTCGCTGAGCAGGCCGAGCCAGTAGAACACCTGGGCCACCGGCTCGTGGGTGCGCAGGTAGCGCTCGCACGCGGCGCGGGCCTCGGCGCTCTTGCCTTCGTTGGCCAGGCCGGCGATGTCCGCCAGCAAGGCCGACGCATCGGAAGGCACACCCTTGCCGGCCACCGGCAACGGCGTCACCGGGGCGAACGGCCGCGGACGCGCCGGCGCGGCAGGGGCGCTGCGGATCGGCTGGCGCACCGGCAAAGGCACAGGCAACGGGTGCGCGAACGTGGCCGGCAAGGGTTCGGGCTGCGGATCGTCCTGACGGCTGAAGGCGAACGACTGCGGGATGCCGATCGAACGCATGCCCAACCGGCCCAGCAGGCTGCCCTCGGCCGGGCCGATGAACAGCACGCCGTCGACGTGGGTCAGGCGCTTGAGCACTTCGAACACCAGCCGCTGGGTCGGTTGGTCGAAGTAGATCAGCAGGTTGCGGCAGAACACGAAATCGAACGGCGGCTCGCCGGCCAGCAACGTCGGGTCGAGCACGTTGCCCGTCTGCCAGCGCACCTGTTCGCGCACCAGGTCATTGACCCGGTAACCCTCATGCTCCGGGCAGAAATGGCGGTCGCGGAACGCCAGGTCCTGGCCGCGGAAGGAGTTCTTGCCGTACAGCGCCCGCCGGGCCTTTTCCACCGACATCGGGCTGACGTCCATGCCGTCGACCTTGAACTGATGGGGCTTGAGCCCCGCGTCGAGCAAGGCCATGGCGATCGAATAGGGTTCCTCCCCGGTCGAACAGGGCAGGCTGAGGATGCGCAGCGCACGCATGCCGTTGAGGTCGGCCAGGCGCTTGCGCGCCAGCTTGCCCAAGGTGGCGAAGGATTCCGGGTAACGGAAGAACCACGTCTCGGGCACGATCACCGCTTCGATCAGCGCCTGCTGCTCGTCCCGCGAGCCTTGCAGGGTCTGCCAGTACTCCTCGGCGGTTGCCGACTGCGACAGGGTGATGCGCTGGCGCACGGCCCGCTCGATGATGGCCGGCCCCACCGACGCCACGTCCAGGCCGATGCGTTCCTTGAGGAAGCCGAAGAACCGTTGGTCGCCGCTCATGGGGCCTCCTCGAGCCGCGCCGGATCCAGCGGCGGCGTCGGAAACAGCAGCCCACGGACGCTGTCGTCCAGCAGGTCGGCCACCCGCACCCATTGCACCAAACCCTGGGCATCCTCACGCACCGGGCCCAGGTAGGGCGCCTGGCGGTTGTCGAGGCCGTATGGCTGGAACTCGTCCGCGTTGCAGCGCAGGGTGTCGGTGGCCTGCTCCAGGATCAGCCCGAGCTTGCGCGCCGGCTGATTTTCGTCAGGGCGGTAATGCACCAGCACCAGCCGTGTGCTGGTGCGGGCCTCGGCGCTGCGGCCGAACGTGAGGGCGCTGAGGTCGATCACCGGCACCACCACGCCGCGGTAGGCGAACACCCCGGCCACCCACTGCGGCGCCCGGGCGATCGGCTTCAGCGGCAGGCGCGGCAGCACCTCCGCCACTTCGGTGGCGCGCAAGGCGTAGCGTTCCTCGCCGATGCGGAACAGCAGGAACAGCGCCTGCCTCGCCGCCGGCGCGACGCTGCGTTTGGCGGTGACTTCGCTCATCAGACTTTGAATCGCGAGACGCCGCCGCGCAGGCCTACGGCCACCTGGCTCAGTTCGTCGATGGCGAAACTGGCCTGGCGCAACGACTCGACGGTCTGGCTGCTGGCGTCACCCAACTGCACCAGCGCGTGGTTGATCTGTTCGGCACCGGTGGCCTGGGCCTGCATGCCTTCGTTGACCATCAGCACCCGCGGCGCCAGCGCCTGCACCTGATGGATGATCTGCGACAGCTGCTCGCCGACCTGCTGCACCTCGGCCATGCCCCGGCGCACTTCCTCAGAGAACTTGTCCATGCCCATCACCCCGGCGGACACCGCCGACTGGATCTCGCGCACCATCTGTTCGATGTCGTAGGTGGCGACGGCGGTCTGGTCGGCCAGGCGCCGCACTTCGGTGGCGACCACCGAGAAGCCGCGGCCGTATTCGCCGGCCTTCTCGGCCTCGATGGCCGCGTTGAGGGACAGCAGGTTGGTCTGGTCGGCGACCTTGACGATGGTCACCACCACCTGGTTGATGTTGCCGGCCTTCTCGTTGAGGATCGCAAGCTTGGCGTTGACCAGGTCCGCGGCGCCCATCACCGAATGCATGGTGTCTTCCATGCGCGCCAGGCCCTGCTGGCCGGAGCCGGCCAGCACCGACGCCTGATCGGCGGCGGTGGAGACCTCGGTCATGGTGCGCACCAGGTCGCGCGAGGTGGCGGCGATCTCCCGCGAGGTCGCGCCGATCTCGGTGGTGGTGGCGGCGGTTTCGGTGGCGGTGGCCTGCTGCTGCTTGGAGGTGGCCGCGATCTCGGTCACCGAAGTGGTGACCTGCACCGACGAGCGCTGGGCCTGGGACACCAGCGCGGTGAGCTCGGTCATCATGTCGTTGAAGCCGGTCTCCACCGCGCCGAACTCGTCCTTGCGGTCCAGGTTCAGGCGGGTGCTCAGATCGCCTGTGCGCATGACCTCGAGGATGTCCACGATGCGGCTCATCGGCGCCATGATCGCGCGCATCAGCAACAGGCCGCACAGGCCGGCGGCCAGCACCGCCACCAGCAGCGACACGAACATGCTGACCTTGGCCGCCGCCACCGCGTCGTCGATGTTGTTCATGGCCTGGTCGGCGACTTTTTTGTTCTCGCCGATGATGTCGTTGAGCTTCATGCGCCCGCCGACCCACGCCGGGGTCAGTTTCTCGTTGAACAGCTTGACCGCCTCGGCCTCGAGGTTGCGCTTGTGCAGATCCAGCACGGCGTCCTGGATCTTCATGTAGTTGTCGTGGTCCTTCTCGAAGGCGGTGAACTCGATCCGGTCTTCGTCGGTGGTCACGGTGTTGCGGTAGTTGGTCATCTGCTCCTGCAGGCGGGCTTCGAACGTCTTGTAGTCCGCCGCGTCTTCGGCGCTGACGCCTTCGCCTTCCTTGAGGCCCAGCAGTTCCTGGGTCTGCAGGTAACTGTCGACCCAGGCGCCGCGGATCATCGAGCTGTAGTAGACGCCGGGAATCGCGTCGTCGCGCACGCTGTTTTCGCTGGCCTCGATCTTCAGCAGGCGCGAGTACGAGACGACCACCATGAGCAGCATGATGGCGATAATCACCGCAAAGCTCGCCAAAATGCGTTGGCGCAACGTCCAGTTCTTCACAGTGATTCCTCGTGCCTAGGTCGAAATGCGGGGGAGTATAGCTGAGGGCGGTGTTTCATTTATAAGACGCTTTGCCACGCTCAGGCCTGCCGACGCTGAATCGGTACAGGCATTGGGACGGACTTTCCGGCAAGCGGGGGCAGGCGCACCAGTGGCGGAGTGGCAAAAAGGGGCGATGGATCGGCCATCGCCCCTAGGTTCGCGGTGGCCGGCCCGAAATTCCTACAGCGGGATCTGGCGAACCTGCCTCTCCAGTTCCAGCTTCAACCCCGGCTCCAGCCCCAACTGCCGTGCGAGTTCGTCCAGGTACGCCTTCTCCATGAAGTTCTCCTCGTCCACCATCATCACGCTGGCGATGTACATCTCCGCCGCCATCTCCGGCGTGCCGGCGGCGCGGGCGATGTCGGCGGGGTCGAGGGGTTTGTTGAGTTCGGCGTGCAGCCAGTGGTGCAGGGCCTGGTCGTTGTCGAGCTTGGCGAATTCGCCTTCGATCAACTGACGCTCGCGCTCATCGACATGCCCGTCGGCCTTGGCGGCGGCGACCAGCGCCTTGAGGATGGCCTGGCTGTGTTGCTCGGCCTGGGCCGGCGGCAGGCGGTCGAGGGTCTGCGGTTCGGTTTCCGGCGCCCGGCCCTGCTGGGCATTCCAGTTGCCGTAGGCCTTGTAGGCAATCACGCCGAGCGCGGCGAGGCCGCCGTAGAGCGCGACCTTGCCGCCGACCTTGCGCGCCTTCTTGCTCCCCAGCAAAAGGCCCATGGCGCCGGCGGCCAGTGCCCCGCCGCCCGCGCCGGACAGCAGGCCGCCGAGTCCGCCGGCCGCCGCTTTGCCCTGCCCTGCGCCGGCCTTGTCCTGCAGCAGCGCCTGACCGGACTTGAGCAGTTGATCGAGCAATCCACGGGTGTTCATGTTCCGCCTCCAAAACAGGGACTTTCCAGATCGGTGAGGCCTTGAGCCTAGTTCGAAAGTGCCCGGCACCGGCCCCCGAGTGTGCTTCCGGATGTTGCGTGCCGGGCAGTCTCCCTTCGCGAAAACCGATATACACTCGGAACCATCGATAAAAACAGCCCACCGGGTACGCCGCCATGATGACCCTGCGTCAGATCCGCCATTTCATCGCCGTGGCCGAGACCGGCTCGATCTCCGCCGCCGCCCAGACCGCGTTCATTTCCCAGTCGACCCTGACCCTGGCCATCCAGCAACTGGAGGAAGAGATCGGCGTCAGCCTGTTCAACCGCCACGCCAAGGGCATGACCCTGACCCACCAGGGCCACCAGTTCCTGCGTCAGGCGCACCTGATCCTGGCCACCGTGGACAACGCCAAGCGCAGCCTGCAGCAGAGCACCGACCAGGTCGCCGGGCAACTGACCGTCGGCGTGACCAGCCTGGTGGCCGGCTACTACCTGGCGGATCTGCTCACCCGCTTCCAGCGCGCCTACCCCAATGTCGAGATCCGGGTAATGGAGGACGAGCGGCCGTACATCGAGCATTTGCTGGTCAGCGGCGAAATCGACGTGGGCGTGCTGATCCTGTCCAACCTGGAAGACCGCCACGCCTTGCAGACCGAGGTGCTGACCCACTCGCCCCACCGTCTCTGGCTGCCGGCCCAGCACCCGTTGCTGGAACACGACAGCATCAACCTGGCCGACGTGGCCGGCGAACCGCTGATCCAGCTGAACGTCGACGAGATGGACCGCAGCGCCCAGCGCCTGTGGCGCGGCGCCGGGCTGCAGCCCAAGGTCACCCTCAGGACCGCCTCGACCGAGGCGGTGCGCAGCCTGGTGGCGGCGGGGCTCGGCGTGTCGATCCAGCCCGACATGACCTACCGCCCGTGGTCGCTGGAGGGCGACATCATCGAAGCCCGCCCCATCGCCGACCTCAGCCAGACCCTCGACGTCGGCCTGGCCTGGCGCCGCGGCACCGCCCGGCCGGCGCTGGTCGACCCGTTCCTCACCGTGGCCCGCGAGCAGCCCCACGGCGGGCGCAAGCCATCTATTTAATCGAATGCCACCTTCAGTATTTAGAATTTGTCGACCCCGGAGCCGCGCACTAGTCTTGCTTCATCCATAAGACGTTCGGCTCCCGGTCACAGGGAGTGCCATGAACCCACAAGAAAAGAGATCACGGAAAATGGCTGGCGCGCAGACCCCGATGTGTACCGCGTTGCTGATCGACGGCGAACTGGTCGCAGGCCAGGGTTTCGTCGAACAGATCCTCAACCCGGCCACCGGCGAAGTCCTGACCCAGATCGCCGAGGCCAACACCGAGCAGGTCGAGGCCGCCATCCTCGCCGCCCACCGTGCCTTCGGCGAATGGTCGCGCACTACCCCGCAGCAACGCTCCGGCCTGCTGCTGGCCATCGCCGACGCCGTCGAAAGGCACGCCGACCACCTCGCCCGCCTCGAAGCCCTGAACTGTGGCAAGCCGCTGCACCTGGCCCGCCAGGACGACTTGAGCGCCACCGTCGATGTGTTCCGCTTTTTCGCCGGCGCCGTGCGCTGCCAGACCGGCCAGCTCAGCGGCGAGTACATGCCCGGCTACACCAGCATGGTGCGCCGCGACCCCCTCGGCGTGGTGGCATCGATTGCGCCGTGGAACTACCCGATCATGATGGCCGCGTGGAAGATCGCCCCGGCCCTGGCCGCCGGCAACACGCTGGTGTTCAAGCCGTCGGAGCACACACCGCTGTCGATCCTGGCGCTGGCGCCGGCCTTGGCCGAGATCCTGCCGCGCGGGGTGATCAACATCATCTGCGGCGGCGGCGAAGGGGTCGGCAGCCATCTGGTCGGCCACCCGAAAGTGCGCATGGTGTCGCTGACCGGCGACATCGTCACCGGGCAGAAAATCCTTCAGGCCGCCGCCAAGACCCTCAAACGCACGCACCTTGAATTGGGCGGCAAGGCCCCGGTGATCGTCTGCGACGACGCCGACCTCAAGGCCGTGGTCGAAGGCGTTCGCACCTACGGCTACTACAACGCCGGCCAGGACTGCACCGCCGCCTGCCGGATCTACGCCCAGGCCGGCATCCACGACAAGCTGGTGGCCGAACTCGGCGCCGCCGTCGGCAACCTGCGCTTCGCCGGCAAGCGCGACGCCGACAACGAGATCGGCCCGCTGATCAGCACCCGCCAGCGCGACCGGGTGGCCAGCTTCGTCGAACGCGCCCTCGGCCAGCCGCACATCGAGCGGGTGACCGGCGCGGCGGTGCATTCCGGGCCCGGCTTCTTCTATCAGCCGACCTTGCTGGCCGGCTGCCGGCAGAGCGACGAGATCGTCCAGCGCGAAGTGTTCGGCCCGGTGGTGACCGTGACCCGCTTCGACGAATTGGCGCAGGCGGTGGACTGGGCCAACGACTCCGAATACGGCCTGGCCTCGTCGGTGTGGACGCAGAACCTGGACAAGGCCATGCAGGTCGCCGCCCGGCTGCAATACGGCTGCACCTGGATCAACAGCCATTTCATGCTGGTCAGCGAAATGCCCCACGGCGGCCTGAAACGCTCCGGCTACGGCAAAGACTTATCCAGCGACTCGCTGCAGGACTACAGCGTGGTGCGGCACATCATGGCCCGTCACGGACAGCATCTCTGACTACGCTAATAACAAGCCGATCACGGCATGCGTCACCGCGTTCACCACTGCCCCGACCATAATTTGAAGAAGAGGGTTCACCATGTTCGTGCACAAGACCGCACTGCTCAGTGCAATCACCACGGCCCTGCTGGCCAGTGCCGGCGTCCAGGCCGCCGAGCCGCTGAAGGCCGTCGGCGCCGGCGAAGGCCAGCTCGACATCGTCGCCTGGCCGGGCTACATCGAGCGCGGCGAAAGCGACAAGGCCTACGACTGGGTGACCGGCTTCGAGAAGGAAACCGGCTGCAAGGTCAACGTGAAGACCGCCGCCACCTCCGACGAGATGGTCAGCCTGATGGCCAAGGGCGGCTACGACCTGGTGACCGCGTCCGGCGACGCCTCCCTGCGGCTGATCGTCGGCAAGCGTGTGCAGCCGATCAACACCGCGCTGATCCCGAACTGGAAGAACCTCGACCCGCGCCTCAAGGATGCGCCCTGGTACGTGGTCGGCCAGCAGACCTACGGCACCCCGTACCAGTGGGGCCCGAACGTGCTGATGTACAACACCAACGTGTTCAAGACCGCACCGACCAGCTGGAACGTGGTGTTCGCCGAACAGAACCTGCCCGACGGCAAGCCGAACAAGGGCCGCGTGCAGGCCTACGACGGCCCGATCTACATCGCCGACGCGGCGCTGTACCTCAAGACCGCCAAGCCTGAGCTGGGCATCAAGGATCCGTACCAGCTCACCGAAGAGCAGTACAAGGCCGTGCTTGAACTGCTGCGCGCCCAGCAGAAGCTGATCCACCGCTACTGGCACGACGCGACCGTGCAGATGAGCGACTTCAAGAACGAAGGCGTGGCGGCGTCCAGTTCCTGGCCGTACCAGGTCAACGGGCTGACGACCGACAAGCAGCCGATCGCCTCGACCATCCCGAAAGAAGGCGCCACCGGGTGGGCCGACACCACCATGCTGCACAGCGAGGCCAAGCACCCCAACTGCGCCTACAAGTGGATGGACTGGTCGCTGCAGCCGAAGGTCCAGGGCGACGTGGCCGCCTGGTTCGGCTCGTTGCCGGCGGTGCCGGCGGCGTGCAAGGAAAGCGAACTGCTCGGCGCCGAAGGCTGCAAGACCAACGGCTTCGACCAGTTCGACAAGATCGCCTTCTGGAAGACCCCGCAGGCCGAGGGCGGCAAGTTCGTGCCGTACAGCCGCTGGACCCAGGACTACATCGCGATCATGGGCGGCCGCTGAGCCCCGTCGCCGGCAGGCTCGCGCCTACACCCAGCCGCATCCCCCTGTAGGGGGCGGGCCTGCCCGCGATGCCCTTCAAGATTCAGACTCTTCAGAAGTCCAGGCAGGGCCGCTGCGACGGCCCTCGCCTTCCCGGAGTACCGCACCATGACGCTTGCAGTCCAGTTCACCAACGTTTCCCGCACCTTCGGCGACGTGAAGGCCGTTGACCGGGTCTCCATCGATATCCAGGACGGCGAGTTCTTTTCCATGCTCGGCCCTTCAGGCTCGGGCAAGACCACCTGCCTGCGCCTGATCGCCGGGTTCGAGCAGCCGAGCGCCGGCTCGATCCGCATCCACGGCGCCGAAGCCGCCGGGCTGCCGCCGTACCAGCGCGACGTCAACACCGTGTTCCAGGATTACGCGCTGTTTCCGCACATGAACGTGCGGGACAACGTCGCCTACGGCCTGAAGGTCAAGGGCGTGAGCAAGGCCGAACGCCACCAGCGCGCCGAAGAGGCCCTGGAGATGGTCGCCCTCGGCGGCTACGGCGAGCGCAAGCCGGTGCAGTTGTCCGGCGGCCAGCGCCAGCGCGTCGCCCTCGCCCGCGCCCTGGTCAACCGCCCCCGGGTGCTGCTGCTCGACGAGCCCTTGGGCGCCCTCGACCTCAAGCTGCGCGAGCAGATGCAGAGCGAGCTGAAAAAGCTGCAGCGCCAGCTCGGCATCACCTTCATCTTCGTCACCCACGACCAGACCGAAGCGCTGTCGATGTCCGACCGCGTGGCGGTGTTCAACAAGGGCCGGATCGAACAGGTCGACACGCCGCGCAACCTGTACATGAAACCGACCACCACCTTCGTCGCCGAATTCGTCGGCACCTCCAACGTGATCCGCGGCGACCTGGCCCGCCAGCTCAGCGGCCATCCGCAGCCGTTCTCGATCCGCCCGGAGCACGTGCGCTTCGCCGAAGGGCCGCTGGCCGGCCACGAGATCGAAGTCAGCGGCCTGCTCCACGACATCCAGTACCAGGGCAGCGCCACCCGTTATGAGCTGAAACTGGACAACGGCCAGACCCTGAGCGTCAGCCAGGCCAACAGCCAGTGGACCGACACGGGCGCGCAGCACCGCACCGGCCAGCGCATCAGCGCACGGTGGGCGCGGGAAGCGATGATCCCGCTGCACGACACCGTCGCGGGCGGGGTGTGAGATGAACACCATGGTTCTCCCCCAGACGGCGCCGTTGCGCAGGGTATCCAACCTGCTGTACCGCAAGCCCAACCTGTACCTGTCGCTGCTGCTGGTGCCGCCGCTGCTGTGGTTCGGCGCGATCTACCTGGGCTCGCTGCTGGTGCTGCTGTGGCAGGGTTTCTACACCTTCGACGACTTCACCATGGCGGTCACCCCCGACCTGACCCTGGCCAACTTCGCGGCGCTGTTCCAGCCGTCGAACTTCGACATCATCCTGCGCACCCTGAGCATGGCGATCGCCGTGTCGGTGGCCAGTGCGGTCGTGGCGTTCCCGATCGCCTACTACATGGCGCGCTATACCACCGGCAAGACCAAGGCGTTCTTCTACATCGCGGTGATGATGCCGATGTGGGCCAGCTACATCGTCAAGGCCTACGCCTGGACGCTGCTGCTGGCCAAGGGCGGCGTGGCGCAATGGTTCGTCCAGCACTTGGGGCTGGAACCGCTGCTGCAGGTGATCCTCGGCATTCCCGGCGTGGGCGGCAGCACGCTGTCCACCTCGCACCTGGGCCGCTTCATGGTGTTCGTCTACATCTGGCTGCCGTTCATGATCCTGCCGATCCAGGCCTCGCTGGAACGCCTGCCGCCGTCGCTGCTGCAAGCCTCTGCCGACCTCGGCGCCAAGCCGCGCCAGACCTTCATGCAGGTGATCCTGCCGCTGTCGGTGCCGGGCATCGCGGCCGGCTCGATCTTCACGTTTTCCCTGACCCTGGGCGACTTCATCGTGCCGCAGCTGGTGGGCCCACCGGGCTACTTCGTCGGCAGCATGGTCTACGCCCAGCAAGGCGCCATCGGCAACATGCCCATGGCCGCAGCGTTCACCCTGGTGCCGATCGTGCTGATCGCAGTCTACCTGTCCATCGTCAAACGCCTGGGGGCCTTCGATGCACTCTGAAAAAGCGTCCCTGGGCTTGCGCGCAGCCGCCTGGGGCGGGTTGGCGTTCCTGCACTTCCCGATCCTGATCATCTTTCTCTACGCCTTCAACACCGAAGACGCGGCGTTCAGCTTTCCGCCCAAGGGCTTCACCCTGCACTGGTTCAGCGTGGCCTTCGGGCGGCCCGACGTGCTGGAGGCGATCAAGCTGTCGCTGCAGATCGCGGCCATCGCCACGCTGATCGCGCTGGTGCTCGGCACCCTGGCGTCGGCGGCACTGTACCGCCGGGACTTCTTCGGCAAGCAGGGCATTTCGCTGATGCTGATCCTGCCGATCGCGCTGCCGGGGATCATCACCGGGATCGCGCTGCTGGCGACCTTCAAGACGCTGGGGATCGAGCCTGGGATGTTCACCATCGTCACCGGCCACGCGACCTTCTGCGTGGTGATCGTCTACAACAACGTCATCGCCCGCCTGCGCCGCACGTCCCACAGCCTGATCGAGGCGTCGATGGACCTGGGCGCCGACGGCTGGCAGACCTTCCGCTACATCATCCTGCCCAACCTGGGCTCGGCCCTGCTCGCCGGCGGCATGCTGGCGTTCGCCCTGTCGTTCGACGAAATCATCGTCACCACCTTCACCGCAGGCCACGAACGCACCCTGCCGCTGTGGCTGCTCAACCAGCTCAGCCGCCCGCGGGACGTGCCGGTGACCAACGTCGTGGCGATGCTGGTGATGCTGGTGACCATGCTGCCGATCCTGGGGGCCTACTACCTGACCCGGGGCGGCGAGAGCGTGGCGGGCAGCGGCGGCAAATGAGCACGTGACAGACACATCCCTTCCACAAGGAATCCTTCGGATTCAGCAGAACGACAAAGGTGCTAGAGAGGACATGACCATGCAAACGCAACTCCTGATCAACGGCCAACTCGTCACCGGTGAAGGCCCGGCGCAACCGGTGCTCAACCCCGCCCTCGGCGAGGTGCTGGCGGAGATCAACGAAGCCACCGAGGCCCAGGTCGATGCCGCCGTGCGCGCCGCCGACGCCGCCTTCGCCGCGTGGTCGCAGACCACCCCGAAAGACCGTTCGCTGCTGCTGCTCAAATTGGCCGACGCCATCGAAGCCCACGGCGAGGAACTGGCGAAACTGGAATCGGACAACTGCGGCAAGCCCTACAGCGCCGCCCTCAACGACGAGATCCCGGCGATCGCCGACGTGTTCCGCTTCTTCGCCGGCGCCAGCCGTTGCCTGAGCGGCTCGGCCGGCGGCGAATACCTGCCCGGCCACACCTCGATGATCCGCCGCGACCCGGTGGGCGTGATCGCCTCCATCGCGCCGTGGAACTACCCGCTGATGATGGTCGCCTGGAAGATCGCCCCGGCCCTCGCCGCCGGCAACACCGTGGTGCTCAAGCCGTCGGAGCAGACCCCGCTGACCGCGCTGCGCCTGGCCCAGCTGGCGTCGGACATCTTCCCGGCCGGCGTGCTCAACCTGGTGTTCGGCCGCGGCCCGAGCGTCGGCCAGCCGCTGGTCACCCACCCGAAAGTGCGCATGGTGTCGCTGACCGGCTCCATCGCCACCGGCGCCCACATCATCAGCGACACCGCCGAGAGCGTTAAACGCATGCACATGGAGCTGGGCGGCAAGGCCCCGGTGATCATCTTCGACGACGCCGACATCGACGCCGCCGTCGAGGGCATCCGCACCTTCGGCTTCTACAACGCCGGCCAGGACTGCACCGCCGCATGCCGCATCTACGCGCAGCAAGGCATCTACGACAAGTTCGTCGAGAAGCTCGGCGCCGCGGTCAGCACTATCAAGCATGGCTTGCAGAGCGATCCGGCCACCGAGCTGGGCCCGCTGATCACCGCCCAGCACCGCGACCGCGTGGCCGGGTTCGTCGAGCGCGCGGTGGCTCAGCCGCACATCCGGCTGGTCACCGGCGGCAAGAAGGTCGAGGGCAACGGCTTCTTCTTCGAGCCGACCGTGCTGGCCGACGTGCAGCAGGACGACGAAATCGTGCGCCGCGAAGTGTTCGGGCCGGTGGTGTCGGTGACTAAGTTCACCGACGAGGCCCAGGCGCTGGAGTGGGCCAACGATTCGGACTACGGCCTGGCGTCCTCGGTGTGGACGGCGGACGTCGGCCGCGCCCATCGCCTGTCGGCGCGACTGCAGTACGGCTGCACCTGGGTCAACACCCACTTCATGCTCGTCAGCGAAATGCCCCATGGCGGTCAGAAACTGTCCGGGTACGGCAAGGACATGTCCATGTACGGGCTGGAGGACTACACCACCGTGCGGCATGTGATGTTCAAGCACTGACACGCCGGTCGATTCGTCGCAGCGCTGCTCCCATCGTTGAAATGCAGTCCCTTGAGCAAGCCACTGCCCTGCGGCGCCAGGGATGACGCCATCGCCAGCAGGCTAGCGCCCACAGGGATCTTGGTTGAATGCTGCTTTTGCAGTCACTGCCGAACAATGTGGAGCCAGCCTGCTGGCGATGACGGCGCCACGGTTTCAACGCACCACCTGACTTCACCGCAACACCCAAAACAATAACCACCGATCCGGGCGGCGCCTGCACGGCCCCGCCACGGCTTCGGCCATCCGGAATCTGCCGATCCTGCGGAGCGAACACCCATGAGCGCGTCACCCGATCTCTCCACCGCCATCGCCGACAGCGATGCCGAACAGCTGCGTCAGCTGGGCTACACCTCCAATTTCAAACGCAGCATGAGCCTGTGGGAAAACTTCGCCCTGGGCTTCACCTACCTGTCGCCGGTCGTCGGCGTGTACACCTTGTTCGGCCTGTGCCTGGCGGCCGGCGGGCCGCCGATGTTCTGGGCCTACCTGCTGGTGGGCTGCGGCCAGTTGCTGGTGTGCCTGATCTTCGGCGAGGTGGTCTCGCAGTTCCCGATCTCCGGCGGCGTCTACCCGTGGGCCCGGCGCCTGGTGGGCAAGAAATGGGCGTGGATGGTCGGCTGGATCTACTCCATCGCCCTGTGCGTGACCATCGCGGCGGTGGCGGTGGGCGCCGGCCCTTACCTGGCGGCCATGATGGGCTTCGAGCCGAGCAACAACACCAACATCGTGATCGCCCTGGCGCTGACGCTGTTCGCCACGCTGGTCAACCTCAGCGGCACCAAGGCCCTGGCGCGCATCGCCATGTTCGGCTTCCTCTGCGAACTGGTCGGCGCGGTGATCGTCGGCGTGTACCTGCTGATCTTCGAACGCCACCAGCCGCTCGGCGTGCTGTTCGACACGTTCGCCATCAGCGTCGACGGCTCCTACCTGCCGGCCTTCCTCACCGCCTCGCTGGCGGGGATGTTCCTCTACTACGGCTTCGAGGCCTGCGGCGACGTCGCCGAAGAGACGCCGAACCCGAGCAAGCGGATCCCGGTGGCCATGCGCATGACCATCTACATCGGCGGCATCGCGGCGATGTTCGCCTGCCTTGCGCTGATCCTCGCCGTGCCGGACATGCAGGCGGTGATCAACGGCACCGACAAGGACCCGGTCACCACCATCCTCAACAACGCCTTCGGCCCGGTGGGCTCGAAAGTGGTGATGGGCGTGGTGATGATTTCCTTCATCTCCTGCGTCATCAGCCTGCAAGCGGCGGCGAGCCGTCTGCTGTATTCCTACGCCCGTGACGAGATGGTGATCGGCAGCCGACTGCTGAAACGGATTTCTCCCACGACCCAGGTTCCGGTGGCGGCGCTGTTCGTGTCCGGCGTCCTGCCCGGCCTGATCATCGCCTTGGGTTTCTTCCTGCAAGACGCCGTGGCCACCATCGTCAGCTTCGCCGCCATCGGCATCTACTTGGCGTTCCAGATGATCGTGCTGGCGGCGCTGTACGCGCGGACCAAAGGCTGGAAGCCGAGCGGCAAGTTCACCCTCGGCGCCTGGGGCTGGCCGGTGAACATCGGCGCGCTGGTGTACGGCGTCGGCGCCATCGTCAACATGGCCTGGCCGCGCACGCCGGACGCGGCGTGGTACATCAACTACGCGATGGTGCTCAGCACCGCCATCGTGGTGGGGTTGGGCCTGCTGTACATGTGGATGGGCAAGCCGTACGACCACGGCAAGGCACCGGCCGGGGATGCGTGGAAGGTGGGGCGCTGAAGTCAATCGCCCCGTAGCGATGGAGGCTGCGGGGCGGTCTTTCGGGACGAATCATTTTTCGCAACACAATCCGGCACGCTGAGACGGCAACGGCCGCTACAGTTTCGTCAGCCGTCGAACGCTTGCCCGGTTGACGCTGGCACCACTTCTGCCAAGGGTGTCTACGTTGTTGAAAGCGTATACAGATCAGGAGAGCCGCCCCATGGCTTCGCCAGTTTTATCCTTCCGTGTCGAAGCGTTGCTTGCCCAACAACTGGATCAGTTGGCCGCCGCCACTGACCGGGACCGTCAATACCACCTCAAGCGCGCGCTGGCCCGATATGTGGAGGCCGAATCCTGGCACCTGCAAGCCATCAGCGAGGGAATCGCCGATGCCGATGCGGGCAATCTCACCGACCTGGATGCCGTGAAGGCTAAGTGGGCAAAGCATGCTGAACGTCGCACTGACTGAACGGGCTGAAAACGATCTCGATGTGGTCCACGAGTACGACCAAAGGCAGTCAGGCGCCAATGCGGCGTTTGCAGCAGTGGACGCAATACTTCAATCCCTTGACCGGTTGAGCCGGTTCCCTGGTTCAGGCAGACCGTCCGTCTTGCCTGATATCCGCGAACTGGTGGTGAGCCGGTATCCCTTCGTAGCGCCTTACCGGTTCGTGCAAGGCCAGGTACAGGTGCTGCGCATTCTGCACCAACGCACAGAACGCCCACAGGACTGGTGAACCCGCCGCGCCGGGCGCGGCGGGTTGCCTTGCCGCTCAAAACCGCGAAACGCTGCGCATCGCGTCCACCAAGTAGCGCATTGCGATCCGGTCGCTTTCCGACAGCTCGCGGTAGCGCTCCACCAGTTTCAGTTCCTCGGAGCTGAGCCTGCGCCTTCGCCGGCTGCCCAGGCAGGGAAAGATGCCCAACATTTCGGTGATGCCTTGTGCTTTTGCCATGGACGATGTCCTTCTCCAATACGTCAAAGAATTTCCTGAAAACCGCATCGCCCTGCTCCCTTCAGGAGCGATCTGAGCCCCCGCCGGCCCGACGGATCGTGGCCGGCCATGCCCCTAGGATAGAAATTTAATCGGCGCTGGAAAGCGGTTTTTAGAGTAATTAATCGAAAAAAGCAGAAATGCCCTCTAAATCAGAAAACCCTGTCGGATAAATTAACCGTAACGTCTTGTTTCATTGAGACGCTAGCGCCGTGCTATCAACGAATTTTGCAATTCAAGCGAACGGTTTAAGCTAGCGCGCATCTGTTTATAGTCCGCAGCGTTTGGCCGAAGGCTTGTCCGAACCCTCATCTCTGATCCAGCACGTGCCAGGAAAGGCGCGGGATTGCCCACGACAGGTTGTACTTATGCACCGCAGGAATTTGCTCAAAGCGTCCATGGCCATTGCGGCCTACACCGGCCTTTCCGCCAGCGGCCTGTTGGCTGCCCGCGCCTGGGCCGCCAGCGGCAGCGGCGCCGCCGACGGCGAGGCCCAGGCCTTCGATTTCGAGACGCTCAAACGTCAGGCCAAGCAACTGGCCAGCAGCGCCTACCAGGACACCAAGCAAGTGCTGCCGCCGACCCTGGCGACCATGACCCCGCAGAACTTCAACGCCATCCGCTACGACGGCGAGCATTCTTTGTGGAAGGACAACAAGGGCCAGCTCGACGTGCAGTTCTTCCACGTCGGCATGGGTTTCCGTCAACCGGTGCGCATGTACAGCGTCGACACCAAGACCCGCATGGCCCGCGAGGTGCACTTCCGGCCGTCGCTGTTCAACTACGAGAACACCTCGGTCGACACCCAGCAGCTCAAGGGCGACCTGGGCTTCGCCGGCTTCAAGCTGTTCAAGGCGCCGGAGCTGGACCGCCACGACGTGGTGTCGTTCCTCGGCGCCAGCTACTTCCGCGCGGTGGACGCCACCGGCCAATACGGCCTGTCGGCCCGAGGCCTGGCCATCGACACCTACGCCAAGAAGCGCGAAGAATTCCCTGACTTCACCAAATTCTGGTTCGAGACCCCTGACCAGAACGCCACCCGTTTCGTGGTCTACGCCCTGCTCGATTCGCCGAGCGCCACCGGCGCCTACCGCTTCGACATCGATTGCCAGGCCGAGCGCGTGGTGATGGAGGTCGACGCCCACGTCAACGCCCGCACCGCCATCGACCAACTGGGCATTGCGCCGATGACCAGCATGTTCAGCTGCGGCACCCACGAGCGGCGCATGTGCGACACCATCCACCCGCAGATCCACGACTCGGATCGCCTGGCCATGTGGCGCGGCAACGGCGAATGGATCTGCCGTCCGCTGAACAACCCGGCGACCCTGCAGTTCAACGCGTTCTCCGACAAGGATCCGAAAGGCTTCGGCCTGGTGCAGACCGACCACGAGTTCGCCAACTACCAGGACACCGTGGACTGGTACAGCCGTCGCCCGAGCCTGTGGGTCGAGCCGACGACCCCTTGGGGCGAAGGCTCGGTCGATCTGCTGGAGATCCCGACCACCGGCGAGACCATGGACAACATCGTGGCCTTCTGGACACCGAAGAAACCGGTGGCCGCCGGCGACTCGCTGAACTACGGCTACAAGCTCTACTGGAGCGCCCTGCCGCCGGTCGGCACGCCGCTGGCGCGGGTGCACGCCACCCGTTCCGGCATGGGCGGCTTCACCGAGGGCTGGGCCCCGGGCGAGCATTACCCTGAGGTCTGGGCCCGCCGCTTCGCCGTGGACTTCACCGGCGGCGGCCTGGAGCGCCTGCCACAGGGCACCGGGATCGAACCGGTGGTGACCTGCTCCAACGGCAAGGTGCAGGACTTCAGCGTGCTGGCGCTGGACGACATCAAGGGCTACCGGATCCTGTTCGACTGGTACCCGACCAACGACAGCGTGGATCCGGTGGAACTGCGCCTGTTCATCCGCACCAACGACCGCACGCTGAGCGAGACCTGGCTGTACCAGTACTTCCCGCCGGCGCCGGACAAGCGCAAGTACACCTGAGGCTTTGCGGCGCCCTGACGGGCGCCATCGCCAGCAGGCTGGCTCCCACAGGGTTTGCGGTGACCGCAGATTCGGTATTCACCCCGGTTCCTTGTGGGAGCCAGCCTGCTGGCGAAGAGGCCTTTGCGTCCGACATCATCGCCGGCAGCCGACTCAGTCCAGCGGGCGATACAGGTGAATGTCCAGCGGCTCAAGCTCGAACAGTTCAGGATCCGGCCGCTTCACCAGCCGACACCCCTGGCGCAGATAGAACTCCACGGTATTGCGCGACTCGGTGGCCGACACGTACAGCGCCTGCGCCCCCGTTTCCCGCCCTTGCCCGCAAGCCAGGGCAAACAGCCGCGACCCCAGCCCGCGCCCCCGCCAACCATGGCTGATGTGCAGGAACTTCAACTGGCGCATGCGCAAGTCCCCGTTGCGGATGACCCGGTTATCCACAACCACCGCCGCCACCAGCACCTGCCCGTCGAACACCCCGTAGAACCAGCCGCCGCGCCTGAAGCATTCCGTCAGCGTCACGGCATCGCGCTGCGCCTCGCCCTCCGGCCAGCCGCGCATGTCGTAGTGCACCGGGTACAGCACCAGTTCGCCGTTCTCCAGGCGATAGCACTGTTCGATCAGTTCGGTGCGGTCGATCAGCGCCAGCAGCGGCAGATCGTCTTCGGTCAAGGCGCGTTCGTTCAGCATGCGGGGCTCAATCCTTTGTGTTCACGTTTCGGCAGGCCAGAAAAAACCCGCCGTACCTGCGGCGGGTCTTTATAGGCCGGAGCGAACCGGCGATCAATCCCGCAGGTCAGACTCGTGGATCGGCTGGTCGCGGTGCGTCGCGCGCTGGTACTGCGCCGGCCAGGTCGCCTTGCGCCCGCCCAGGTCGTCGTCGGCGTGCAGCGGCCAGTACGGGTCGCGCAGCAATTCGCGGGCGAGGAAGATGATGTCGGCCTGACAGGTGCGCAGGATGTGCTCGGCCTGGGCCGGTTCGGTGATCATGCCCACGGTGCCTGTGGATATCCCCGACTCCTTACGCACCCGTTCGGCAAACCGGGTCTGGTAGCCGGGCCCCACGGGGATCTCGGCGTTCGCGGCGGTGCCGCCCGACGACACATCGACCAGATCAGCGCCCAGGGCCTTGAGGCGCCGCGCCAGCTCCACGGTTTCGTCCGGGTTCCAGCCGTCCTCCACCCAATCGGTGGCCGACACCCGAACGAACACCGGCAACTCTTGCGGCCACACCGCCCGCACGGCCTCGGTGACTTGCAGCACCAGGCGGATACGGTTCTCGAACGAGCCACCGTACTGATCCCGGCGCTGGTTGCTCAACGGCGACAGGAACTGATGCAACAGATAGCCGTGGGCGGCATGCACTTCGGCCACCTTGAACCCCGCCGCCAACGCTCGTTTGGCCGCCGCGACGAAGGCCTGGACGACCTCGGCGATCTGCCCTTCATCGAGCTGCCGGGGCTGGGTGTGCTGCGGGTCGAACGCGATCGGCGACGGCCCCACCGGCGTCCAGCCGCCGTCCGCCGGCTTGACACTGCCGTGCTTGCCCAGCCACGGGCGGAAGGTGCTGGCCTTGCGCCCGGCATGGGCCAGCTGAATGCCGGCCACGGCGCCCTGGGCGGTGATGAACCGGGTGATGCGTTGCAGGGGTTCGATCTGCTCGTCGTTCCACAGGCCGAGGTCCTGCGCGGTGATCCGGCCGTCGGCGGTGACGGCCGTGGCTTCGGTGAACACCAGGCCGGCGCCGCCCACCGCACGGCTGCCGAGGTGCACCAGGTGCCAGTCGTTGGCCAGGCCGTCGACGCTGGAGTACTGGCACATCGGCGACACGGCAATGCGGTTGGGCAAGGTCAGTTGGCGAAGGGTAAAGGGCTCAAGCAGCAGACTCATGGGGCACCTCTCAATTCAGTGGGCAGGCTCCAGGGTTCTGTTTGAAAAGTCGACGAGTGACAGGAAAGGATGCAGCACCCGCCCCCGCGGGCAAAAAACTCGACAAGACGTCACAAGGCCAATCAAGCAGTGTTTAGAGCCTAGACGACATCCGGGGAGGATGGCGGAGTTGCGAGCGATTCGGTGCCGCCCCGCCCGGCCGCCGCTCCCACAACCCTGTGCACGGCACGGTTGCTGTGGGAGCCAGCCTGCTGGCGCTGGGCTTAACGCGGTTCGATGTGGGCGATCATCAGTTGCACGGTCTCATTGCCGCGGAACTCGTTGAGGTCGAGCTTGTAGGCCAGTTCCACCCACTTGATGGTCGGGTTCGGCCAGATGTCACGGTCAATGCCGAACGCGATGCCGTCCAGCTTCACCGAACCGCATTCGCTCTTGAGCACCACCTTGAGGTGCCGCTCGCCGACCACCCGCTGCTCGACCAACTGGAACACGCCATGGAACAGCGGCTCCGGGAAGTGCTGCCCCCAGGGGCCTGCATGGCGCAAGGCGCGGGCCAGCTCCAGATGGAACTCCTCCACCGCCAGCGTGCCGTCCGACAGCAGGCGCCCGGTGAGGTCCTCTTCACGGAGCTGTCGGCGCACCTCCGCGTCGAACGCTTCGGCGAACAGCGGAAAGTGCTCCTGCGGCAAGGTCAGGCCCGCCGCCATCGCGTGGCCGCCGTACTTGGTGATCAAGTGCGGATGCTGCGCCGCCACCACGCTCAGGGCATCGCGGATGTGAAAGCCCTGCACCGAACGGCCCGAGCCCTTGAGCAGACCGTCGCCGGCATCGGCGAAGGCGATGGTCGGGCGGTGATAGCGCTCCTTCATCCGCGAGGCGAGGATGCCGATCACCCCTTGGTGCCATTCCGGGTCGAACAGGCACAGGCCGAACGGCATCGACTCCACCGGCAGGTCCTTGAGCTGGGCCATGGCTTCGCGCTGCATGCCCTGCTCGATGGACTTGCGATCCTGGTTCATGCCGTCCAACTGCGCGGCCATTTCCCGGGCCAGCGCGGCGTCCTGGGTCAGCAGGCACTCGATGCCCAGGCTCATGTCGTCCAGTCGGCCGGCCGCGTTGAGGCGCGGGCCGACGATGAAGCCAAGGTCCGTGGAGGTGATGCGCGACGCATCGCGCTTGGCCACTTCCAGGATCGCCTTGATCCCCGGCCGCGCGCGCCCGACGCGGATCCGCTCCAGCCCCTGGTGCACCAGGATCCGGTTGTTGGCGTCCAGCGGCACCACGTCGGCGACGCTGCCCAGCGCCACCAGATCCAGCAGTTCGCCGATGTTCGGCTGCGGCTGGCTGTCGTAGCGGCCGAGGCTGCGCAGGCGTGCGCGCAAGGCCATCAGCACATAGAAAATCACCCCGACCCCGGCCAGCGCCTTGCTCGGGAATTCGCAGCCGGGCTGGTTCGGGTTGACCAGCGCGTCGGCCTGCGGCAGCTCGTCGCCGGGCAAGTGGTGATCGGTGATCAGCACCTTGAACCCGGCCCGCTTCGCCGCCGCCACGCCGTCGACGCTGGAGATGCCGTTGTCCACCGTGATCAGCAGGTGCGGCTCGCGGGTCTTGGCCACCTCGACGATTTCCGGGGTCAGGCCGTAGCCGTAGTCGAAACGGTTCGGCACCAGGTAATCCACATGGGCCGCCCCCAACAGACGAAGGCCCAGCACGCCCACGGTGCTGGCGGTCGCGCCGTCGGCGTCGAAGTCGCCGACGATCAGGATCCGCTGCCGAAGGTCCAGCGCCGTCACCAGCAGATCCACCGCCGCATCGATGCCCTTGAGCTGCTGGAACGGAATCAGCCGCGCCAGGCTCTTGTCCAGTTCCGACTCGGACTGCACGCCCCGCGCCGCGTACAGACGGGTCAGCAGCGGCGGCAGATCACCGAGAAAAGGCAGGGTTTCAGGCAACGGGCGAGGTTCGATACGCATGGGGTGACAGCTGTTTCTCTTGAATGTGTGGGAAATTGCGAACCGGTAAGGCCTCAGCCGCGGTCGCCGAGCAGCCAGGTCAGCTGGACTTCGTGCTGACCGCGGTCGTCGGTCACGAACACCGTGCCCTCGCTGATCATCACGTCCCACTTGATCGCACGCGGCATGTCGGTGGCCAGGGCTTCCAGCGCCTCCTGCGGCACGGCGGCGATGTTGACGTTCTTCAGCGTCTTGACCGCCGGCACCACCTTGCCTTCCCACACGCGCAGGCTGCCGTAGGCCAGCAGGCTGGTGCGTTCGGTGCGGCGCGAGCACCAGGTCAGGCGCTCGGCGTCTGGCTGGCCGACTTCGATCCAGTGCAGGATGCGGTCGTCCAGGCTCTTTTCCCACAGCGCAGCTTCATCCACGTCCGACAGACCACGGCCGAACGACAGGTTCTCGTTGTACCAGAGGGCGTAGGCCAACAGCCGAACGGCCATGCGTTCCTCGGTTTCCGAAGGGTGACGGGCGATGGTCTGCTTCACGCTCTCGTAGACGTTGCGGTCGAGGTCGGTGAGGTTCAGTTCGAATTTGTAGGTGGTGGACGGCTGGGCCATGGACGGGCTTCTTGAGACGTGGAAAGTCGGCCAGTCTAACCGATGCCGCAGGCAATCCACGAATTGATGGCGATCAACCTTGCGCGTCTGACGGCCGGCTATGTTAAAACGCTGTATCCGCCACGCCTTGTCCTACAGGATTCAGCATGCCGTTCTCCAGCAAACCGCTCAGCGGTCTGAAAGTCATCGAGTTGGGTACATTGATTGCCGGCCCCTTTGCCTCGCGCATCTGCGGCGAGTTCGGCGCCGACGTGATCAAGGTCGAATCGCCGGACGGCGGCGATCCGCTGCGCAAGTGGCGCAAGCTGTATGAAGGCACGTCGCTGTGGTGGTTCGTCCAGGCGCGCAACAAGCAGTCCCTGACCCTGAACCTCAAGCACCCGGACGGCCTGGCGATCCTCAAGCAGCTGCTGGGCGAGGCCGACATCCTGATCGAGAACTTCCGTCCCGGTGTGCTGGAAAAACTCGGCCTGGGCTGGGACACCCTGCACGCGCTCAACCCCAAACTGGTGATGGTGCGTCTGTCCGGCTTCGGCCAGACCGGCCCCATGAAGGATCAGCCGGGGTTCGGCGCGGTGGGCGAGTCCATGGGCGGCCTGCGCTACATCACAGGTTTCGAGGATCGGCCGCCGGTGCGCACCGGCATCTCCATCGGCGACTCGATCGCGGCCTTGTGGGGCGTGATCGGCGCCCTGATGGCCCTGCGTCACCGCGAGGTCAACGGCGGCCTCGGCCAGGTGGTCGATGTGGCGCTGTACGAGGCGATCTTCGCCATGATGGAAAGCATGGTGCCGGAATTCGACGTGTTCGGCTTCATCCGCGAGCGCACCGGCAACATCATGCCCGGCATCACCCCCTCCTCGATCCACACCAGCGCCGACGGCAAGCATGTGCAGATCGGCGCCAACGGCGATGCGATCTTCAAGCGCTTCATGCAGATCATCGGCCGCGACGACCTGGCCGACGACCCGACGCTGGCCAGCAACGACGGCCGCGACAGCCGCCGCGACGAGCTGTACGGCGTGATCGACCGCTGGGTCAATTCACTGCCGCTGGCCCTGGTGCTGGAGAAGCTGAACGAGGCCGAGGTTCCCGCCAGCCGCATCTTCAGCGCCGAAGACATGTTCAGCGATCCGCAGTACCTGGCCCGGGAAATGTTCCTGCAGGCCCGCCTGCCGGACGGCAAGCCTTTCAAGATGCCGGGCATCGTGCCGAAACTGTCTGAAACGCCCGGCACCGCCGAATGGGTCGGGCCGCAGTTGGGTGAACACAACGCACAGGTGCTCAAGGGTCTTGGCTACGACGACGAACGGATCGCCCGGCTGCGCGAAGACGGAGCCATTTAAGCTGAAGCCCCGGATGAACCGAACGCACAACCGCGCCCGCCACTGGTGGACGTGGCGGTTGTTCGGCCTGCTTTTCCTGCTGGCGCTCCCGGCGTGGGCCCAGGCCAAACCCACGTTGATCTGGCTGTTGCGCGACCTGCCGCCGCTGACCATCTTCGAAGGCCCGAAGAAGGGCCAGGGCGTGATCGATCAATTGATGCCGATGCTGATCGCCGGCATGCCGCAGTACGAACACACGCTGATGCGGGTCAACCGCGCCCGCGGCCTGCAGATGCTGCATGAGCACCCCTTCGCGTGCGACCCCTCGATGCTCTGGAACAAGGAGCGGGCACAGTGGATCGCCTTCTCCATACCGGCCGTCCGGGCGGTCAGCAACGGTCTGGTGGTTCGGCGCCGGGACCGCGAGGTGCTGACGCCGTTCCTGGCCGACGGCGCAGTCGACCTGACGGCACTGCTGGCCAGCGGCGAGAGGAAGGTCGGCGTGGTGGCCGAGCGCAGCTATGGCGATTACCTCGACACCCTGCTGCGGCAGGCTCCGGCCAATGCCCTGACCCCGCATTACGGCAACGATGCCGTGAGCAGCCTGCTGTCCATGCAGCGCCTGGGCCGGTTGCAGGTGGTACTGGGCTACTGGCCGGAAATCCGCTACCAGGCCCGCCAGGCCGACATCGACGAAGACGAACTGCTGTTCTTTCCGATCCTCGGCGCGGACAAGTACCTGTCGAGCCACGTCGGTTGCACCGACACCACCCAGGGCCGGCAGGCGATCGCCGAGATCGACCAGTTGCTGCGAACCCTCCCCCATGAGCACCTGAACCGGTTGTACGCCGACTGGCTGGATCCTGACAGGCGCGAAGACTACCTGGAGCAGGCACGGCTGTTCTTCCGGCAGCAGTCGGCACCCTGAACGGCGGGCAAAAAGAAACCCCGAGAAGTGGGGAGCCATCTCGGGGTCAAACGTGGCCTTCAACAAAGCCTCGTGACAGCAGGCGACAAGCACCGGAGCACAATGCTTGATCCTGCTGACATGGGGTCTGACTGACAGGAACGCAGGAAGGTTCCCACAAAATTGCCTAGGCGCTCAGATCGCCGGAGGACGAACCTCGCCAGCATTGCGCAAGGCTGCGATGACGCAGGGCTCCAGCCGCCCTTCGGCGATCAGCAGGTCGCGGTGCAGGCCGTCGACGACGTCCGTGAGCTGGCGCCTGTCGCCCAACTGAGCCCGGTTGAATCCGCGCTTCAGCACGACGGTGCCCTCGGGGTTCTGCAGCGTCACCTGGCAATCGCCGTTCTGACCGCTCGGCGTTACCGTCACCTGATAGGGGCTCAGCGCCTCGCCCAGCAAAAGACTGATACTTTCCATATGGATCTCCACTCGTTCGTCCGGCAGCGAAGTGCCTTGGGCGTGTACACCGTGAATGACCCGCGATCCGGGAAGAAAGTTCTGCCGGCAGAACCTCCGGACCTGCGCATCGTCAATGCATCAGAGCATGCGCGGCGAAGATGACAGGAACATAACCGCCCGCTCAGGCGCTCGCCGATTGCCTTGCCGTTTGGAGGTAACGGTCCAGCAGCCCCCGCATCAGCACCGCCGACACCGGCGACTGCAACCGCCCCAACAAGACGAGTTCGTGGGCCTTGAACAGCGCGTCGAGGTCCGCCGACAGGCTCGGCGCGACATTGCCCAGCTGTATCAGCCCCCGCGCCCGCTTCTCGACCGCGAGGTGGCGGATCAGCGCCAGGCCGTCGCCGCCCTTGAGCTGCGGATCGCAGATGGCGATGTCGACCGGGCCCCGACACTTGAGCGAACGGAGCGCCGAGGCGAGCGACGGTGCCGTCAGCACATCGTAGATGCCGACGGCGTTGAGCATCTGGTGCAGGGCCATCAACCGGAAAGGATTGTGTTCGAGTATCAGGATCTTGAGTGCGCGCATGGACGACCTCCGGGCAACAATCGCGGACTCTCACCGCATGTGCCGTCCACTCTAGGGCAGCCCCCCTTCAGACGCCCATCAGAAAAGTGGTCGCGTTTTATAGGACGTTTCCTAGTTTTTCACGGGCATCCCGACCCGCCCTCCGCCTTGCGCTGGTTGATGTCTGTCCAACCGCCCACAAGGCCTCGCAACTGGCCATCGACGCCGTAGAACGGCACAGTCCATTGATAGATGTCCCTCAGACCGCCCTTGAACAGCAGCCGGCGTTTGCTGAAGCGGGTCTTGCGCGACCCCATCTGCGCCATGAATTCGTCATGCAGCATCCGGGCGGTGGATTCCGGCAAGGTGTCCACGTCGATCAGCCGGCGCCCCTGCACCCGGTCGAATCGGGTCGACAGGCTCTCCTCGTAGCTCTTGTTGCACATGACCAGGCGCCCTTCCGGATCCCGCACGAACACCGGATCGGGCATGGCATCGATCAAGGCCCGCTGAAAGGCCAGTTGATCGCCCAGATGCCGCTCGACGTCCCGGCGCTGCCGGATCACAGCGCTCAGCCGGCGGTTCCAGACCATCGACAGCACACCGAAAACGCCTACGAAGAACATGAGCCAGCATCCCCACCAACTGAGCGGATAGCAGAAGCCGGACTTGGGCGGCGGCGCGATTCCGCCCAGCCACCTCAGGCGGATGGCCCGCAGCTCTTGGGCGGGAAAGGCCTCCAGGGCCTTGTTGAGAATACCGCGCAGCTCGGGCTGGCCTTTGCGCAACGCCAAGTGATCCGCCTCCCAGCGTCCCTCGACGACGCCGCCCACCTTGAGCAGCCCCGACGGGTACAGTTGGGCGCCGATCTCGTTCTCGATGGTGGCATGCGCCTCTCCACTCTCCACCAGCGCCCGGGCTTCGGCGTAGGTCTTGACCGAGCGTACCCGGATGGCCGGATACTCCCGGCGGATCGCCTCCTCCAGGGCATGCCGGGCGGGCAACACCAGCACCCGGCCGGCCAACTCCTCCAGCGATGTGAGCAGCGGCGCGCCGGCCTTTCCGACAAACACCCAGCCCGCCCCGCCGAAGGCATGGCTGAAATCCAGGAACGCCTTGCGCTCGTCGTTCATCGCCAGTGTCGTGCTGATGTCCGCCGCGCCGCTTTTCAGCCGCTCCAGCATCTGCTCGGTGGAAAACGATTCGCGATGGACGAACACCAGTCCGGTCATCGCGCCGATGCGCTGGAGCACATCGTTGTTCAAGCCGCTCCAGTGACCGTGCTCGTCCTGGAACAGGTACAGCGGGTACTGCACCGACGCGACCGCCACTTCGGGATGATCGCGGATCCACTGGCGCTCGGCGGGGTCCAGTTCAAGGGCGGCGGTCGGCGGAGCATCCCCCTCGTGCATGGCCAGCTGCGCCGCCTTCCCTTCCTGGCACCCGGCCAGCAGCGCCATCAGGCACAGGCTGCCGAGCGCCGACATCATTTTTCTGTAGAACAGCATTGCCACTTCCTTCGTGATCGACTCACCCGTCCTTTGCTGGGGCGAAAACCCGGGCAGTGTGGCACGCAGGAATGAAAAAGCCCGTCATCGGACGGGCTTCAAAATGTGACAGCTTTTCGGGCCTACAGCGGCTTGCCGCGGTTGCCATGCTGGCTGACAAAGGCCTGCACGGATTTCAGCTCGTTCGGCAGGACGGTGCAGCGCTCTTCTCTTTCAAACAAATCAGAAAGATGTGCAGGCAGTTCGAGAGCTTTTCCTACACCGGCTTTTTCCACCGCATCCGGGAACTTCACCGGGTGCGCCGTGCCCAGGATCACCATCGGAATGTCCAGGCTGCGGCGGCATTCCCGCGCGGCCTTGACGCCGATGGCGGTGTGCGGGTCCAGCACTTCGCCGGTCTGCTCGAACACTTGCGCGATGGTCTCGCAGGTCTGCGCATCGTCCACCGCCAGCGAATCGAACAGTTTGCGCGCCTCGGTCCAGCGTTCCTGTTCAACGCTGAAACCACCGCCCTGCTTGAACGCATCCATCAGGCCGGCGATCGCGGCGCCGTTGCGACCGTGCAGGTCGAACAGCAGGCGTTCGAAGTTCGACGACACCATGATGTCCATCGACGGCGACAGCGTGGCGTGCAGGGTTTCCTTGACGTACTGGTTGCCGCTCATGAAGCGGTGCAGGATGTCGTTGCGGTTGGTGGCGACGATCAGCTGGTTGATCGGCAGGCCCATGTTGCGCGCCAGGTAACCGGCGAAGATGTCGCCGAAGTTGCCGGTCGGCACCGAGAACGACACCGAACGCGCCGGTCCGCCCAACTGCAGGGCCGCGTGGAAGTAGTAGACGATCTGGGCCATGATCCGCGCCCAGTTGATCGAGTTCACCGCCACCAGGCGCGTGCCCTTGAGGAAGCCCTGGTCGGCGAAGCTGGCCTTGACCATCTCCTGGCAGTCGTCGAAGTTGCCTTCGATGGCGATGTTGTGGATGTTGTCGCCCAGGATCGTGGTCATCTGCCGGCGCTGCACTTCGGACACGCGGTTGTGCGGGTGCAGGATGAAGATGTCGACGTTCTCGCAGCGCTTGCAGCCTTCGATGGCGGCCGAACCAGTGTCGCCGGAGGTGGCGCCGACGATCACCACGCGCTCGCCGCGCTTTTGCAGCACGTGATCGAGCAGGCGGCCGAGCAGTTGCAGGGCGAAGTCCTTGAAGGCCAGGGTCGGGCCGTGGAACAGCTCCATCACCCACTCGTTGCCGTTCAGCTGACGCAGCGGCGCGACGGCGCTGTGGGCGAACGCACCGTAGGTCTCTTCGAGGATCTTCTTGAAATCGGCGTCGGCGATGCTGCCGGTGACGAACGGCCGCATGACGCGGAAAGCCAGCTCGTGGTACGGCAGGCCGGCCCAGGAAGCGATTTCCTCCTGGGTGAAGCGTGGCAGGTTTTCCGGGACGTACAGGCCGCCGTCGGTGGCGAGGCCGGCCAGCAGGACGTCTTCGAAATTCAGGGCCGGTGCCTGGCCGCGGGTACTTATATAACGCATGTTTTCAAACCTTCGGTTTGAGCCGCGAGTTTCAAGCTGCAAGCAACAAGGAAAAGCCGAACTGCCTTTGACTTGCCGCTTGCGACTTGCCGCTTGCCGCTGCTGTTAATTCAGGGATTCGACACGGATCCGCACGACCGGACCGACCACGCCCGCCAGGGCTTCGAGGGCGGCGATCGCATCGTTGATGCGCTGCTCCAGCACGCGGTGGGTCAGCAGGATCATCGGCACCAGGCCATCGTGTTCCTCGGCCTCTTTCTGCATGATCGACTCGATGTTGATGCCGCGCTCCGACAGGATGCTCGCCACCTGGGCCAGCACGCCCGGATGGTCCTTGGCCTGGATGCGCAGGTAGTACGCACTTTCGCAGGCTTCGATCGGCAGGATCGGATGGGCCGACAGCGAGTCCGGCTGGAAGGCCAGGTGCGGCACGCGGTTTTCCGGGTCGGAGGTCATGGCGCGGACCACGTCCACCAAATCGGCGATCACCGACGAAGCGGTCGGCTCCATGCCGGCGCCGGCGCCGTAGAACAGGGTCGAGCCGGCGGCGTCGCCGTTGACCATCACCGCGTTCATCACGCCGTTGACGTTGGCGATCAGGCGGTCGGCCGGAATCAGCGTCGGGTGGACGCGCAATTCGATGCCGGCCGCGGTGCTGCGCGCCACGCCCAGGTGCTTGATGCGGTAGCCCAGCGCTTCGGCGTAGTTCACGTCGGCGGTGGTCAGCTTGGTGATGCCCTCGGTGTACGCTTTGTCGAACTGCAGCGGAACGCCGAACGCGATGGACGCCAGGATCGTCAGCTTGTGCGCTGCGTCGATGCCTTCGACGTCGAAGGTCGGATCGGCTTCGGCGTAGCCCAGCGCCTGGGCCTCGGCCAGCACGTCTTCGAAGGTGCGACCCTTCTCGCGCATTTCGGTGAGGATGAAGTTGCCGGTGCCGTTGATGATCCCGGCGACCCAGTTGATACGGTTGGCGGAAAGGCCTTCACGGATCGCCTTGATCACCGGAATGCCACCGGCTACCGCCGCTTCAAATGCCACGATCACGCCTTTCTCGCGTGCCTTGGCGAAAATTTCATTACCGTGAACGGCAATCAGAGCCTTGTTCGCGGTGACCACATGCTTGCCATTCTCGATGGCCTTGAGTACCAGCTCGCGGGCAACGGTGTAGCCGCCCATCAGCTCTATGACGATGTCGATCTCAGGGTTCGTGGCCACTTCGAAGACATCGTTGGTAATCGCAATACCGGTCGTCTGGAACTGAGGCTTTGGCGTGCGCATGGCAATTTGTGCCACTTCGATCCCACGCCCGGCACGACGAGCGATTTCCTCGGCGTTGCGCTGAAGTACGTTGAAGGTTCCGCCACCGACGGTCCCTAACCCACAGATGCCTACTTTGACCGGTTTCACTGTGAACTCCCCATGAAACGGCCGACGCGAGGCCGGCCGTGAAAACAACCGCGCAATCGCGGCTCTCTGTTGACGGCCCGGCCATGTCGCCGCCGGGCCACGCTCGTCACGGCGAACCGTGACGATGCGGACTTATTTCGCGCCCAGCGCCAGTTTGGCGACTTGCGGCGCAGGCTGGTAGCCCGGAATGACCTGTCCGTCGGCCAATACGATGGCCGGTGTGCCGTTCACGCCGATCGACTGACCGAGGGCGAACTGCTTGGAGACCGGGTTATCGCACTTGGCGGCCTTGATCTCCTTGCCGTCGACCATCTTGTCCATGGCCGACTTCTTGTCCTTGGAGCACCACACCGCCTGCAGCTGCTCATCGCCCGGCGAGCCCAGGCCCTGGCGCGGGAACGCCACGTAGCGCACTTCGATGCCGCGCTTGTTCAGCTCCGGTACTTCGGCGTGCAGCTTGTGGCAGTACGGGCAGGTGGTGTCGGTGAACACGGTGATGTGCGACTTGGTCTCGCCCACGGCCGGGTAGACCACGGTTTCGGCCACAGGGATCGCGTTGATCAGCTTGGAGATGCCCAGGCGCTCGGTCTTCTCGGTCAGGTTGACCGGCTTGCCGTCCTTGAGCTGGAACATGTAGCCCTGGACGATGTACTGGCCGTCGGCGCTGGCGTACAGCACGCGGCTGCCCTTGAGCTTGACCTCGTACAGGCCGGGCAGCGGGCTGGCGCTGATGGTGTCGACCGGCACGTCGAGCTGGAGGTTTTCCAGGCTTTGGCGAATGGCTTTCTCCGCCGCATCGTCGGCGACGGCAAAGGTGCTGGCCAACGCGAGGGCGGCGGCCGCGAAAATCTGGGTCAGACGCATGGGAACTCCTGAAGGCGGACAGATGGAACGGCCAGAACGCCCGTGCCGCGGCACCGGGTCATAACCGTTCATCGTACAAACCGCCAAAGCCTAACACATAAGGCCTCCGTGGCCGAATGCGCCTGTCGCAAGACGTCGGCCCGACCCGAAACCTGTGGCTTGGACAGCGACGGTGTCGACTGCACCGACGCCTTCGCGGGCAAGCCCGCTCCCACAGTGTCTGCGGCGCGCGCGCTGTGGGAGCCAGCCTGCTGGCGATGACGACCGCAGAAGGCCCCGGTCAACCCCGCGGGTGGTGCTTGGCGTGCAGGTCTTGCAGCCGCGCGCGGGCGACGTGGGTGTAGATCTGGGTCGTGGACAGGTCGCTGTGGCCGAGCAGCATCTGCACCACCCGCAGGTCCGCGCCGTGGTTGAGCAGATGGGTGGCGAAGGCGTGGCGCAGGGTGTGCGGCGACAGCGACTTGCCGATCCCGGCGACCTGGGCCTGGTGCTTGATCCGGTGCCAGAAGGTCTGGCGCGTCATCTGTTCGCCGCGCTGGCTGGGGAACAGCACGTCGCTGGGGCGCCCGCCGAGCAAGTCGTTGCGGCCGTCGCGCAGGTAGCGCTCGACCCAGACGATGGCCTCCTCGCCCATCGGCACCAGACGCTCCTTGCTGCCCTTGCCCATCACCCGCAGCACACCCTGGCGCAGGTTGACCTGTTCCAGCGTCAGGCTGACCAGCTCGGTCACCCGCAAACCGCAGGCGTAGAGCACCTCCAGCATGGCGCGGTCGCGCTGGCCGATGGGTTCGCTCAAGTCCGGAGCGGCCAGCAGCGCCTCGACGTCGGCCTCCGACAGCGACTTGGGCAACGGCCTGCCCAATTGCGGCATGTCGACCCGCAGGGTCGGATCCACCGCGATCAGTTTCTCCCGCAGCAGATAACGGTAGAACCCCCGCACGCCGGAGAGAAAGCGCGCGGTGGAGCGAGGCTTGTAGTTCTGCTCCAGGCGCCAGGCCAGGTGATCGAGGATCAGCTCGCGACCGGCGTCGATCAGCTCCAGGCGCTGCTCCTGCAACCAACCGTTGAACAGCGCCAAATCGCTGCGGTACGCATCGCGGGTGTTGTCGGACAGGCCTTTTTCCAGCCACAGGGCGTCGAGGAATTGGTCAATCAGCGGATGGTCGATGGCTGGCATGGTGCGCGCAAATAAAGAGTGGTCGTCAAAAATGGCCGCTAGTCTTTCATAGCCCGCCCCTTCAAGGAACCGTCAAGCCCATGAACGGGCAGCGAAACGGGCAACCGCCGAGCCAGTCGGCTCAGTCGGCAAACCCCGGCAGCACCGGCACCGGCCGCTTGTCATCATCGATGGCGACAAAACTGAATTGGCCATGGATCGCCTTCTCCCGGCTGTCGCAGCTCATGCTTTCGACAAACACCTCCACCTCGACCTTGAGGCTGGTGTTGCCGACCTTGACCACACGACCCACCAGCTCGACGATGGAGCCGGCCGGGATGGCATGGTTGAAGTCGATGCGGTCGGTGGACACGGTCACCAGCGGCAGGCGGCAGAACCGGGTGGCGGCGATGAACGACACCTCGTCCATCCAGGCCAGGGCGGTGCCGCCGAACAGGGTGTTGTGGTGGTTGGTGGTCGGCGGGAAGACCGCCTTGGTCACGCGGGTCACGGAAAGCTCTGTGCGGCGTTCGATTTCTTGCTGGCGGGAAGTCATGGGTACGGCCTGGGATTGCGGGGTTGTGGATAAACGACAGGCAACAAAAAAGCAGCCCGTAGGCTGCTTTTTTCTGCATCGGAGACTGGATTAAGCCAGTTTTTCCTTGATGCGGGCTGCTTTACCCGACAGGTCGCGCAGGTAGTACAGCTTGGCTTTACGTACGTCACCGCGACGCTTGACAGCCATGCTGTCGATCTGCGGGGAGTAGGTCTGGAAAGTACGCTCTACGCCAACACCGTTGGAGATTTTGCGAACGGTGAACGCACTGTTCACGCCGCGGTTACGCTTGGCGATGACAACGCCTTCGAACGCCTGCAGACGGGAACGGTCGCCTTCCTTCACTTTAACCTGAACGACAACGGTGTCGCCCGGTGCAAAGGTAGGGATCTCTTTGGTCATCTGCTCTGCTTCGAGTGCAAGGATGATTTTGTTGGTCATGCTGTGCTCCTAAGGTAAATCGTCGGATCTACCATCGATACGTTGTTAACTATCGTCCCGCTCGCGGATGTATTCCTCGAGCAGCTTCTTCTCTTCTCCAGAAAGCGAGCGGCTTTCCAGAAGATCGGCGCGTCGTTCATAGGTCCGACCAAGGGACTGCTGCAAACGCCAACGCCGGATGTGCGCGTGATTGCCACTCAGCAACACGTCGGGAACACGCTGATCCGCATACACCTCCGGTCGGGTGTAGTGCGGGCAATCCAGCAGACCATCCGCAAAGGAATCCTCCTCGGCGGAATCCGCATGCCCTAAAGCTCCGGGCAGCAGTCGTGTAACCGCGTCGATCAGCACCATGGCCGGCAGCTCGCCGCCAGACAGTACATAGTCACCGATCGACCACTCTTCATCGACATGAGCTTCAATGAAACGCTCGTCGATGCCTTCGTAACGGCCGGCAATCAGGATCAATGCATCCTCTTTCGCCAGCTCGCGAACCGCCGGCTGAGTCAGCTGACGGCCTTGCGGAGACAGGTAAATCACCTTCGCCGCTTCCCCTGCCGCTGCCTTGGCCTGAACCAGGGCGTCTTCCAGGGGCTTGATCTTCATCACCATGCCCGGACCACCGCCAAACGGGCGATCGTCCACAGTGTGATGCCGATCCGTCGTGTAATCCCGCGGATTCCAGCAGGTCAGCTGCAACAGCTCCTGCTTGACCGCACGACTGGTGATGCCGTACTCACTGATGGCCGAGAACATCTCGGGGAACAACGTGATGACTTCTACGCGCAGGCTCGCCATCGCTTAGAAATCCGCGTCCCATTCCACCCTCATCACGCCTGCCTCAAGGTCGATGGCCAGCACGCATTGCTCCGTATAGGGCAACAACCGCTCGCGATCATCCAGGCTGCCTGCGCAGGGCTTGACCACCATTACATCGTTCGCGCCGGTCTCCAACAGGTGATCAACCTTGCCGAACAGCTGTTCGTCCTGGTTGATGACCTTCAGACCCACCAACTGGTACCAGTAGTACTCGTCGGCAGTCAGGTCGGGCAAAAGGCTTCGCGGGATGCAAATCTCGTAACCGCTCAGAAGACGGGCTTCATCACGATCGTCGAGGCCTTTGAGCTTGGCGACCAGATCCTTTTGAGTGGAACGGCCACTGACCAGCTCGACCTGTTTGACCACGCCTTCGCGCCGAAGCGTCCAGTTGCGGTAACCCAACAGGTTTTCAATCGGATCGGTAAAGGAAAAGACCTTCACCTCGCCGCGAACGCCGTGAACCGAAAAAATCTTGCCGACGACGATCAGGTCGTCCGCTTTTTCTGGCGTCGCGTTCATATTGCTCAGGCTGCTGCCTTGGCTTTTTCCTTCAGCAACTGAGCAACGCGCTCAGATGGCTGTGCGCCAACGCTCAGCCAGTAGTTCAGGCGTTCTTCGTTTACGGACAGACGAACTTCCTGACCACGGGCAACAGGGTTGAAGAAACCAACCTGCTCTTTGTGGGAACCGTCGCGCGGGTTGCGGCTGTCGGTTACGGTCAGGTGGTAAAACGGGCGCTTTTTGGAGCCGCCAAGGGCAAGACGGATTGTTAGCATGTGAACATCGTTCCTGTAGTCGGTGCTGCAAATCTAAATGCACAGCGGGCATGGGTGCCCGAAAGGCCGCATATTCTAAGGAATATCCGGACTTTTGCAAATGACTTTTTCCGGCGCCTGTGGCATGCCGTGCAGATTTGCGGTAGAGCCGTCGTTGAAAACGGCCGGTCGGCTCCCGCCGTATGCGGGTTTGCCGTGGATCCCGCGTCCTTGCGGGTTCAGCGCCGGTGCGACGACCGGCGCGGATTCTTCAGAGCTTGGGCATGCCGCCGCCGGGCATCATGCCGCCCAGGCCGCGCATCATTTTCGCCATCCCGCCCTTGGCGGAGAACTTCTTCATCATCTTCTGCATCTGCTTGTGCTGCTTGATCAAGCGGCCGATGTCCTGCACCTGGGTGCCGGAACCCAAGGCGATCCGGCGCTTGCGCGAGCCGCTGATCAGCTCGGGGTCGCGACGCTCGGCCGGGGTCATGGAGTTGATGATGGCCTCCATCTGCTTGAACTGCTTCTCCGCCGCGTTCTGGGCGTTGCCCATCTGCGACAGGTTCACGCCGCCGATGTTCGGCAGCTTGTCCATGAGCCCGCCGAGGCCGCCCATGTTCTTCATCTGTTGCAGCTGGTCGCGGAAGTCTTCGAGGTCGAAGCCCTTGCCCTTCTTCAGCTTCTTGGCCAGCTTGTCGGCCTTTTCCTTGTCGAGGGTCTGCTCGGCCTGCTCGATCAGGCTGAGCACGTCGCCCATGCCGAGGATCCGCGAGGCGATCCGCTCAGGATGGAACGGCTCGAGCGCTTCGCTCTTCTCGCCCATGCCGATGAACTTGATCGGCTTGCCGGTGATCGAGCGCACCGACAGCGCGGCGCCGCCCCGGGCGTCACCGTCGACCTTGGTCAGGATCACGCCGGTCAGCGGCAGCGCATCGCCGAAGGCCTTGGCCGTGTTGGCGGCGTCCTGGCCGGTCATGGCGTCGACCACGAACAGGGTCTCCACCGGCTTGACCGAGGCGTGCAGCGCCTTGATCTCGACCATCATCTCTTCGTCGATGTGCAGGCGGCCGGCGGTGTCGACGATGACCACGTCGATGTACTTGAGCTTCGCTTCCTTAATAGCCGCCTGGGCGATGTCGACCGGCTTCTGGCTCAGGTCGGACGGGAAGAACGTCACGCCGATGTCGTTGGCCAGGGTTTCCAGCTGCTTGATCGCGGCCGGGCGGTAGACGTCCGCCGACACGACCATCACCGACTTCTTCTTGCGCTCCTTGAGGAAGCGCGCCAGCTTGCCGGCGGTCGTGGTCTTGCCGGCGCCCTGCAGGCCGGCCATCAGCACCACGGCCGGCGGCACCGCGCTCAGGTTCAGGTCTTCGTTGGCCGCGCCCATCAGGCTTTCGAGCTCGGCCTGGACGATCTTCACGAACGCCTGGCCCGGCGTCAGGCTGCGCGACACCTCGGTGCCGACGGCGCGTTCCTTGACCGAATTGACGAAGTCCTTGACCACCGGCAGGGCGACGTCGGCTTCGAGCAACGCCATGCGCACTTCGCGCAGGGTGTCTTTGATGTTGTCCTCGGTCAGCTTCGCCTTGCCGGTGACATGGCGCAGCGTCTGCGAGAGACGGTCGGTTAGGTTTTCAAACATTGCGCGATCCTTTCAGGCCCTGTGTAGACCGGGATAATGGCGGCCCGAACCGGAATCAAACAGGTGGCCGGCGAGCCTGCGGCGTGGGCAGGCGGCGGATTATAGCGAAGACTGCGGCCGGCGGACACCTCGCCGTCGGGTCATGCGGTCTTTCGTGCCGTGGCCGATCTATGCCACACTCAGCGCCTTTCGGGCTTGCCTAACAGGACTTATGCTCCCCTTGTCACCCAGTTTGCTGACTACCCTCGCCGCCGCCCTTCTGTACGCCGCTGCGACCCTTTATCAGGGCACCCGCCTGGCCACCGGCGCCAAGGCCGACAAGCGCCGGCTGGTCACGCTCGGCGTGCTGGCCGTGCTGGCCCACGGCGCCAGCCTGCTCGCCCACCTGCTGACCCCGGTCGGCCTGGCCCTGGACTTCTTCAGCGCCTCGAGCCTGATCGCCGCCGCCGTCATCGCCCTGACCCTGCTGGCCTGCTCGCGGATCCCGGTGGAGAACCTGCTGGTGCTGCTGTTCCCCCTCGGCGCCGTCACGGTGCTGCTGGCCCAGTTCGCCCCGACCGGTACGGTGCAGGTGATCGACGAAGAGCCAGGCATCCTGGCCCACATCCTGCTGTCGATCCTCGCCTATGGCATGTTCACCATCGCGGTGTTCCAGGCCTTGCTGCTGCTGGTGCAGGACCATCAGCTCAAGCACAAGCACCCGTCCGGGCTGATCCGCAACTTCCCGCCGCTGCAGACCATGGAAAGCCTGCTGTTCGGCTTCCTGTGGGCCGGTTGGACGCTGCTGTCGCTGTCGCTGATCTCCGGCTGGCTGTTCGTCGAGAACCTGTTCGCCCAGCACCTGGTGCACAAGACTCTGCTGGCTTGCCTGGCCTGGATCGTGTTCAGCGTGCTGCTGTGGGGCCGCAACCGCCTGGGCTGGCGCGGCCACAAGGCGATCCGCTGGACCCTGGCCGGTTTCTGCCTGCTGATGCTTGCGTACTTCGGCAGCAAACTGGTCCGCGAATACATCCTGCACATCTGACGGGCGACATAAATGGACGGTTTGCCCATAGGGCCTATGATCGCGGCGTTCATCCTGCTGATTCTGTGGTCGGGCCTGTTCACCGCCGTCGAAACCGCACAGCAGCACCTGCTGGCGCAGCGCACCGCGTCCCGCGCCAGCGACAAGCCGCTGGCCAGACTCGCATTTCCGCTCGACAGCCTGATCTTCTGCAACACCCTGTGCCGAACCCTGGCCGTGGTGCTGGCGACGCTGCTGGCGATCTTTCTCTGCGCAGAGAACGGCCCCTGGGCGGCGAGCCTCGGCGCCGTCGCGGCGCTGCTGATCTTCGCCGACCACTTCCCGCGCACCCTTGCCCGCCGCTACCCCGACGCCGTGCTGTCGTTCGGCAACGCGCTGCTGCCGGTGCCGCTGAAGATCGTCTACCCACTCGCCTGGCTGTTCGCCGCCGCCAGCCGGTTGCTGATGCGGCCGCTGGAACGCAAGGCCCAGGTCGTGCAGCAGAGCGAGGACGACACCCCGGCGGACCGCGAGGCCACAGACCACCCCGCCGGCCGGCCCCACCCGGTCGCGGGCATCCACGCGCTGGACAACATCACTGTCAATGACATCCTGGTGCCCCGCAGTGACGTCGACGGCATCAACCTCGACGACTCGATCGAGGAGATCACCGAGCAACTGCGCCACAACAAACGCACCCGCCTGCCGGTGTTCCACAGCGACATCAACCAGGTGGAAGCGGTGCTCAACACCCGGCAGATCCGCCACTTGCTGGACAACGGCCAACTGACCCGCGACGCCCTGCTGGCCGCCAGCTACGAGCCGTACTTCGTGCCGGAAAGCACCCCGCTGCAACTGCAGTTGCTGAACTTCCACAAGCAGCAGCGGCGCCTGGGCATGGTGGTGGACGAGTACGGCGAAGTGCTCGGCATCGTCACCCTGGAAGACATCCTGGAAGAGATCGTCGGCGAATTCGAAAGCGAGCACAGCCTCGACAACCCGCACATCCACCCCCAGGCCGACGGACGGATGGTGATCGACGGCGCCGCCTCGATCCGCGAACTGAACAAGTGCCTGGGCTGGCACTTGCCGAGCGACGGGCCGCGCACCCTCAACGGCCTGGTGACCGAAGCCCTGGAAAGCATCCCGGAAAGCGCGGTGTGCCTGAAGATCGGCCGCTACCGGCTGGAGATCCTCGAAACCGAGGAAAACCGGGTGAGCAAGGTGCTGATCTGGCACACCAGCTCGGCAACGGCGCCGGTCTGACCACCACAGGGGCCAGACGTCCTTCAGGATCTTGTCCTCTTGTTTGATCGTTAGCCGGCTTCCTATAATCGGGGCGCTTACCCAGCCCCGCCGAACCGCGCGCCTACCCGGCAACCGACAGGTTCCGGCCTGACCACCGGCAATGTCCGCACCACACCGACGACTGTTCCTACCTGAAACAGCGCTCGCGCCCCATCCCACATCCCTGGGTGTTCGACCATAATAATTCGCTCCAATGGAGCTCATGACTGTCAGGGATCACCGCATGACGACCCATACCGCTTACCGCGAAACCGACGCCGCCCAGCCGGCCAACTCAACCGCCCGCGTGGCCACGGCGAGCTTCATCGGCACCGCCATCGAGTTCTACGACTTCTATGTCTACGCCACCGCCGCCGCGCTGGTGATCGGACCGGTGTTCTTTCCGCAGACCTCAGGCACGGCGCAGATGCTGTCGGCCTTCCTCACCTTCGGCATCGCGTTCCTCGCCCGCCCCCTGGGCTCGGCGCTGTTCGGCCATTTCGGCGACCGCATCGGGCGCAAGTCGACGCTGGTGGCCTCGCTGCTGCTGATGGGCGTGTGCACCACCCTGATCGGCGTGCTGCCGGGCTACGACAGCATCGGGGCCTGGGCGCCGATCCTGCTCTGCGTGCTGCGTTTCGGCCAGGGGCTGGGATTGGGCGGCGAATGGGGCGGCGCGGCGCTGCTGGCCACCGAAAACGCGCCGAAGGGCAAACGGGCGTGGTTCGGCATGTTTCCGCAGCTTGGCCCTTCCATCGGGTTTCTGGCGGCCAACGGCCTGTTCCTGGCGCTGGCCATGGGCCTGAGCGACGAACAGTTCCGCAGCTGGGGCTGGCGGATCCCGTTCCTGCTCAGCGCGGCGCTGGTGATGGTCGGCCTCTACGTGCGCCTCAGGCTCCATGAAACCCCGGTGTTCGCCAACGCCATCGCCCGCCAGGAGCGGGTCAAGGTGCCGCTGGTCGAGCTGTTCAGCCAATACTGGGCCCCGACCCTGCTGGGGGCGGCGGCCATGGTGGTGTGCTACGCGCTGTTCTACATCTCGACGGTGTTTTCCCTGAGCTACGGGGTATCCACCCTCGGCTACAGCCGCGAAACATTCCTCGGGCTGCTGTGCTTCGCGGTGCTGTTCATGGCGGCGGCGACACCGTTGTCGGCCTGGGCGAGCGACCGCTACGGGCGCAAACCGGTGCTGGTCGGCGGCGGGGTGCTGGCGATCCTGTCCGGCTTCCTGATGGAGCCGCTGCTGACCCAGGGCTCGACGGCGGGCGTGGCGCTGTTCCTGTGCATCGAGCTGTTCCTGATGGGCGTGACGTTCGCCCCGATGGGCGCGTTGCTGCCGGAGCTGTTTCCGACCCATGTGCGGTACACGGGGGCCTCGGCGGCGTACAACCTGGGCGGCATCGTCGGAGCCTCGGCGGCGCCCTTCTTTGCCCAGAAACTGGTGGCGATGGGGGGATTGGGTTACGTCGGCGGGTATGTGTCGGGGGCGGCGGTGCTGAGCTTGATCGCCGTGCTGTGCCTGAAGGAAACGCGCCACAACGACCTGAATCAGGTTGCCTGACAGAAGATCAAAAGCATCGCGGGCAAGCCCGCTCCCACAGTGCCGGTGTCGTACACAAAAGCTGTGAACACCGCTTGACCTGTGGGAGCGGGCTTGCCCGCGATAGGCGAGCCTCGGTTTACAGCTCGACCACAACAGCCTTGGACGCGCGGGTCGCCTTGGCGCGGGCCGCCTCGATCGACTCGTCACGGGCCAAGGCCACGCCCATGCGGCGCTGGCCGTTGACTTCCGGCTTGCCGAACAGGCGCAGCGCGGTGTCCGGCTCGTTCAGGGCGGCGCCGAGGTTGGCGAAGGCGGTCTGGGTCGACTGGCCTTCCACCAGGATCACCGCCGACGCCGACGGGCCGAACTGACGGATCAGCGGCACCGGCAGGCCGAGGATCGCCCGGGCGTGCAGGGCGAACTGGGACAGATCCTGGGAAATCAGCGTCACCAAACCGGTGTCGTGCGGACGAGGCGACACTTCGCTGAACCACACCTGATCACCCTTGATGAACAGCTCGACGCCGAACAGGCCGCGGCCGCCCAGGGCCTCGGTCACCGCCTTGGCCACACGCTCGGACTCCGCCAGCGCCACCGGGCTCATGGCCTGCGGCTGCCAGGACTCCTGGTAGTCGCCCTTCTCCTGACGGTGGCCGACCGGCGCGCAGAATGTGGTGCCGCCGACGTGACGCACGGTCAACAGGGTGATTTCGTAATCGAAGTCGATGAAGCCCTCGATGATCACACGGCCCTTGCCGGCACGGCCGCCCTCTTGGGCGTAGTCCCAGGCCTTCTGCACGTCATCGGCGCTGCGCAGCAGGCTCTGGCCCTTGCCGGAAGAACTCATCACCGGTTTGACGACGCACGGGAAGCCCAGATCCTGTACCGCCTTGCTGTAGTCCTCGAAGGTATCGGCGAAATGGTACGGCGAGGTCGGTAGATCCAGCTCTTCGGCGGCCAGGCGACGGATGCCTTCGCGGTTCATCGTCAGTTGCGCCGCGCGGGCGGTCGGGATCACGGTGAAGCCTTCGGCTTCCAGTTCGACCAGGGTGGCGGTGGCGATGGCTTCGATTTCCGGCACGATGAAATGCGGCTTTTCGGCCTCGATCACCGCACGCAGGGCGGCGCCGTCGAGCATGTTGATCACGTGGCTGCGATGGGCGACCTGCATGGCCGGCGCATCGGCATAGCGGTCAACGGCAATCACCTCGACACCCAGGCGTTGCAGCTCGATCACCACCTCCTTGCCCAACTCACCACAGCCACACAGCAATACGCGGGTCGCGGTCGGCGACAATGGCGTTCCGATACGGGTCATCTCAGGTCCTCAAAGCAGCGGATCGTCGAGGGTCGCGGCCAAAGGCGCACTTCCCATGGGGAGAAAGCGCGGCATTTTACATGAACCGAAGGCTTTGGCTTCAGCCGGCGACAGCCTGTTTGCGCTCGCGCCAGGCCATGATCAGCCAGACCGCCGTGACGCCGGCGAACTTGGAGGCCAACGCGGTGATGATCACCGGCGGGGTCAGCGCGTCGATCATGCCGAAGAAGATGAACGTATCGAGGGGAATGCTCAGGGCCGAACTGATCCACAGGCGATCGCGCAGCGGGCGCTTGGTGATGCTGAATACCAGCCAGTCGATGCACTCGGACACCGCGAACGCCGTGGCGCTGGCCAGCGCGATGGACGGATCGGACGTGACATAGGACAGCACCAGCGCCGCCAGCATCGCCACGATCGCGCCGTGGCCGTAGCGGGTCTGCACCATGTCCCGCAGCACGAACACCAGCCCGCCCCAGGCCGACCAGATGATGTCCAGGTGCGGCGCGGTGGAGAACGCGAAGTTGATGAGCACGACGCTGCTGATGTAGGCGATGAGAAAGAGCATGGGGGGCGACCTGTCGGATTGGCGCACAGGGTACTTCAGGCCGGGCACCGGGCCAAGGGAGCGGGCGCCATCGCCAGCAGGCTGGCTCCCACACCAATGGGCAACACGGATCCACTATGGGAGCCAGCCTGCTGGCGATGGCCGCGCTTCAGTGTTCCGGTTTGCCGCCCAACATCCAGATCAACCCGCTGGCCTTCGCCCGCTCATGGCACAACCCGAGCACCACCCGCCGCTCGTCGTTGCTCATGCGGCTCCAGCGGGTGATTTCCTCCACCGTGCGCTGGCAGCCGGTGCAGATGTCGTCATCGTCCAGCGCGCAGATGCTCACGCAGGGCGACGCCACCGGACGTTCTGGGGTGGTCATTCTTCCTGCTCGACCAGGTCGCGCGCATAACGCTGCGAGTTGTGCACATAGTGCGCGGCGCTGGCTTCGAGCATTTTCTTCTGCGGTTCGGTCAGCTCGCGCACGACCTTGCCCGGCGAGCCCATCACCAACGAACCGTCCGGGATCTCCTTGCCCTCGCCGATCAGCGAGTTGGCGCCGATGATGCAGTGCTTGCCGATCTTCGCGCCGTTGAGGATCACCGCGTTGATGCCGATCAGGCTGTAGTCGCCGACGGTGCAGCCATGGAGCATGGCGTTGTGGCCGATGGTCACGCCGGTGCCGACGGTCAGCGGGTAGCCCATGTCGGTGTGCATTACCGTGCCGTCCTGGACGTTGCTGTTCTTGCCGATCAGGATCAGTTCGTTGTCGCCGCGCAGCACGGCGTTGAACCAGACGTTGGCGCCCTCTTCCAGCTTGACCTTGCCCACCAGCACGGCATTGGGGGCGACCCAGCTCTGCGGATGGGTGTCGACGCGGGCGTCGCCCAGGCGGTATTTCATCGTGTTTTCCTCGGGGCTCACGGTGGCGGCCATTCGAACGATGGCTTCAGGTGTTGATAAAGCTTTTGGGCGGTCGGTGCAGGCTGATCTTGGCGTCATACAGCAGATTGATCAACTCGACGATCATGATCGCCGTCAGCCCCCAGATCTTGAACCCACCGTAACGGTAGCTCGGCACGTACCAACTGCGGCCCTGATAATCGATGCGGTGGGTGTGTTCGCGCGGGTCTTCGCGAAAGAACGCCAGCGGCACGCTGAACACGGCGGCGATCTCGGCGTCGTTGGCCTGGTACTCGACGAAGTCGGGAATCACCCCGACGTACGGCGTGACCTTGATGCCGTGCAGGGAGATCAACGGGCTGAGCGGCCCGATCACTTCGACCAACCCCGGCGCCAGGCCGATTTCCTCTTCGGCCTCACGCAACGCCGTGAACACCAGGTCCGGATCCTCCGGGTCGCGCCGGCCGCCGGGGAAGGCGACCTCGCCGCCATGGGTCGAGAGCCCGCTGGCGCGCAGGGTGAGGACAAGTTCCGGTTCGTCGTTGCGCGTGATCGGCACCAGGACGGCGGCCTCGGGGAAACGCTTGTCGGTCTCCAGCGTGCGCGGCGTGTGATTGCTGACCCGGTGCAGCAGCTCATCCAGCATAAGTGTTCTCGATCTGTGCCTTACGCTGCATCATGCACCAATCGCCGCAGCCGCCCAACCCCTGGAACGGCGCCATGTCGCGAAACGGCAACTTGCCGTCTGCCACCGCCGCACGCCAAGATAGGCGCAGCCTTCAGGAACCCCAGCATGAAATTTTGCAGCCAGTGCGGCAACCCGGTGACCCAACGCATTCCCGAAGGCGATTCGCGCCTGCGGTTCGTCTGCGACAGCTGTCAGACCGTTCACTACCAGAACCCCAACATCGTCGCCGGCTGCGTGCCGACCTGGGGCACGAAAGTGCTGCTGTGCCGCCGCGCCATCGAGCCGCGCCTGGGCTACTGGACGCTGCCGGCCGGCTTCATGGAGAACGGCGAGACCCTCGAACAGGCCGCCATGCGCGAAACCGCCGAGGAAGCCTGCGCCCGCGTGCGCAACTTGAGCATCTACACCTTGATCGACGTGCCGCACATCAGCCAGGTGCACGTGTTCTTCCGCGCCGAACTGGCGGACCTGGACTTCGCCGCCGGCCCCGAGAGCCTGGAGGTGCAACTGTTCGACGAAGCGGACATTCCATGGGACGAGCTGGCTTTCCGCACCGTGGGCCGTACCTTAGAATGCTTCTTCGCCGACCGGCGCACCGAGGCCTACCCGGTACGCTCAGAGTCGATCCCGCCGCTCGTTCAGCCGGCCATCACTTGATTTGCGCGCACTCCGGCCGATAACCCGTGTACGCAGCCCGCGACGGCGACTGCACGGCATCTATAAATAAAGTATCTGCTTCATTTTTGGGGAATCGTTTCAATGCGCTGGTTGCTTGCCCTGTTCTGCCTGTCGTTCGTCACCGTCTCCCAGGCGTCATTCGTGACCACCGTGACACCGTCCAACACGCCGTTGATCGAAAAGGTGCTGGTGCTCAAATCGGCCCATCAACTGCAGCTGATCGCCGACGGCAAGCCACTCAAGAGCTACCGCATCTCCTTGGGCAAAGGCGCGAAAAAAGGCCCGAAGCTGATTGAAGGCGACAAACGCACGCCAGAAGGCTTCTATTGGATCGACTGGCGCAAGACCAGCGACAAATTCAACCTGTCGATGCACATCTCCTACCCGAACATCAGCGACTCGGCCCGCGCCCGCCGCGAAGGCGTCGAGCCCGGCGGGATGATCATGATCCACGGCACGCCGGACTCCGCCGAGAACCCGGAGAACCTGTTCCACACCCTCGACTGGACCGACGGCTGCATCGCCATGCGCAACGTCGACATGCGTGAGGTCTGGAACCTGGTGCCGGACGGCACGATGATCGAAATCCGCCCCTGACCTGCGGCGAGGGCGCTTGCTCCCTCGCCGCAGGCGCATGACCGCCGGTCGCAAACCCACCCGCCCCTGTCAGATCTGACAGTAGCCACCCTGCCCCTTCCGGCTTCCAATGACCCCGTCGCCCACCCGCACCGGAGTCTTTGCCATGCTCATCCAGCCCCTGCGAGCCGTCGCCCCCCTGGCCCTGCGCGA